>DASTSE010000088.1:0-6698 GCA_035760865.1 Dokdonella sp.
GTCACTCAAGCTCGCGGCGACACCGCTCGGCATCCGCAAGCTCGAGCTCGGCGCGAGCGGCGGGCGGGTGATCTTCCGCCCGAATCCCGCGGTCGATCCGCTCACGGTGATTCGCCTGATCCAGTCGCAACCGCGCGTGTACGCGCTCGACGGCCAGGACAAGCTGCGCTTCAAGCTGCCGATCGAAGGCGCGAACGAGCGGCTGCGCGCCGCGGGCGACCTGCTCTCCGCGCTCGGCGCGCGCAAGGCCGCCTGAACGCGACACCGACGTCGCGGAAAGCACGCGCTGCGTTGGATTTTCGATGCGTCGCGACGGCCATCGTGCGCGCGTGAATGCGCGCTGTCCCGTTCAGGCGCGCCGCCGTCGCGGTTCAGCGCCGCGGCGTAGCCTTCCTCGACGAACAACGGCCGCTGCGTGCGCCGATGTTCTTCCGATTGCCCAACGAGGAAACGCCATGAACCTTCGTACCAGCTTGATCATTGCGACCGCGACGATCGCCCTGACCGCGCTGCCGGCGGTCGCCCAGCAGACCACGACGACGGAAACGACGACGACGACCACGACGGTCAAGAAGGGCCATCACCGCTACGTCTACTACGGCGATCACGACATCTATTTCGCGCCGGAGGCCAAGGTGTACTACTGGCGCGAGGGCAACGACTGGCGCTCGGCCGCGGAGTTGCCCGAGACGTATCGCACCTACATCACGCGCGGTGGCGTGAACATCGAGCTCGATACCGACAAGCCGTACGAGCGCAACGAGTGGGTGATCGCCCACTACAAGCGGCACGACCGCGACGACGACTGACGCGACCGGCTCGCACGCCGGCGGCCTCGGGGCCGCCGGCGTTTCGTTGCCTGCCGCGCGTCCGCGCCGCTAGACTTTCCGCGAATCGAACACGGAGCGCGGCGTTGGACGAGCATCACGACACGGCGGTCGGCGCGCAATGAACTCGCCGAACGATCTGCTGCACCGCTTCCAGCTCGAGCGCGCGGGCGTGCGCGGCGCGTTCGTCCGCCTCGAACGCGGCTGGCAGGACCTGCGCTCGAACGGGGACTATCCCGGAACGCTCGGCGAACTGCTCGGCCAGGCGGTTGCCGCGAGCGCGCTGTTCACGAGCACGATCAAGTTCGACGGCCGCCTTTCGGTGCAACTGCAGGGCAACGGCCCGCTGCGCCTGCTGTTCGCCGAATGCACGCACGACGGCTGCGTGCGCGGCATCGCGCGCTGGAACGGCACGCCGCCCGCGGCGCCGATCCGGCTCGACCCGCAGGCGCGGCTCGCGATCACGATCGAGAACCTCGTCACCGACACGCGCTACCAGGGCATGGTGCCGGTCGAAGGCGGCGACCTCGCGCACGCATTCGAGAACTACTTCGAGCGTTCCGAGCAGTTGCCCACGCGCGTCGTGCTCGCCGAGGCGGACGGACGCTGCGGCGGCCTGCTGTTGCAGCAGGTCGCACGCGAAGGCGGCATGGGCGCGGTCGACGACGACGGCTGGAACCGCGTCGGCCACCTGCTCGCGACGGTGACGCCGCGGGAGCTGCTCGAGCTTCCGCCCGACCAGCTGCTGCTGCGCCTGTTCCACGACGAGGACGTGCGCCTGCAGCCGCCGCAGCCGCTCGTGTTCGCGTGCACGTGCTCGCGCGAGCGCGTCGAAGCGATGCTGCGCTCGCTCGGCCGCGACGAGGCCGACGCGACGCTCGCCGAACAGGGCTCGATCGAGGTGCACTGCGAATTCTGCAACCGCCGCTACGTGTTCGACGACAACGACGTCGCCGATGTGTTCCGCGCGATGGAATCCTCGCCGCCGCTCGCGAAGCGCCACTGATGCGCCGCGCGGCGGCCCCGTGCGGCCGCGCGCCACTGGTCCTGTCGTCGCGGGCGCGAACGGCGCGAGACTGCACCTGCCCTCGACGACCGCCGGCACGCGCATGGAACGACTGACCCTCCGCCGCGGCATCCCTGCCGACGCGGCATCGCTTGCCGCGTTCGCCGCGCGCACATTCGCCGATACCTTCGGCGCCGCGAACGATCCATCGCGGCTGCGGGCATTCCTCGACGCCACCTACGGCGTCGAGCAGCAGTCGCGCGAACTCGCCGACCCCGACACGGTCACCCTGCTCGCGACGCGCGACGGCGAACTCGTCGCGTACGCGCAGGTGCACCGGCGTGGCGAAGCGCCCGCCTGTGTCGGCGCGACGAACGCGGCCGAACTGCAGCGCTTCTACGTCGACCGCGGCGCGCACGGCAGTGGCGTCGCGCAGCGCCTGATGCAGGCGGCATGCGCCGCGGCGCGCGAGTTCGGCGCGCACTGCCTCTGGCTCGGCGTATGGGAACGCAACCCGCGCGCGATCGCGTTCTACGCCAAATGCGGCTACGTCGACGTCGGTTGCAAGACGTTCGACGTCGGCGGCGACCGGCAGACCGACCGCGTCATGCGGCTTCAGCTCGCTCCGGCGGGCGCGAGCTAGCGGCTCGGCGCGACCCGCGTCGCGCGGCGGAACATCGGCCCCTCGGTCGTTGCCGGCTGCGCCGATCGCACGCACACCTGACCTGTTCGATAATGCGGGCTGCGCTCCCCTGATCTCCGACAGCCGAATGCAGAACCCTTCTCCCGCCTCGGGCGTGCTGGCCGACGCGCCCGTGACGCCGGCCGATCCGTTCGGCGGCCCGGCCGCCGATGCCGCGCGCACGGCGTTCCCGATCCTCGCGATGCTGAGCACCTGCCATCTGCTCAACGACCTCATCCAGTCGTTGCTGCCGGCGATCTATCCGCTGCTCAAGCAATCGTTCGCGCTCGACTTCGGCCAGATCGGACTCATCACGCTGACGTTCCAGCTCACCGCATCGCTGCTGCAGCCGTTCGTCGGCATCTACACCGACAAGCGACCGATGCCGTACTCGCTCGCGATCGGCATGGGTTTCACGCTGGCCGGCCTGCTGCTGCTGTCGCGGGCGACGACCTTCCCGCTGCTGCTGCTCTCGGCCGCGCTGATCGGCTCGGGTTCGTCGGTGTTCCATCCGGAATCCTCGCGTGTCGCGCGCATGGCGTCGGGCGGCCAACATGGGCTCGCCCAGTCGCTGTTCCAGGTCGGCGGCAACGTCGGCTCGGCGAGCGGGCCGCTGCTCGCGGCCTTCATCGTGATGCCGCGCGGCCAAGGCAGCGTCGCGTGGTTCGCGATCGCCGCGCTCGTCGCGATCGTCCTGCTCGCGCGCATCGGCGCGTGGTACCGCGTGCACATCCCGGCGCATCGCGCGGCCGGCGTCGCCCAGCGCGCATCGCGCCTGCCGCGCCGCACGGTCGCGACGACCCTGCTCGTGCTCGGCATGCTGATCTTCTCGAAGTACTTCTATCTCGCGAGCATCAGCAGTTACTACACGTTCTACCTCATGCAGAAGTTCCACCTCGGCGCGCAGGACGCGCAGTTGCACCTGTTCGCGTTCCTCGGCGCGGTCGCCGCAGGGACGCTCGTCGGCGGCCCGGTCGGCGACCGCATCGGTCGTCGCTACGTGATCTGGGGCTCGATCCTCGGCGTGCTGCCGTTCACACTGCTGCTGCCGCACGCGAACCTGTTCTGGACCACCGTGCTCACGATCGTGATCGGCCTGATCCTGTCGTCGGCGTTCTCGGCGATCATCGTCTACGCGCAGGAACTCGTGCCCGGCCGCACGGGCGTCATCGCGGGCCTGTTCTTCGGCTTCGCGTTCGGCATGGGCGGCCTCGGCGCGGCGGTACTCGGCGAACTCGCCGACCACATCGGCATCGAAGCGGTCTACGGGCTCTGCGCGTGGCTGCCTGCGCTCGGCCTGCTCGCGTGGTTCCTGCCCAATCCGCAGCGGCGCGCACGCACGGCCTGACGGGTCGGCGGCACTCGCGCCGCACGCTCGGCCCGCCCTGCGCGGTCACCACGCGCGCCGGTATTGCGGCGGCGCCTCGATCGCGACGCCGAGTTCCGCCGCGGCGCGGCGCGCGAAGTAGGGATCGCGCAGCATCTCGCGCGCGAGCAGCACGAGATCCGCATCGCCGCGCACGATGATGTCGTTCGCCTGCGTCGCGCTCGTGATGAGGCCGACCGCGCCGGTCGCGATGCCGGCTTCGCGGCGGATGCGCGAGGCGAACGGCACCTGGTAGCCGGGCGCGACGGGCACCTTCGCGTGCGCGACCGCGCCGCCCGAAGAACAGTCGACGAGGTCGACGCCGTCGGCGCGCAGCCATCGCGCAAGCTCGACGCATTCGTCGATGTCCCAGCCGCCGGCGACCCAGTCCGTCGCCGACACGCGCACGAACAGCGGCCGCGGGCGCGGCCAGGCGTCGCGTACGGCGGCGACGACGGTCCGCAGCAGGCGCGCACGACCGGCAAGATCGCCGCCCCAGCGATCGTCGCGTTCGTTGCACAACGGCGAGAGGAACTCGTGGATGAGGTAGCCGTGCGCGGCGTGCACTTCGATCACGCCGAACCCTGCCTCCGCAGCGCGGGCCGCGGCAGCGCGGTAGTCCATGACGACCTTGGCGATGCCCGCCTCGTCGAGCGCGATCGGTGCCGGATAGCCCGCGTCGAACGGGATCGCGCTCGGCGCGAGCGTCGTCCACGCCGCCGCTCCGTGCAGCGGCTTGCCACCGCGCCACGGCACGTCGGTGCTCGCCTTGCGCCCCGCGTGCGCGAGCTGGATGCCCGCGACGGCGCCCTGCGATGCGATAAACGCGGCAATGCGCGTCCACGCGGCCTGCTGCGCGTCGTTCCAGAGGCCGGTGTCGCCCGGCGAGATGCGGCCTTCGGCCGACACCGCGGTCGCCTCGGTGAACACGAGTCCGGCGCCGCCAACCGCGCGGCTGCCGAGATGCACGAGGTGCCAGTCGTCGGGCACGCCGTCGGCGGCCGAGTACTCGCACATCGGCGAAACCGCGATGCGGTTGCGCAGGACGATGTCGCCGAGCGCCAGGGGATCGAACAGGGTCATGCGGCGGCCTCGCTCAAGGGGCCTGCATCATAGCGCGGCACGATCCGCGTCCATTCAACGCACTAGCACGATGTCTTGAGCGGAGTTCGAGAATGGCGGTGGCTGCGGCGACACGCCTTATCGAAGACTTAACGAAGAGTGTGATGCAGTGGACATCGCTCACCGTCCCTGGGGTGGCTGCATGACCGCGATCGACCTCGATGTCACGCGCAGTGTGCGCGCCTACATGGCGTCCTGCCTTGTCGCGTTCGGGCGCGACGCGCTCGATCGCGTGCACGCGGGCCTGCGCGACGCGGTGTGGTATTCGCCCAAGGATCGCCGCGCGCTGCGCGCGATCTGCGACGAGCATCCGCAGCAGTTCACGCGCTGGCTCTACGAGTGCGAGCGCGAGGGCCGCTACACGGGGCTGATCATGGTCTGGCCGGCCGGTCATGCGACGCCGATCCACGACCACGCGGGCCTGTGGGGCATCGAGATGGTGCTGCAGGGCACGCTCAGCGTCGAGGACTACGAGCTCGGCGACGGGCGCGCGCTGCGCCACGTCGGCACGGCGGTGCTCGAGGAGGGCCAGTCCTGTGCGTTCCTCGGCACGCAGGGCCACGCGCATCGCTGCACCAACCTTTCCGCGCGACGCGCGGCGGTCACGCTGCACGTCTACGGCGGACTCCTCGACCGCTATCGCAACTTCGACGTCGGGCGCGGCGGCTGCTACGTACCGGTGCCGACGCGCGCGCAGGTCGACGGGCGCATCGGTGCGACGCCAGCGCTCGCCCGCGCGGGCTGAGTCGAACGCCCGCTAGGCACGCGGGCGCCGTTTCGGCGACCATACGCGGCTCGATCGCCCGCGGAACCGATCATGCGTCGCACCGTCCTCGTTGCCCTGCTCTGCTTCGCCTTCACCGCCTGCAGCGGCGTCGTCCAGCGACGCGAGGTCGCGGCGCAAACGCCGCTGATCCTCGTCTCGATCGACGGTTTCCGCGCCGACTACCTTGAACGCGGGCGCACGCCGGCGCTCGCGGCGCTCGCCGCCGACGGCGTGCGCGCCGAAGCGCTCAAGCCCGCGTTCCCGACCCTGACCTTCCCGAACCACTACACGCTCGTGACCGGGCTGTATCCGGACCACCACGGCATCGTCAACAACCGCATGACGGATCCCGCGTTCCAGCACGGCTTCGTCTACAAGGAACAGTCGACGATCGAGGATCCGCGCTGGTGGGGCGGCGAGCCGCTGTGGGTCACCGCCGAGAAACAGGGCGTGCGCAGCGCGACGATGTTCTGGCCCGGCTCGTCGGTCGCGATCGCGGGCGTGCGGCCGACGTTCTGGAAGCCGTTCGACCGCGCGGTCGAGCCCGACGCGCGCGTCGACCAGATCCTCGCCTGGCTCGACCTGCCCGTGCCAACGCGACCGCGCTTCCTCACGCTGTATTTCGACCAGGTCGATCACGAAGGCCACGCGCACGGGCCCGATTCGGGCGACGTCGACGCCGCGCTCGCGCGCGTCGACGCGGCGCTCGCGCGACTCGTCGACGGCCTGCGCCGGCGCGGGCGCCTCGACACGACCGACATCGTCGTCGTATCCGACCACGGCCAGGCGCCGACTTCGCCCGAGCGCCGCACCTACCTCGACGACGTCGTGCCGCTCGCCGACGTCGATGTCGTCAACTACGGCATCCTCGCCGGCATCGAGCCGCACGCAGGCAAGGCCGCCGCGATCGAGCGCGAGCTGCTGCAACC
>DASTSE010000089.1:0-8586 GCA_035760865.1 Dokdonella sp.
GCTTCGCGCAGGCGTCGCGCATGCGCGGCGAGCAGGTCGCCGCGGGTGAGGATGCCGACCATCGCGTGCGGCGCGTGCGTCGCGACGACGATCACGCGACCGACATTCTCGGCGACCATGTGGTCGGCCGCCTCGCGCAACGAATGGTCCTCGCGCACGACGATCGGCGTGCGCCGCACCATGTCGCCGACGCGATGCAGGTCGGGCACGCGCGCGTCGAGCAGGTCGCGGCGGGTCAGCACGCCGCGCACGCGGTCGTCGCCATCGAGCACCGGATAGCCCTGGTGCTGCGCCTCGGCCTTGCCGGAGTTGAGCCAACGGCGCACGTCGCCGAGGCGGTCGTCGGCACGCAGCGAGACGACTTCGCGCGTGCAGGCCGTGCCGGCGGCGATCTGTTCGAGGAAGTCGGCTGCGTACTCGCTCGGCACGCGCACGCCGCGGCGCGCGATCTTCTCGGTCATGATCGTGGTGCGCATGAGCAGCGCCGAGACGAGATAGGCCGCGGTACAGCCGCCGATGAGCGGCAGCAGGCCTACCGGCTGGCGCGTCGTCTCGAACGCGAACACGATCGAGGCGAGCAGCGCGCGCGAGGCGCCGGCGAAGATCGCCGCCATGCCGACGAGGCCGGCGACGCGGGGATCGATGCCGAGTCGCGGCGCGGCCGCCGCGAACGCGATGCCGACCAGCGCGCCGAGCGCGCCGCCGATCGTGAACAGCGGCGCGAGCGTGCCGCCGGACGTGCCGCTGCCCAGCGCGATCGACCACGACAGGAACTTCATCACGCAGAGCGAGGCGAGCAGCGCGACGCCGAGGCGGCCGGCGACGATGTCCTCGATATTGGTGTAGCCGACGCCGAGCGTGAGCGGCGCGTACCAGCCGATCAGGCCGACTGCGATGCCGCCGAGCGCGGGCCACCACATCCAGTGGATCGGCAGCTTCTCGAACAGATCCTCGATGCCGTAGACGATGCGCGTGGTGGCGACGCTGACGAGGCCGATCAGCGCGCCGAGCGCGACGTAGAACGCGAGCGCGATGCCGCCGGGTTCGGCGAGCGCGGGCATCGGGAACACCGGCGCCGTGCCGACCAGCGCGTGCCGCACGCCGGTGGCGACCACCGTCGCGAGCGCGACGGGGATCAACGAGCGCGGCTTGAGTTCGAACAGCAGCAGCTCGATCGCGAGGATGATCGCCGACAGCGGCGAACCGAACACCGCCGCCATGCCCGCGGCGGCGCCCGCGGCGAGCAGGGTCTTGCGTTCGCCCGCGGTCACGCGCAGCAGCTGGCCGAACAGCGAACCGAGCGCGCCGCCGGTCGCGATGATCGGACCTTCGGCACCGAACGGCCCGCCGGTGCCGATCGCGACCGCCGACGACAGCGGCTTGAGGAACGTGATCCGCGGCGGGATCCGCGATTCGTTGAGCAGCACCTGTTCCATCGCTTCGGGAATGCCGTGGCCACGGATCGCGCGCGAACCCCATCGCGCCATCGCGCCGACAACGAGTCCGCCGACGGCCGGGACGAGGATGACCCACGCACCGAGGCGATGTCCGGCCGGCGAGGCGAACGCGGTCGACCAGCGCCCGTAGAACGCGAGGTTCGTCACGAGGCCGATGAGCGCCGTCAGCACCTGCGCGACGAGCGCGGCGGCCGCGGCGATCACGCCCGCGACGACGCTGATCACGACGACGCGGCGATCGACGAGCGTGGAGCGCCGCGGCATGCGCGCAGCGTCGAGGCTTGCGCCGAGCGATGGCGCGACGGGCAACGCGTCGGTGCTCGCGAGCGCCTCGACGCGTGGCGGATGCGGTTTCGATGCCATCGGCTCGACTTCGCTGCAGCTGGAAGCCTGCGATGATAACGCCGCGCGACGTTCAGCGTTCCGTGCGCGCGACCATCGTCAGCCCGACCAGGCGCGAGACGACGAGCGCGAGGTACATCACCCCGACGAAGATCTCGAGGCTCGCGAGCGCGCGAGCGAGCGGCCGCAACGGCATCACGTCGCCGATGCCGGTGCTCGACAGCAGCACGAAGCTGAGGTACAGCAGCTCGGTCCAGCTGCGCGGGGCCGCCGGGTTCACTGCGGCGACGAAGCTGCCGGGCTGCAGCAGCTGGCACGCGACGAACACGTAGGCGAACGCCCACGCAAGCAGCGTGAAGGTCGCGCCCGCTGCGAACAGCTCGTCGCTGGTCGCGCGCCGGTCGGCGAGCATGTAGGCGACGAGGCAGGCGGCCGCATGGAAATAGAACAGCGCCTCGAGCGCCGCCGACCACGGCGCGAGCCAGGCCTGGCCGCCGAGCACAGCGACGAGGTTGGAGGCGACCGCGGGGACGGCGAGCGCGACCGCGACGGCGAGCCGCGTACGCCCCGCGGTGCGATGGACCATGCGCATCGCGAGCAGCAGCACGACCACGCCGAACGCGCCGAACCAGGCCGCGCCGGCCGCGGTGCCCTCGACGTACGGATAGGCGAGCAGCGCCGCGAGCTGGGCCAACAGGAGGATCGCCGACGGATGCCGGCCGATGCCGGCGAGCAGGCGCAGGCGCGCGAAGCGCGCGGCGGCTTCGGTCGTCACGGGCTATTGCGGGCGACGATCGCGCGGCAGGTGATTGACGAGGAACTGCATCTGGTCGGCGAGGATGTTGCGATTCGACAGGATCAGGTGCTCGACCCAGCTCGGGCGGTACGGGACCGCGAGCAGCGGCATGCCCGCCTGCTGCGGCGTGCGGTTGCCCTTCCTGACGTTGCACGACCAGCACGCGGTGACGACGTTGACCCAGGTGTCGCGCCCGCCCTTGGAAACCGGTACGACATGGTCGCGCGTGAGTTCGCCGCGACTGAAGTGCTCGCCGCAATAGAGGCACAGCATGCGATCGCGCGCGAACAGCGCGACGTTCGTGAGCGCGGGCGCGGGATCGATCGCGTGCGGCCGGACATGGCCCGTGCTGGCGACGATCGGATGCAGGTCGAGCAGGCTCTGCTCTCCGCTGCGCTGGTTGTATCCGCCGTGGATCGTGAGGCACGGGTCGCCGAGCGTCCAGGCGACGGCACCGCGCACGTAGAGGCACACCGCGTCCTGCCAGCTCATCCAGTCGAGGATGCGCCCGGTGGAGTCCAGGGACAGGACGCGGGTACTGTGGATGTCGCCGGAAGCTTTGACTTCCGCAAGCATCGTGACCTCCGTTCTCGTCGACGAAAAGCGGTGGCAAGCCCCCAACCGCGGGGCCGGGGCGTCGCGAGCATAGAACAAAAGCCCGATGGCAGGAAATTGACGCTTTCGCGACGTTCAGCGGACCGGCTTGGCCATGCGCAGCACGTCGATGCCATAGCCGTGGCGTTCGTACAGCGCGCGAGCGCGCGCGTTGCCCGGAAACACCGCGAGCGTGAGATGGCGGCAATGGTGCGCCCGCGCCCACGCTTCGGCATGGTCGAGCAGGGCCGCGCCGATGCCCTGGCCGTCGAATGCGGGCGCGACCGCGAGATCGGCGATGTGGCAGTTCTGCGCCGAGGTGAAGTAGTCGGTCGCGGCCTGCAGGTGCAGGAAACCGACGCGCTCGCCCTCCGCGTTCTCGGCGACGAACACATGCGACCCCGCAGGCTGATCGAGCAGGTGGCGGGCGATGTCGTTGCGGATACCCTGCGCGCATTCGCCGCGCCGACGCCACGGCGGCAACTCGAACTCGACGAAGCGCCCGACGAGGCCGAGGATGAACTCGTCATCGTCCGCGTTCGCGAGGCGGATCGAAAGGTCGGTGCGCACGTCGGGCGGCGAGGCCATGCAGCGATTCGGCGGACGGTCGGCTGCGACGGATGGTACGACAATGCGGCGTCGGCGCGCGCCGCGTCCACCATCGCGGCGCGCCGGCCTGCTCGTCGGTGGCGCTCGTCGACGTTCGCGTCGCGTGCAGCGACCGGACTCGAACGCGCCTGTTCGGCGGCCGTGCGACCGTTCGACCCGGCCCTGCAACGCGGCGCTCCGGGCGAAGACATCCCGGAGCGGCCGCAGGCGTGGTGCTTCAGCCCTCGGCCCTCGACACCCGGCCCTCAATCGAACTGCGCGTCGGGCAGCTCGAGCAGGTTCGCCGCGCCGCTGCGCATCGCCGCGGCGTGCGCCTGCGTGCGCGGCAGGATGCGCGCGTAGTAGAAGCGGGCGGTACTGCGCTTGGCCGCCTTGAACTCGGCCGCGTGTGCGGAGGCGTCGGCGGCCGCGACGCTGCGCGCCCAGACGTAGGCGAGCGCGATGTAGCCGGAATAGAACAGGTAGTCGTACGCGGCCGCGCCCATTTCCTCCGGATTCGCGGCCGCGCGCTTGCCGAGTTCGAGCGTGAGCTCGCCCCATTCCTTCGCCGCGGCGCCGAGCGGCGCGACGAACTCGGCGAGTGCGGCGTTGCCGGCGTGCTTCGCGCAGAACGCGCCGATCTCGGCGAGGAAGTGCTTGAGCCCGACGCCCTGCAGCTGCATGACCTTGCGGCCGAGCAGGTCGATCGCCTGGATCTGCGTGGTGCCTTCGTACAGGGTCGTGATGCGCGCGTCGCGCGCGAACTGCTCCATGCCGTGCTCGACGATGAAGCCGTGGCCGCCGAACACCTGCAGCGCGTGGTACGTGCATTCGATGCCGGTCTCGGTGAGCAGGCCCTTGACGATCGGGGTGAGGAACGAGACGAGCGCCTCCGCGCGTTCGCGCTCGGCCGCATCGGTCGAGTGCCTGGCGATGTCCTCCTGCAGGTAGGCGTACAGCGCGAGCGCGCGCTCGCCCTCGGCGAAGGCCTTCTGCGTGAGCAGCATGCGGCGCACGTCCGGGTGCACGATCAGCGGATCGGCCGGCTTGTCGGGAAACTTCGCGCCGGACAGCGAACGCATCTGCAGGCGCTCGCGTGCGTATGCGAGCGCGTTCTGGTACGCGCGTTCGGTCAGCCCGAGGCCCTGCAGGCCGACCGCGAGGCGCGCGGTGTTCATCATCGTGAACATCGCGGCGAGCCCCTTGTTCGGCTGGCCGACGAGCCAACCTTCGGCGCCGTCGAAGTTCATGACGCAGGTGACCGAGCCATGGATGCCCATCTTGTGCTCGATCGAGCCGCAGGCGAGCGCGTTGCGTTCGCCGACCTTGCCGTCGCGGCCGACCTTGAACTTCGGCACGAGGAACAGCGAGATGCCCTTCACGCCCGCGGGCGCGTCCGGCAGGCGCGCCAGCACGAGGTGCAGGATGTTGTCGACGAAGTCGTGCTCGCCCGCGGTGATGAAGATCTTCGTGCCGCTGACGCGGTAGCTGCCGTCGCCGACCGGCTCGGCGCGCGTCTTGAGCAGGCCGAGGTCGGTGCCGCAATGCGGCTCGGTCAGGCACATCGTGCCGGTCCAGGTGCCCGCGACGAGCGGCTTGAGGAACACCTCGCGCTGCCAGTCCTCGCCATGGTGCTCGAGCGCCGACGACGCGCCGTGGGAGAGCATCGGGTAGTTGCCCCACGACAGGTTCGCCGAGTCGACCATTTCCTTGAGCGCGGCGCCGAGCGTTTCGGGCAGGCCCTGGCCGCCGAATTCGGGCGCGGCGGTGAGGCCGATCCAGCCGCCGTCGACGTACTTCGCGAATGCGTCCTTGAAGCCCTTGGGCGTGCGCACGCTCTGCGTCGCCTTGTCGTACGTGCAGCCTTCGGCGTCGCCGCTCTGGTTCAGCGGGGCGAGTACCTGCTCGGCGAACTTCGCCGCTTCCTCGAGCACGGCGTCGATCACGTCGCGCGTCGCTTCCGCGCAGCCGGGCAGGCGCGCGTAGGTCTTCTCGACCTCGAGCACGTCGTACAACGCGAAGCGCAAGTCGGCGAGCGGGGCTCTGTATCGGCTCATCGTGTTCTCCAGGGCGTGGCCGCGCGAGGACGCGCGGCGGACGGCGCGGATGCGCCGCCGTCAGCGGTACGTGTCCGGAACCCCGGGCACGGGCGTGAGCCGGCTCGCGGTCTCGAACGTGAAGCTTTCCTTCGGCTCGCTCGTCTCGATCGTGCCCTTCAGCGCGTAGGCGATGTCGGTGCCGAAGGCCGTCTTCGCCGCCGGCCGGAAGGTCGTCTCGACGACGTCGCCGTTGTTGCCGACGATGTCGATGTCGGGCGCGGCCTCGAGCCGGCCGAGCGCCTTGCCGTCGATCGACAGGCCCGCATCGATGCGGCTGTAGTGCATCGCGAACGTGCTGTAGTTCTGGATGCGCAAGGTGATCTTCCAGCTGCCGTCGGGCTGGACGGCGAGCTGCTGGATCGATGCGGTCGACGGATGCACCTTGCGCGGCGGACCGCCGCTGCCGCATGCGGCGAGCAGGCCGGTCAGGAGCATCGCGGGGAAGGCGTGGCGCGGCGGCATGGCGACCTCAAACGATCGTTCGAATCGAATGCCTAGCCTAGCGAATCCGGCCCGCCACGCCTAGCGGCGCGGCGGCGGGCTCAGGACGCGCGCGCATCGGGCGCATCGCGTGCGGCGAAGTCGGCGATCGGCTGCTGCTGCACGACGCGACCCGCGTCGACGCGCACGACCTCGTCCGCGAGCGCCGCGACCTCGTCCGCATGGTGGCTCACGAGCACGGTGAGCACGCGCAGTTCGCGCTTGAGTCGACGCAGGTGGTCGAGCACCTGCAGGCGCGCCTGCGCGTGGAGGCCGGTCAGCGGCTCGTCGAGCAGCAGCGCGCGCGGCTCGGACAGCAGGGCGCGGCCGATCGCGACGCGCTGGCGTTCGCCGCCGGAGAGGCTGTCCGGGCGTCGATCGAGCAGCGCGGCGAGGCCGAGCAGCTCGACCACCAGCGCGAACTGGTCCGACGGCCCGTCGGCGCCGTAGAGCAGGTTCCGCCGCACGCTCAGGTGCGGAAACAGGCGGCCGTCCTGGAACACGTAGCCGATCCGCCGCCGCGATACCGGCACCGACACGCCGCGCGCGGTGTCGAGCAGCACGTCGCCGTCGATCGCGATGCGACCGGCCTGTGGCGCGAGCAGGCCCGCGATCGCATTGAGCACGCTCGTCTTGCCCGCGCCCGAGTCGCCGTACAACGCGAGCGTGCGCGCTTGCGAACGGAACGCGAGGTCGAGCTCGAGATCCGCGTACGAATGGCGCAGCGCGAGCTCGATCACGTCGCGCTCCTGCGCCACGGCGTGCCGCCCGCGATCGTCGCCGCGGCCGCGCTCGCGCCGAGCGCGACGACGAGCGCGACGAGCGCGAGGCGATGCACGCCGGGCATGCCGCCGGGCGTGTTGAGCAGCTCGTAGATTGCGATCGGCAGCGTGCGCGTTTCGCCGGGGATGTTCGACACGAAGCTGATCGTCGCGCCGAACTCGCCGAACGCGCGCGCGAACGCGAGCACGCATCCGGCCGCGATGCCGCGCAGCGACAGCGGCAGGGTGATGGTCGCGAAACGGCGCCAGGCGCCGGCGCCGAGGGTTTCGGCCGCGGCCTCGAGGCGGCGGTCGACGTTGTCGAATGCGACGCGCACGGTGACCACGAGCAGCGGGAAGCCCATCACGGCCGCGGCGATCACCGCCCCGGTCCAGCGGAACGCGACGACGATGCCGACCTGCTCGAGCAGTGCGCCGAGCGGCCCGTGGCGGCCGAGCAGCGCGAGCAGGGCGTAGCCGGTGACGACAGGCGGCAGGATCAGCGGCAGGAACAGCAGCGACTCGAGCAGCAGCCGTCCGGGGAAACGCCGGCGCGACATGAGCCAGGCGAGCGCGAGCGCGAACGGCAGCGAGGCGAGCACGCTGAGCGCAGCGACGCGCAGGCTCAGCGCGAGCGCCTGCCATTCGTCCGGCGGCAGCATGCTCACGCCGCGGCTCCGCGCGCGCGCGCCGGTGCCGCGCCCGGGGCGCCGACGCCCGTCCGCGCACGCGCGGTCGGGTGCGGCATCGGGTCAGCGCGGCGGCGCATCGAATCCATGCTCGCGGAAGATCGCCCGTGCCGCCGGGGCGTGCAACAGCTCGAGCAGCGCGCGCGCGGCGGGCGTGTCGTGGCCGGCGAGGATCGCGACGGGATACACGATCGGCGCATGCGTCGCGTCGGGAAACGTCGCCACGACCCGTACGGCCGGCTCCGACACCGCGTCGGAGCGATAGACGACGCCGAGCGCCGCCTCGCCGCGGGCGACGAAGTTGAGCGCGGCGCGCACGTTGTCGGCGGAGACGACGCGCGCGGCGACCGTGTCCCACACGCCGAGCCGCGCCAGTGCGGTCTTGGCGTACTTGCCCGCGGGCACGCTGTCGGGCTCGGCCAGCGCGAGGCGGCCGTCCTTGCCGAGCGCGGCCGCGATCGCGAAGCCGGGCGCGATGTCGAGCTTCACCGGACTGTCGTCCGGCGCGACCAGCACGATCGCGTTGCCGAGCAGGTTCGCGCGCGTGCCGTCGGCGACGAGCCCGTGCCGTTCGACGTCATCCATCCAGTCCTGGTCGGCGGAGACGAACAGCGCGGCCGGCGCACCCGCCTCGATCTGCCGCGCGAGCTGCGAGCTCGCCGCGTAGCTCGCCACGACGCCGCCGATCGCGGCGGCGTGCGGCGTCGCGAGTACGGCGTCGAGCGATGGCTTGAGGCTCGCCGCGGCGAACACGAGCAGCTTTTCGGCACGCGCAGCGAG
>DASTSE010000090.1:0-2574 GCA_035760865.1 Dokdonella sp.
CGACGCAGTCGCTGCGTTCAAGGTCGGCGACACGGTCGGCGTCGGCTGCCTCGTCGGCAGTTGCCAGCGCTGCGACTCGTGCGCCGAAGGGCTCGAGCAGTACTGCGAGAACGGCTTCGTCGCCACCTACAACGGACGCACCGCGGATCCGCCGGGGCACACGCTCGGCGGCTACTCGCAGCGCATCGTCGTCGACGAGAAGTTCGTGTTGAAGATTCGTCATTCGAAGGCGCAGCTCGCCGCGGTCGCGCCGCTGCTCTGCGCGGGCATCACCACGTACTCGCCGCTGCGCCACTGGAAGGTCGGGCCCGGCAGCAAGGTCGGCATCGTCGGCATCGGCGGGCTCGGCCACATGGGCATCAAGATCGCGCATGCGATGGGCGCGCACACGGTCGCGTTCACGACCAGCGAGGGCAAGCGGCAGGACGCGCTCGACCTCGGCGCCGACGAGGTCGTCGTCTCGCGCAACGTGGCCGAGATGCGCGCGCATGCGCGCAGCTTCGACTTCATCCTCGACACGGTCGCCGCGAGTCACGACCTCGACGCGTTCACGGCGCTGCTCAAGCGCGACGGCACGCTCTGCCTCGTCGGCGTGCCCGAGCATCCGCATCCGAGCCCGAACGTCGGCGCGATCGTCATCGGCCGCAAGGCGATCGCCGGTTCGTTCATCGGTGGCATCGCCGAGACGCAGGAGATGCTCGACTTCTGCGCCGAACGCGGCATCGTCGCCGACATCGAGATGATCCCGATCCAGAAGATCGACGAAGCCTACGATCGCATGCAGAAGAGCGACGTCAAGTACCGATTCGTCATCGACAGCGCGAGTCTCGCGCGCTGAACCGAGAAGGAGAACGCATGAAGACGCGCATGCTCGGCCGCAGCGGCCTCGAGGTTTCGGCGATCGGCTTCGGCTGCATGGGCCTGAGCCACGCCTACGGTCCCGCTACCGATCGCGCCGCGGCGATCGCGCTGATCCGCCATGCGGTGGACCAGGGCGTGACGCTGTTCGACACCGCCGAGGTGTACGGGCCGTTCACGAACGAGGACCTCGTCGGCGAGGCGCTCGCGCCGCTGCGCGATCGCGTCGTCATCGCGACCAAGTTCGGCTTCCGCGATGCCGATGCGAACGCGGGCCTCGACAGCCGACCCGCGCGCATCCGCGCGGTCGCCGAGGCGTCTTTGCGGCGTTTGCGCGCCGACCGCATCGACCTCCTGTACCAGCATCGCGTCGACCCCGCGGTGCCGATCGAGGACGTGGCCGGCACCGTCGGGCGCCTGGTCGAGGAGGGTAAGGTACTGCACTTCGGCTTGTCCGAGGCCGGCAGCGAGACGATCCGTCGTGCCCATGCGGTGCATCCGGTCGCCGCGTTGCAGAGCGAGTATTCGCTCTGGTGGCGCGAGCCCGAAACGACCGTCATGCCGACGCTCGAGGAACTCGGGATCGGGTTCGTGCCGTTCAGCCCGCTCGGGCGCGGCTTCCTCACCGGCACGATCGACGCGAACACGTCGTTCGCAGGCAACGACTTCCGCACGACGCTGCCGCGCTTCTCGGTCGACGCGCGCCGCGCGAACCAGTCGCTCGTCGATCGCATTGCGGCGCTCGCCGTGGCGAAGGGTGTCACGCCCGCGCAGATCGCGCTCGCATGGCTGCTCGCGCGCAAGCCGTGGATCGTGCCGATTCCGGGCACGACGAAGCGCCACCGGCTCGACGAGAACGTCGCTGCGGCCGCGATCGAACTGTCGCCGGCCGACCTCGCCGACATCGACGCTGCGCTCGCCGACGTCGCCGTGCACGGCGACCGCTACCCACCCGAGCGGCAGCAGCAGGTCGGCCGCTGACTCGGCGCCGCAGACCCGACATCCGGCGGCGACGTCGAAAATCGCCGCTACTGCCGCGAACGGATCGACGCTCGTCGAGCGTCGCGGGCGCGTGCACGCGCCGAGCATGATGTCGGCCGCGAGTGCGACGCTGTTTCGCGGTCGTGCATCCGGTAGGGGCTCCCGTCCTGGGTCATTGCCATGCGCGCACGCATCCTGATACTCCTGCTTCTCCTCTTCGGCGTCTCGCCGT
This sequence comes from Dokdonella sp., assembly GCA_035760865.1. Taxonomy (GTDB): domain Bacteria; phylum Pseudomonadota; class Gammaproteobacteria; order Xanthomonadales; family Rhodanobacteraceae; genus Dokdonella_A. Next base: position 2,072 of record DASTSE010000090.1, read on the forward strand.
GCGCGTTCCCGGCGTCGCCGCCGCGCGAGCGCTGGCTCGTCACGACCGACCTGTGGGGCAACCCGAGTTACGCGCTGCTCGAGTTGCGGCGCGACGGCAGCGCGCTCGGCGGTACGTTCGACGGCGATCCGCTCGCGGGCGAGCGTCGAGCGAGGATGATGCACTGGCGCGCGACGCGCGCCGACGGCACGAGCTACGCGTACGACGGGGAGCGCACTGGCGATACGCTGCGCGGTCGCGCGGACTGGCCCGACAGCAACCACGCCGGTCGCCGCGTGCGCCACGCGTTCGTCGCGCGACGCATCGCCGAGCGGCCGAGCGGAGCGCCCCGAACGCTTACGTTCGAGCCGACCGACTATGCGAACGAATTCTCGCCACATCGCGCGCCCGTGCTCACGATCTGGCCGGGCGATACGGTGCGTACGCGCACGATCGACTCCGGTGGCATCGACGCACACGACGACACGCGCGCGCTGTACGGCAACCCGCAGACGGGACCGTTC
>DASTSE010000091.1:0-15061 GCA_035760865.1 Dokdonella sp.
CGATGCGTTCTCCGCCGCGGTCGTCGCCCACGGCTTCGGACTGACGGCACTCGGCGCCGATGCGCCGCCGCTCGAAGCGACCTTCCTCGCGATCGCCGCGAGCGATGCGCCGGCCGCCGCTGCATGAGCGCGGCGCTGCTCATCGCCGTCCACGAGTGGCGGCGCCTGCGTGCGCAGCCGTTCGCATGGACGCTCGCCGCGGTCGTGCTCGCCTTCATGGCCTGGCAGTATTTGCTCGCGCTGCAGGCATTCGTCGACCTCGCGCCGAAACTCGGCGGGCTCAAGGACGCGCCCGGCGTGACCGACCTCGTCGCGATACCGCTGCTGCGCAGCCTGTCGAACCTGCTGTTGCCGCTCGTACCGCTCGTCACGATGCGCGCGTTCGCGGGCGAGCGCCGCGCGGCGACCCTGCCGCTGCTGCTCGCGAGCGGCGTCGGCGACCTGCGCATCGTGCTCGGCAAGTTCATCGGCGCATTCGGCTACGTGCTCGCGCTCGTCGCGCTCGTCGCCGCAATGCCGCTCGCGCTCGCGGCCGGCACCCACCTCGACCTCGGCAAGATCGCCGCGTCGCTGCTCGGTCTCGCGCTGTTCGCGGGCGCGCTGACCGGCATCGGCGTGCTGTGTTCGGCCTGGGCGGCCCAGCCCGCGCTCGCCGCGGCGGCCGCATTCGCGTTGTCCGCGCTGCTTGCGGTCGTCGATGCCGGCGCGCGCCTGCAAGGCATCACCAATGCGGGCATCAACTACCTCGCCTTGCCGACGCATCTCGAATCGTTCTTCCGCGGCATCGTCGCGAGCGTCGACATCGGCTACTTCGTGCTCGTCGCCGCAGTTGCCGTCGCCCTCGCGACGCGCCGACTCGACGCGCTGCGCGGGAGCCCCGACTGATGCGGGAGCGCCTCGGACACGCGCTGTACGTTCTGCTCGTGCTGCTCTGCGCGGCGCTGCTCGCGTTCCTCAGCACGCGCTTCGGCTTCACGCGCGACTGGAGCCACGGCCAGGGCGCGAGCCTCGGCGCCGACTCGCTCGCGCTGCTGAAGGCGCTCGACGGCCCGGTCGAGGTGACGAGCTACGCGAGCCGGCAAGGCGGCCTGCGCGCGGTCGTCGGCGACTTCGTCGACCGCTATCGCCGCGCGAAACCCGATCTCACGCTTCGCTTCGTCGATCCCGATGCGGACCCGGGCGCGATGCGTGCGGCCGGCGTCACCGTCGACGGCGAGCTCGAGGTGCGCTACCGCGAGCGCAGCGAGCGCCTCAAGGTGCTCGACGAGGGCGAATTCTCGAGCGCGTTGCTGCGCCTCTCGCGCACGCGCGAGCGCATCGTCGCGTTCCTCGAAGGCGAAGGCGAGCGGCAGCCGCTCGGCAAGGCGAACGCGGACCTCGGCACGTTCGTCGCCGCGCTCGCGAGCCGCGGCATACGTGCCGTGCCGCTGCCGCTGGCGAGCACGGGCAAGGTGCCCGATAACGCCGAACTCGTCGTCGTCGCCAATCCGCGCGTGAAGCTCGAACCCGCGCTCGTCGCCGCGCTGGTCGCCTACCTCGACCGCGGCGGCGCGTTGCTCTGGCTCACCGAGCCCGGCGAGGATGCAGGCCTCGAGGAACTCGCGAACACACTCGGCGTGCGCGTGCTGCCCGGCGTCGTCGTCGACGGCAACGGCCAGGCGTTCGGCCTGCAGGACCCGAGTTTCGTCGCGATCAACGCGTATCCGCCCACGCCGATCACGCACGATTTCAAGTTGACCACGCTGCTGCCGCAGCCGGCGGCGCTGGCCAAGCTCGCCGACGCGCACTGGGCCGTGCAGCCGCTGCTGCGTTCGAGCACGAAATCGTGGAACGAGACGGGACACATCCCGAAAGCGGGCGAGAACGCCGACACGGTCCGGCAGGACGCCGACGCGGGCGAGATCCCCGGTCCGCTCGACCTCGCATTCGCGCTCAGTCGCGTCTCGCCGCGGCCGGACAAGCGCGAACAGCGCGTCGTCGTCGTCGGCGACGGCGATTTCCTCTCCAACAGCTACCTCGGCAATGGCGGCAACCGCGAGCTCGGCCAGCGCATGTTCGACTGGCTGCTCGACGACGACGCGCAGATCGCGGTGCCCGACCATGCGGCGCCGGATCGCCAGCTCGCGCTGTCGCAGGCGGCACTGACCGTGCTGGCCGTGCTGTTCCTCGTCGCGCTGCCCCTGCTGCTCGCGGCCACGGGGATGTTCATCGCATGGCGACGTCGGCGTCGTTGAACGCGCACGACGATCGAGTGGATGCGACCTGCTAGGCTGCGACGATGAAGCGACGCACGCGCACGCTCGTATTCCTCGTCTGCGCCGCCGCGCTGCTCGGCGCGGCCGTGTTCGCCGAGCTGCGCCGCGAGCGCGCGCTCGCGCTCGATCCGCTGACCACGCTCGACCTCGCCGCGGCGACGCGCGTCGAGGTCACCTGCGCGGGCTGCGCCGCGCGCCACTACCGGAAGGTCGATGCGCACTGGCGCCAGCGCGATCCGGACGCGCCCGCCGACGAGGCGTTCGTCGCACGGCTGCTCGCGATCGCGCATGCGCCCGTGCGCGTGCGCTATCCCGCGCACGACTTCGATCCGGCGCGCATCGGGCTCGTGCCGCCGCTCGCGACCTTGCGCATCGACGATGCCGAGCTGCGTTTCGGCGCCACCGACGCGATCCGCGGCGACCGCTACGTCGCGGTCGGCGACGCGGTCGCGCTCGTTCCCGACCGCTTCAGCGCGCTGCTGTTCAAGGCGGCCGCGCCGTCGCAGAAGGAGTGAGCGCGTGCCCGAGCTGCCCGAGGTCGAAACGACGCGTCGCGGCCTCGCGCCGCACCTCGTCGGCCGGCGCGTCGTCGAACTCGACGTGCGCCAGCCGCGCCTGCGCTGGCCGATCCCGCGCGAACTGCGAACCCGGCTGCCGGGGCAGCGCATCGAGGCGATCGAGCGCCGCGCGAAATACCTGCTCGTGCACACGGAGCCGGGCAGCGCGCTGCTCCACCTCGGCATGTCCGGATCGCTGCGCGTGCTGCCCGCGGCGACGCCGATCGGTCCGCACGACCACGTCGACTGGCGCCTCGACTCGGGCCAGGTGCTGCGCTACACCGACCCGCGGAGGTTCGGCTCGCAGCTGTGGCAGCCGCGCGGCGAAACGCACGAACTGCTCGCCGGACTCGGCCCCGAGCCGTTGTCCGACGCATTCGACGGCGACCACCTGTGGACGCGTTCGCGCGGTCGCCGTGCCGCGGTCAAGCTGTTCCTCATGGACCAGGCGATCGTCGTCGGCGTCGGCAACATCTACGCGAGCGAGGCATTGTTCGCGGCCGGCATCCACCCCGCGCGTGCGGCCGGCAGCGTCTCGCGCGAACGCCATGCGCGCCTCGCCGCGGAGGTGAAGCGCATCCTCGCCTATGCGATCGGCCGCGGCGGCACGACGTTGCGCGACTTCATCAGCCCCGACGGCGTGCCCGGCTACTTCGAGCAGGAACTCGCGGTCTACGGCCGCGCGGGCGAGCCGTGCCGCGTCTGCGGCACGCCGATCCGTGCGAGCACGATCGGCCAGCGCTCGACGTTCCACTGCCCGCGGTGCCAACGCTGATCCGATCGTTCGCGGGCACGGTCGCGGCGTCCGGCGGCAGGCGCCTAGCGAGGCCAATCCAGCGCGAGGTGGCGATTGTTGAAGTCGGGGTCGTCGGCCGTGCCGGCGAAGCGGACCGTCATGCCACCCGTCGCGCCCGCGACCTCGACCTCGCGGCCGCTTTCGACGATACCGCCCATCGCCTGGAAATCGGCGAAGCGTTCGGCGAGTTCGCCCGCTGCGGCAGCATCGGCCGGCGGCACGTTGCGGATGCTGACGTCGGGGCGCGCGAACTTGCGCAGGCCGCGCGTATGGATCCAGTACCGACCCGGATGGCGCTCATCGTCGCTGCACAGGATGAGCACGTGGTCGCGCAGATGGAATGCGTCGTCGGCGAAGTAGCGTCGACGCCATTCGGCCGAGTCGAACATCGACAGGATCTGCGGATCGACCACGGCGACGCCCCCACCCTCGGTGAGCGCGGTGATCGTGCCGACGAGGTCGCGCAACCCGTCGAGATCGGCCGGGTCGCGCATCGATCCGCGCAGCATCGTGCAGTCGCGCGCGCGCCTGGCGCGCTCGAACAGGTGCGCATCCTCGTCGCGCAGCAGACGGCCGAGCGTACCCGCGAGCGGATAACCTTCCCAGCGCGCGAGCTCGCGATTCACGTAGCGGACGACATCGATGCCAGCCGGCGTCCCGCGCGTGCGATAGCGATCCGCATCGATGACGAGGTCGGCGGCGAAGTCGCCGAACACGAACCACAGCAGGAACAGCTCGTCGCCGCTGTCGCGCCAGTGCGGGCGTGGCCATGCGGGCGCACTCATGCGGGATCCTTCGGCACGTCGAGCGGCAACACGGGCTGCTGCAGTTCGACCGTGCTCTCGCCGGCCATGATCTTCTTGAACTCGGCGCGACTGACCGAGACGTAGCGGTCGTTGCCGCCGATCTCGACCTGGGGTCCATCGGTGACCGCGCGGCCGTGCTCGTCGACGCGCACGACCATCGTCGCCTTGCGGCCGGAGTGGCAGATCGTCTTGATCTCGACGAGGTTGTCCGCCCACGCGAGCAGGTAGCGGCTGCCTTCGAACAGCTCGCCGCGGAAATCCGTACGCAGCCCGTAGGCGAGCACGGGGATGCCGAGCACGTCGACGATGTCGCCGAGTTGCCACGCCTGCGCCTTCGACAGGAACTGCGCCTCGTCGACGAGCACGCAGTCGAGCTTGCCGCGCGCGGCGACGTCCCCGCGCGCGAGCGCGAGCAGGTCGTCTTCGTGCGTGAAGCGGCGCGCGTTCGCGCGCAGGCCGATGCGCGATGCGACGACGCCCTCGCCCGCGCGCGTGTCGAGCTGCGGCGTGAGGATGAGCGTTCGCATGCCACGCTCGTGATAGTTGTACGCGCTCTGCAGCAGCGTCGTCGTCTTTCCGGCATTCATTGCCGAGTAGTAGAAATACAGTTTCGCCATGGGAGCGGGAATCGGGAATCCGGAATCGCGGTGTTGCGCAGCATGCAAGTGTGGCACAGTGGCTCGTGTTCCCGGCCGTCGCCGTCGCGCCTGCTTGAGCGAATCCCGACTCCCCGCCACCGATTCGAGCGACGAAGCGTTCCTGCGCTTCGTCCAGGCGCACCCGCGCCTGTTCGTCTTGACCGGCGCGGGCATCAGCACCGCGTCGGGCATCCCCGACTACCGCGATCGCGACGGCGGCTGGAAACGCGCGCCGCCGATCACGTTGCAGGCGTTCGTCGGCAACCCGCTCGCACGCTCGCGCTACTGGGCGCGCAGCCTGGTCGGCTGGCGCCGATTCGGCGTCGCCCGGCCGAACGCGGCCCATCGCGCGCTCGCCGCGCTCGAGCGCGAAGGTCGCATCGCGCTTCTCGTCACGCAGAACGTCGACGGCCTGCACCAGGCGGCCGGACACGAAGCCGTCGTCGACCTGCACGGGCGGCTCGACCGCGTGCGTTGCCTGGGATGCGAGCGGCGGCAATCGCGTGCCGCGTTCCAGCAGGAACTCGAGCGCAGGAATCCGGAGTGGCTGGCTTTCGACGCGCTCGACGCACCCGACGGCGACGCCGACCTCGAGGGGCTCGCGTTCGAGCGTTTCGTCGTACCCGATTGCGACGACTGCGGCGGCCTGCTCAAGCCGGACGTCGTGTTCTTCGGCGAGAACGTGCCGCGCGAACGCGTCGAGCGCGCCGCGCAGGCGCTCGCCGAAAGCGACGCGATGCTCGTCGTCGGCTCGTCGTTGATGGTCTATTCGGGCTATCGCTTCGCTCGCGCGGCCGCGCTCGCCGGCACGCCGATCGCCGCGATCAATCTCGGCCGCACGCGTGCCGACGACCTGCTCGCGCTGAAGGTCGAGGCCGACGCCGCCGAGGCGTTGTCGCGGGTGGTGGGGCAGGAGCCGCTGACCGCCTGAAGCGGTCGGCGCACGGCTATCGATCCGGGAAGCCTCTCCTTCCTGGGTCCGTCGGTCCGCGCGCTCGCGAAACGCGTCTGAACCCGACGCCGCCGGGGCTGTCAAGATGTCGGCGCGGGCGGCCATCCGGCACAATCGACGCCTGCTTCCGTGCTTGCGCCGATGAGCCTCAATCCGCAACAACGCGCCGCCGTCGAGTATTGCGACGGCCCCCTGCTCGTGCTCGCCGGAGCGGGTTCGGGCAAGACGCGCGTGATCACCGAGAAGATCGCGCACCTGATCCGGCGCCGGCAGGTGCCGGCCGCGAAGATCGCCGCGATCACGTTCACGAACAAGGCCGCGCGCGAGATGCGCGAGCGCGTCGGCAAGCTCGTATCGGGCAGTGCCGCCGAAGGTCTCTCGGTGTGTACGTTCCACGCGCTCGGCCTGCGCTTCCTGCAGATCGAGCATGCGCGCGCGGGCTTGCGTCGCGGCTTCTCGGTGCTCGATGCCGACGACACGCACGGCATGATCAAGGAACTGGCGCCCAAGGCGATCAAGCCCGACGCGCTGTTCGCGCTGCAATCGCTGCTCTCGCGCGCGAAGAACGAAGGGCTCACTCCGGAACAGGCGGCCGCGGCCGCGACCGGCGCGCGCGAGCGCGAGGCGGCGGAGATCTACGCGGCCTACCAGCGCCGCCTCGCCGCGTTCAACGCGGTCGACTTCGACGACCTCATCCGGCTGCCGCTCGCCGTGCTCGAAGGCGACGAGGAAGCGCGCGCAGGCTGGCGCGAACGCCTGCGCTACCTGCTCGTGGACGAGTACCAGGACACCAACTCGGCGCAGTACCGGCTCGTCAAGGCGCTCGCGGGCGAGCGCGGCCTGTTCACCGCGGTCGGCGACGACGACCAGTCGATCTACGCCTGGCGCGGCGCCAATCCGGAGAACCTGGCCGAGCTCGCGCGCGACTATCCGAAGCTGCGCGTGGTCAAGCTCGAGCAGAACTACCGTTGTGCGCGGCGCATCCTGCGCTGTGCGAACAAGGTCATCGCGCACAACGCGCACCTGTTCGAGAAGCGCCTCTGGAGCGAGCAGGGCGAAGGCCCGCCGGTGCGCGTGCTCGAATGCCGCGACGACGAACACGAAGCCGAATGCGTCGCCGGGGCGATCGCGCACCTCGCCGAGAAGCACAAGGCGCCGTGGCACGAGTTCGCGATCCTCTACCGGGGCAACCACCAGTCGCGCGCGCTCGAGAAGGCGTTGCGGCTCGCGCGCGTGCCGTATCACGTGACCGGCGGCACCGCGTTCCTCGACCGCGCCGAAGTGAAGGACCTGCTCGCGTACCTGCGCCTCGTCAACAATCCCGACGACGACGCCGCGTTCCTTCGCGTGGTCAACCTGCCGCGGCGCGACATCGGCGCGACCACGCTCGAAAAGCTCGGCGAACTCGCCGGCGTGCGCCACGTCTCGCTGCTGCGCGCGGCGCAGAGCGACGCCGTGCTCGGCCAGCTCACCGGGCGTGCCGCATCTTCGCTGGTCGCCTTCGCCGCGCTCGTGCGCGAACTCGCGGCGAAAGCCGAACGCATGCCCGCGGCGGATCTCGTCGAGGAACTCGTGCGCCGCATCGGCTATGCCGAGCACATCGCCACGCAGGTGAAGGAGCCCGCGCTGCGCGCGCGCCGGCTCGAGAACCTCGCCGAACTCGGCGAGTGGTTCCGAGCGATGCAGAAGGAAGGCGCCGCGGGCGACCTCGCCGCGCAGCTCGCGCTGCTCAGCCACGGCGATCGCGACGAACCGGGCAACGCGGCGCGCCTGATGACCCTGCACGCGGCCAAGGGACTCGAGTTCCGCTTCGTCTTCCTGGTCGGCGTCGACGACGCGACGTTGCCGCACGAGGGCAGCGTCGAGGAAGGCCGCATCGAGGAAGAGCGCCGCCTGCTCTACGTCGGCATCACGCGGGCGAAGGAGCAGCTGTCGCTGTCGTACGCGAAGCGGCGCAAGCGCTTCGGCGAGATCGTCGCGAACCGGCCGAGCCGCTTCCTCGACGAGCTTCCGACGGACGACCTGCACTGGTCCGGTCGCGACGCCGAGCAGGACGCTGCGCACCGGCAGGAACTGGCGAGTTCGCACATCGCCCGCCTCGCGAGCCTGCTCGCCGACTGACACGCGCTGCTGACAGGCGCTGTCAGCAGGCGTCGCGTGCGTCCGCAGCCGGAGCGCGGCATCTGCGAAGATCGGCGCACCGTTTCCACGCCTCTTCCCCCATGTCCTCGACTTCCAACGTCTCGCGTGTCCTGCTCGCGGTCGGCGCGTTGCTGATCGGCATGCTGTCCTACCAGTGTGGGGCGGCCATGGCCAAGCATCTGTTCCCTGCGGTCGGCGCCGAGGGCGCTACGGCGTACCGGCTCGGCCTCGCCGCGCTGATCCTGCTCGCGTGGCGGCGTCCATGGCGCCATTCGCATGCAGGCAAGGACCGCCGCGCGCTGTGGGCATACGGCCTGGCGATCGGAGCGATGAACCTCGTGTTCTACCTGTCGCTACGCACGATCCCGCTCGGCATCGCCGTGGCGCTTGAGTTCACCGGTCCGCTGGCGCTCGCGCTGTCCGGCTCGCGTCGCTTCGTCGACTTCGTGTGGATCGCGCTGGTCGTGGCTGGGCTGCTGATGTTGCTGCCGTTGCGCGAACAGGCGCGGCCGCTCGATCCGCTCGGCGTCGCACTCGCACTCGCAGCCGGCGTCGGCTGGGCCCTGTACATCGTGTTCGGCAGGAGGGCGGGAGCCGCCTACGGTGCCGACGCGGTCACGCTCGGCACCGTGATCGGTGCGTTGTTCGCGGTCCCGATCGGCTTCGCGCATGCGGGTTCGGCGATGCTGTCGCCGTCGCTGCTGCCGTTCGCGCTCGGCGTCGCCGTGCTCAGTTCGGCCCTGCCCTACACGCTCGAGATGATCGCCCTGACGCGCTTGCCGACGCGCGCATTCAGCACCCTGCTGAGCCTCGAGCCCGCGCTCGCCGCCGCCGCCGGCGCTGCCTTCCTCGGCGAGCGGCTCGGCGCGCTGCAATGGCTCGCGATCGCCGCGATCGTCGCGGCCGCGGCCGGCACCGCACTCGGCGTGCGCGGACCGCAGTCCGGCCCGTCTCCGGCCTGACGTCGGCCCTTGCGAAGCGCGACGCCGCGCCTCAGAGCAGCCTCAAGCTGGACAGTTCGCGCTTGAGGTAGGCGTAGTAGATCGGCGCGGCGACGAGGCCCGCGGCGCCGAACGCGGCTTCCATGAACAGCATCGCGATGAGCAGTTCCCACGCGCGCGCGCGGATCTGCGTGCCGACGATGCGCGCGTTGAGGAAGTACTCGAGCTTGTGGATGAGCACGAGGTAGACGAGCGCCGAGATCGCCACTGCGAACGACAGCGACAGGCCAACCACGAAGATGAGCGTGTTCGAGATGAGGTTGCCCACCACCGGCAGCAGGCCGGCGACGAAGGTCGCGACCACGAGGCTCTTCGCGAACGGCAGGCTGGCGCCGAACAGCGGCAGCACGACGAGCAGGAAGATCGCCGTGAACAGCGTGTTGACCGCGGAAATCTTCACCTGCGCGAACACGATGTCGTGGAACGCGGCGACGAGGCTGCGGCAGCGCTGCACGAGCGCCTCGACCAGCGGTCCGCGGCGCTTGTCCGGATGCGTCGCCGCATCGGCGAGCGCGACCATCGCCCCGAGCACCATGCCGATCAGGAGATGCACGACCACTCGCGCGACGGTCTTGCCCGCGAGCTGCAGCTGCGCGGCGTGCGCGCGCAACCATTCGACCGCCGCGGTGCGGAAGTCGTCGATGCTGTCGGGCAGATGGTCGACCACGACCTGCGGAAGCTGCGCGCGGGCGCGGTCGATCAGCGGCATCAGGCTCTCGAACAGCGCGCCCGGCTCGCCGAGTTCACGGCGCAGGAACGACACCGCGCCGATGATCGCCAGCGTGAGCAGGCCGACGACGACGACGCTGAGCAGGGCGACGATGAGCCCGTGCGCGCGCGCGCCGGGAAGGTGTCGCTGCAGCGGCGGCGCAAGCGCCTCGACGATCGCATAGACGAGCAGGCCTGCGAGCAGCGCGGGCAGCAGGTGCAGTTCGAGGATGAGGACCAGCGCCAGTGCGGCGAGCACGTACGAGGCGATCTGGGTGCGCGAGCCGATCGAAGGATCCATGGACATCCCGTGGGCGTGGTGCGGCAGCGACCGACGGGCGTCCGTGCGAGCGCGCGTCATCTGGCGTCGTGATCTTAGAACTTATCGCGCGATGTCCAGTAGCCCCGTGTCGCGTCATCACCCGGTCGAATCCGGACGGTACACTCCGCCGTCCGGATTCGCCCCGGATCGAGGCCGACTCGATCGCCACGGGATCCCGAGCCACGGTTCTCGGGGCGGTCCTCACGATTTCCAATCCCGGAGCCACGATGTCGAATGTCCGTCCGTTCCTGATTGCGCTCTCGCTCGGCGTCCTCGCCGGCTGCGCGACCACGGCGCGTCCACCGCGCGCCGACGCGACCGCTGCGGCGGTCACCGGTCCGGTCGCGAACGACAACCTCAATGCGGTCGCCTGGACGCAGACCGCGATCGAGCACGACCTCGTCTATCGCGAGGTGTATCGCCATGCGGCAGAACAACTCGTGCGCGCGCTCGCCGATCCCGGCTGGGACGCATTGCCACGCGACGAACGCAACGGCGATCCACGCGGCCTCGCGCCCGCGGTGATCCTCGACATCGACGAGACCGTGCTCGACAACTCGCCGTACCAGGCACGCCTGGTGCGCGACGACAAGCGCTTCGACGAATTCAGCTGGGCGCAATGGTGTCGCGAGGAAGCGGCGCAGCCGCTGCCCGGCGCGCTCGCCTTCACGCGCCTCGCGGCCGCGCACGGCGTCACCGTGTTCTATCTTTCCAATCGCGCCCAGGACCTCAACGACGCGACCCTCGCGAACCTGCGCAAGGCAGGCTTCCCGATCGCGACTGCCGAACCCGTCTTCCTCGGCCTCGGCACCGTCGTCGACGGCTGCGAGCAGGTCGGCAGCGAGAAGGGCTGCCGGCGCATGCTGATCGGTCGCAAGCACCGCGTGCTGCTCCAGCTCGGCGACCAGCTCGGCGACTTCGTCGATGTACTCGCCAACACCCCGCAAGGCCGCCGCGACGCCGCGGCGCGCTACGCCGATTGGTTCGGCGAGCGCTGGTTCGTGCTGCCCAACACGACCTACGGCTCGTGGGAGCCGGCGCTGTTCAACAACGACTGGACCCAGCCCGAAGTGCGCCAGCGTGCGGCAAAACTCGAGCAATTCCGTTATTGATCAATCATTTGCATACGCATATGTCAGGTATTGCATGAGCTCTATCCGCTAAGTACAATCGCCTCCGCGATTTAACGGCACGTCCTTGTGGGCATGCCGACGGACAGCCCCCAGAGAACGACGTACGATTTTCCTCCTCCGGCACTGCCGGATTCCACCCGGAAGGCTCGTCCTCCGGGTTATTTTTTTTGTGCGTGCGGAGCCGCGTGGTCGTGCGACGGCCGCCGCGCGCGTCCTGCCGGGCTTCATGCGGCGCCGGCGCAGTGGCCGCTGTGCGGGCGCGCTGCTAAAGTTCGCGGCCTTCCAACCCTTGGGGAACGTCATGGTCAAGCCTCTGGTCCGCGCGGCGCTCGCGGCGTCGCTGCTCGTCTTCTTCGCCGGCTGCGAACAGAAGCCGGCCGAAACGGCCGTCACGGCGCCTTCCGCAGCGACGCCCGACGCGGCGATCCTCGCGTCCGTGCAGCTGGTCAAGCAGGGCGACATCGCCGGCCTCATGCAGAACGCGCTGCCGCCGGCCGACTTCGCGAAGGCCAAGGCCGAGTGGGGCAAGGCCAAGGACCAGGAGCCGATCACCGAGGAACAGCGCACGCAGTTCAACGAGACGATGGCGAAGCTCACCGCGCCCGACGCGGAGCAGAAGCTGTTCGCCGAGATCGAACCGAAGCTCAAGGAATTCGACGCGCAATACCAGCAGCAGCTGCCGATGTACGCGATGGCCGGCGCGGGCTGGATCAAGAACATGATCCAGCAGGCGCAGACGATGAGCGAAGCCGAACGCGCCCAGGCGACGGCCGCGGTCGACGCGCTGCAGGCATGGGTCGTGAAGACCCATTTCACCGATCCGGAGTCGGTCAAGAAGGTGATCGCGATCGTCGCCAAGGCCGCGCGCGAGATGAACCTCAAGTCGCTCGACGAGGCGCGCGCGCTCGATTACGACCAGTCGATGCAGAAGGCGCGCATCGCGGTCCTCGCGCTCAAGGACGCGCTCGCGGTGTACGGCCTGTCGATCGACCAGACGCTCGACTCGATCAAGCCGCAGGTACTGTCCAACGACGGCAAGACCGCATCGGTGCAGTTGTCCTACACGCTGCTCGGCGCGCCGCTGACCGCGACCACGGAGATGGTCAACGTCGACGGCCGTTGGTACGGCAAGCAGACGATCGAGAAGCTCAAGGAACACGCCGCCGAGCAGGCGACCTCGACGCCGGCCGTGACCGCGCCCGAAAGCCAGGCGGCGCCTTCCGCGCAGGCGCCCAAACAGGGCTGACCCTCGCCGCGCCGCGCGCGGCACGCCCACCGGTCGGACTTCGGCACCCGCGCACGCATCGTCGTGCGCGGGTGCCATTCCGGCATCCTGATAGACTCGACGCATGAACGACTCGCAACCGGCGCCGCGCCCGCCCGAGGCCGCGCAGGTGCCCGCCTGGCTCAAGGCGTTCGGCGCGCTGCTGCGCCCCTGGATCCGCATCCGCCGCACGCCCGAAGACGTCCACGCGCTGCTGCCCGACGACGCACGCCCGACGGTGTACGTGATCGAGCGCTACGGCCTGTCCGACACACTGATCCTCGACCAGGCATGCGCCGAAGCCGGCCTGCCCTCGCCCTACGCGGCCGCCGACCGCCTGCCGATCCGGCGCCGCCGAGCGGTCGTCGCGCTGTCGCGCCGGCCGCGCGTGTTCGGCCGCCAACCGCACCCGACGCGCTCCGAGACGCTCAGCCTGCTCGCCGACATCGTGCGCGCAAGCCCCGAACAGGACGTACGCCTCGTACCGGTTTCGATCTTCGTCGGCCGCGCGCCCGATCGCGAATCGGGCTGGTTCAGCGTGCTGTTTTCCGAGAACTGGGTCGTGGTCGGCCGCTTCCGCCGCCTGCTCGCGCTCGCGCTCAACGGCCGCGACACGCACGTGCAGTTCGCCGCACCGGTGAGCCTGCGCGAAGTCATTGCCGACCAGCCGGAAGCCGAGCGCGGCGTGCGCAAGCTGCAGCGCATCCTGCGCGCGCACTTCCGCCGCATCCGGGCCGCGGTGATCGGGCCCGACCTTTCGCACCGGCGCACCCTCATCGACGGTGTCGTCAACGCGGCGCCGGTGCAGCAGGCGATCGATGCCAACGCGAGCAAGGAGGGCATCGACCGCGACAAGGCCGTGCGCAAGGCGCGCGCGTTCGCGTGGGAAATCGCCGCGGACCAGTCGCATCTCGTCGTGCGCTCGGCGTCGTTCATGCTCACGGGGCTGTGGGAGAAGATCTACCGCGGCGTGCACATGAACCACTTCGAGGAGCTGCGCAAGATCGTGCCCGGCCATGAAGTCGTGTTCGTGCCGTGCCACCGCAGCACCACCGACGACGCCTTGCTGCCGTACCTGCTCTACCGCCACGGCCTGCCGGTACCGCACATCGCCGCGGGGGTGAACCTCAACCTGCCGCTGATCGGCCCGCTGCTCCGGCGTGGCGGAGCGTTCTTCCTGCGCCGCAGCTTCAGCGATCCGTTCTACTCGACGGTGTTCCGCGAGTACATGAGCCAGCTCATCGCGCGCGGCATCTCGCTGATGTACTTCATCGAGGGCGGTCGTTCGCGCACCGGGCGCACGCTCGAACCGCGCGGCGGTTTGCTGTCGATGACGTTGCGCAGCTTCCTGCGCCAGCCGGAGCGGCCCGTGGTGTTCCAGCCGGTGTACATCGGCTACGAGAAGATCATGGAGGGCGAGTCCTACATCGGCGAGCTGTCCGGCAAGCCGAAGGAGAAGGAGTCGTGGGGTGCGCTGCTGCGCGGCCTCGGCGCGCTGCGCGACAACTACGGCGCCGTCACCGTCAATTTCGGCGAGCCGCTGTTCCTGACCCCGCTGCTCGACCAGATCGCGCCGGACTGGAAGACTGCGGCGGAGAACCGCGACGCGAAGCCGACCTGGCTCAAGGCCGCGGTGGACACCCTCGGCGAGCGCATCCTCGTCAACATCAATCGCGCCGCGCACGCGAATCCGATCAACCTGCTCGCGGTCGCCCTGCTCGCGACGCCCAAGCATGCGATGGCGGAAGCCGACCTGCTCGCGCAGCTCGAGCTGTACAAGGCGCTGCTCGGCGCGTTGCCGTACTCCGAGCGCGTCACGCTGACGTCGCTCGGCGCCGCCGAGATCATCGCCTACGGCGAAAAGATGCAGTGGATCCGCCGCGTCGCGCACCCGCTCGGCGACGTGCTCGTGGTCGATGCGAAGCAGGGCGTGCTGCTGAGCTACTTCCGCAACAACGTCACGCATCTGTTCGCGACGGCGTCGTGGGTGGCCTGCTGCTTCCTCAACAATCGGCGCCTCGCGCGCACGTCGATCCTGCGCCTCGGCCGACTCATCTATCCGTTCGTGCAGGCCGAGCTGTTCCTGCCGTGGAGCGAGGAGGAGTTCGGCGAGCGCATGCAGAAGACGCTCGATTTTTTCATCGCGCAAGGCCTGCTCGAAGCGGACGCCGACGGTCGCATCGTCGAGCGCGGCCCGGGCCAGAGCGATGCGGCATTCCGGCTGCGCGCGCTCGCGCACACGCTGCTGCCGGCGATCGAGCGTTACTACATCGGCCTCGCCTTGCTCGTGAAGAACGGCCCGCACACGCTCACCGCGGGCGAACTCGAGAACCTCTGCTTCCTCAGCGCGCAGCGCCTGTCGCTGCTGCACGAGCTCAACGCGCCGGAATTCTTCGACCGCAGCCTGTTCCGCGGCTTCATCCAGAAGCTGCGCGAACGGCGCGTGGTGTGGGCCGACGAGGACGGCAAGCTCGACTTCGACCTCAC
>DASTSE010000092.1:0-3988 GCA_035760865.1 Dokdonella sp.
GCGCGCGCGCAGGCGGCGCCGGAACCAGGCGATGCGCAGCGCGTGGATCGCGAAGGCCGCGATCGCGGTCGGCAGCGCCCACAGTGCGATCGCGATCGGCTCGAGCGCAATCCCGTTCTCGGCGTAGAAGCTGCGGATGAGCAGCACGGCGCCGAGGGCGATAAAGACGTCTTCGCCGAAGAACAGGCCGATGTTGTCGGTCGCCGCGGCGAGCGCGCGCACGTCGTCGCGTCGGGCCGGCGCGAGCGGGCCGACGTCGCGTTCGGCCGCCGCTTCGGCCATCGGCGCGACGAGCGGTCGCACCGTCTGCGCGTGGCCGGCGACGTTGGTGAGTCCGAGCATCGACAGCAGCTGGCGCACGCCGAGATAGGCGACGAGGAAGCGCGTCAGCGTGAGGCCGCGGAAGCCACCGATCCAGTCGCGCGCGCGTTCGCGCAGGCCGTAGCGTTCGAGCAGTCCGATCACGGGCAGGGTCAGCGCGAGCAGCATGACGGCGCGGTTGTTCACGAACGCGGTGCCGAGCAGGGCGAGCAGGTCGCCGAGCGGCTTGCCCGACGCGATGCCGCTGACGAGCCCGGCAAGCACGACGACGAGCGCCGGATTGCGCCGCATCGCGAATCCGATCACGACGACGGCGACGCCGAGCAGCGGCCAGTAGTTCACGCGTCGCGCCCGTTCATGCGCCGGACTCGCGCGCGGGCTGCGCCACTTCGATGCCGGCGTCGCGCAGCGCGCGATGCAGGCGGCGGGCGAACTCGCCCGCATCGGCGCGGTCGCCGTGCACGCAGATCGTGTCCGTGGGCACCTGCAGCCGGCCGCCGCCGCGTGCGGCGATCGGTTCGCCGCGCGCGAGCGCGAGCGCCTGCGCGACGGCGTCGTCGACGTCGTGGATGACCGCATCGGCCTCGCGGCGCGCGACCAGCGAGCCGTCGGCTTCGTAGCGCCGGTCGGCGAACGCCTCGTGCGCGACCGCGATCCCCGCGCGCTCGCCGGCGCGCGGCAGCTCGCTGCCGGCGAGCCCGACGAGGCGCAACGATGGATCGAACGCACGCACGGCCAGCGCGATCGCATCGGCGAGCGTCGCGTCGCGCGCGGCCATGGTGTAGAGCGCGCCGTGCGGCTTCACGTGCGACAGCCGCGCACCCGCCGCACGCGCGAACGCGGCAAGCGCGCCGATCTGGTACAGCGTCATCGCATGCGCATCGTCGGCCGACACGCGCATCTCGCGCCGACCGAACCCGGCGAGGTCGGGCAGCGAGACGTGCGCGCCGATCGCGACGTTCGAGCGCACTGCGAGCGCGACGGTGCGCTCCATCGTGCCGGGGTCGCCGGCGTGGTAGCCGCACGCGATGTTGGCCGAAGTGATGTGCGGCATCACGGCGTCGTCGTCGCCCATGCGCCATGCGCCGAACGACTCGCCGAGGTCGCAGTTGAGATCGATCGTGCGTGGTTTCATCGTCCGGTTCGGGGTTCCTCGAGCCGCGCGGCGATCTCCGCGCACAGCCGTTCGAGTTCGTGCTCGCGCGCAAGATAGCGCGTTTGCGCGTCGTCGAGTTCGATCGGCGCGAAGCGCACGGTATCTCCGGGGCGCCTCTGCGCGAGGCGCGGCAGGTCGATCGCGGCGACGTGGCCGATGCGCGGGTAGCCTCCCGTGGTCGGGTGCTCGGCCATCAGCGCGATCGGCTGGCCGCCCGGCGGCAGTTGCACGGTACCCGCGGCAACCGGTTCGCTGACGAGCTCGAGCGCCGCTTCGAGGCTCAGGCGCGGACCGTCGAGGCGCAATCCGACGCGATTCGAATCGGCAGCGATGCGGAACGGCTGCGCATGAAGCGCCTCGCGCGACGCTGCATCGAGTGCATGCGCGTGGCGACCGGCCACGAGGCGGATCGGCCGCGCGGGATCGGGGTCGAACCACGGCCGCGGATCGAGCGAGAACGAGGCGACCGATGCGGGTGCGCGCGCCCGGGCCGCGGCGATGACGCGTGCATGGCCGACCTGCAGCACGTCGCCCGCGCGCAGCGGGGCGCCGCCGAGGCGCGCATTGACGTCGGTCGACGCGCTGCCGAGCACGCGCGGCGCGACGATGCCCCCTGCGACGGCGAGGCAGGCCCAGGCGCCGCGTCGTGCGCGACCGAAGTCGACGACGCACGGCGCATCGATGCGCAGCGGTCGCCAACCGGGCAGGTCCGATGCGCCGCTGCGTGCGTCGAACTCGGCGCCGACGAGCGCGACCGTCGCGGGCTCGGTGAAGCGCAGGCGTGGGCCGAGCAGGCCGATCTCCAGCACGGCCGCCGTGGGCGCGTTGCCGACGAGCGCATTGGCCAGGCGCAGCGCGACCGCATCCATCGCACCCGCGCTGCCGATGCCGAGCGACGCGTGCCCGTGGCGACCGCGATCCTGCACGGTCGTCAGCAAGCCAGCGCGCACGACCTCGATGCTCATGCCGCCGCCTCGATCGCTTCGAACTCGGCCGCCCCGACCGGCCGGAAGCGCACGGCGTCGCCGGGCGAGAACAGGCATGCGGGCGCGCGCCGCGGATCGAACAGCACGAGCGGGGTGCGACCGATCAGCTGCCAGCCGCCCGGAAGTTCGGACGGATAGATTCCCGTCTGCGCGCCGCCGATCGCGACCGAGCCGCGCGGTACGCGCGTGCGTGGACGCGCGAGCCTCGGCGCGTGCAGCGAGGCGTCCAGACCGAGCAGGTAGGGGAACCCCGGTGCGAACCCGAGCATCGCGACGCGATAGTCGCCGCCCGCGTGGCGGGCGACGAGTTCGGCGGCGTCGAGCCCGAGCGAGGTCGCGAGCGCGTCGAGATCGGGGCCGTGGGCGCCGCCGTAGCAGACCGGCACGTCGATCGTGCGCGGCGCATGCGACGAAGCGCCCGCGTTCGTCCGCAGCGCGCCGCGCACCGCGTCGGCGAATCGTCGCCACGGCGCACCCGCGCCGTGCCGCCACGCGAGCGGTTCGTAGTGCAGTGCAAGGCTCGCATACGCGGGCACGACATCGACGACGCCGGGCAGCGCGGCCGCACGCAGCGCCTCGGCGGCGGCGAGCACGCGCGCGTTCGTCGCGGCGTCGATGCGCTCGCCGAAGCGCAGCAGCAGGGCCGACTCGCCGAGCGCTTCGACCTCGAACGGCGGCGGGGTCGGCGGGGTCAAGCGAACAGCGCGCCGAGGGCGTCGCGCAAGGCGGCCACGCGCGCCGCGAGCGCCGCCGGCTCGTGGCGCACGCGCTCGCCGTGCCCCCAGACCGGTTGCGGCCACGCCGCGTCCGTCGTGTAGCGCGCGATCACGTGCACGTGCAGCTGTGGCACGACGTTGCCGAGCGCCGCGATGTTCATCTTGTCGGGTCGCAGCAGCGATTCGAGTGCGCGACCGACGGCGTCGAGCTCGGTGAGCAGGCTCGCGCGATCGGCGGGGTCGAGGTCGAACAGCTCGCGCGCGCCCGCGATGCGCGGCACGAGGACCAGCCAGGGAAAGCGCGCGTCGTCCATCAGCAGCACGCGCGACAGCACGGCATCGCCGATCGGGTGGGTGTCGGCGACGAGGCGCGGATCGAGCGCGAAGCTCATGCGCGCCCCGCGAGCTCGCGATCGAAGAACTCGAGCGTGCGCTCGAGCGCGAGCGAAGCACTCGGCGCGTCGTAGGCGCGCGCATCTACCATGCGGTCGAACGCATGACCGGTCGGATACGTGTGGATCTCCGCCTCCGGCCAGGCCGCGCGATGGCGCTCGATCGCCTCGGGCGGGATCGATGCATCGCGCTCGCCGAAGTGGAACATCGCCGGCGCACGCAGCGCTGCGCCGGCATAGTTGAGGTTGCGCGCGCCGTAGTAGCTCACCGCGGGCATCGCGAGGCGCTGCGCGGCGAGCAGTGCGACCGTGCCGCCCCAGCAATATCCGACGCAGCCGATCCGGCCCGCCGACGCGATCGCCTCGGCCGCGCTCGCGACGTCCTCGACGGCGAGATCGAGACCGACCTCGCCGACG
>DASTSE010000093.1:0-2411 GCA_035760865.1 Dokdonella sp.
GACGCGCCGCACCGCGGGGCGCGTGCACGCGCTCGACGATGCGCCGTACTACGTGCGCGAGGGGCGCGACCGCGTCGACCTCGGCTGGGCGTTCGCCGGTTACGTCGATCCGCACGATGCGGTCGTCGACGAGATCCTCGCGGACGCGCGCGCGTCCGATGCCGGCTTCGACCACGGCAGCGACCTGCAGCGGGTCGGCGCGGTGTGGGCCGCGCTCGAGCGGCGCGGCCTGCGCTACGACGCGGGCGACCCGGCGCTCAGCCGCGGCCCGGTCGTCTGGAGCCAGCGCGTACGCCTGCCGGCCGCGGTGTGGCGCGACCGGCGCGCCAACTGCATCGACAGCAGCGTGCTCATCGCGTCCGTGCTCGAGCGCCTCGGCATGCGTGCGCTGATCGTGCTCGTGCCCGGGCACGCCTTCGTCGGCTATCGCGCCGGCGCCCGCGTCGAATACTTCGAAACGACCCTGCTCGGCGCCGTGCGCGGCGCGCGCACGCGTGCCGCGACGAACTTCGCGGCCGCGCGCGCTGCCGGGCATGCGCGCTGGCGGCGGGTGGCGGCGCGCCTCGATGGCCGCCACGGGCCCGACTACGCGCTCATCGACATCGGTACCGCGCGCGCGTATGGCATCATTCCGCTCGGCGCCGGGGAGCGCGCCAGCCGACATCCATCCGAGGCCGCACCGGCACCCGCCGGATCCTCCCGACAGCGCGGGTTGCCGTGAATTCCGATCGCAACGACGAACAGCTCGAGCAGGTCCGGGGCGAGATCCGGGCCGCGGCCGCGACCCTGCGCGACCGTCCGCGGCTCCCGCCTTCGGCGCCGGCGGTCGCGTCCGGCGTCGACGGCATCGAGCCCGCGCGCCGCCGCTACCGGATTGCGGAACTCACCGATCCGCCGTACGACGCGTTCGTCGAACACGCATTCCGTGCCGTACTCAAGCGCGCGCCGACCCCGGCCGAGGCGGCCGCGCAGCTCGCCCTCATCGGCCGCGGCACGAGCAAGGCCGAGGTGCTCGGCAACCTGCGCTGGTCGGTCGAAGGGCGCCGCCAGCGCGTCGCCGTCGGCGGGCTGCTGCCGCGTTACCTCGTCGCCAAGCTCGGCCGCGTGCCGCTGCTCGGCTACCTCGTCGAATGGGGCCATGCGCTGATGGCGTTGCCGCTGCTCGCGCGCCAGCTGCGTGCAGCCGATGCGGCGATTTCCGCCGGCGATGCGGCACTCGCCGCGCGCTTGCAGCCGCGCATCGACGAACTGCAGGACCTCGTGAACGGGCTCGGGCTTGCCCGCGACGAGCTCGTGCGCTCGCTCGACGCGCTCGACGGGCGCCTGCGCGCGCACGCGACGGCGGCCGAAACCGTGCTCGGCGACCTCGCCCGCCGCCAGTACGAGCTCGAAGGCGCGCGCAAGGACGAACTCGAGTTCGTGCGCCGGCGCGTCTACGTGATGAATCGCTGGTTCGAGGCGCTGCAGGGCGCGCTCGCCGAAGTCGAGACCGCCGCGGGTCGAAGGGACGCGAGCGCGCGCGCGTTCGAGGCGCGCACGTGCGAGGCGATCGCGACCGCCGATCCCGCACGCGAGGCGCGCCTGGACCGCTGGTTCGACGCGCTCGACCGGGCGTGTTTCGCGGGCGCGCGCGTCGTCACGATCGGCGACGACCCGGGCTGGAACGCACGGCTCGCCTCGAGGGACGTCGCCGCGGCCGCGCTCGCGACGCCGCGCGCCGGCGATGCCGCGGCGCTGCGCGACGCGTTCGCGCGCGTCGAGGACGGCGCACTCGCGGCGCTCGCCGTACTCGCGTTCCCCGCGCTGCTGCGTGCGATGGCCGCCGACGAGTTCGTCGACGCCGCGACGCGCCTGCTGCGCGCGGACGGCTGCCTGTTGATCGGGTTCGCTGCCGAACCCGTGCTCGCCGCGGCACTCGTCGGCGACGTAGTGCCTGCGGTAGCGCCGGCTACGCTCGCGACGGCGCTCGCGTCTGCCGGCTATGCGACGCGACGCATCGACGCCGCGGACGGCACGCCCGCCCTGCTCGCGTGGCGGGAAGCGCGCTGACCATGGATGCGATCGGTTCCCTCGCCATCGCCTCCGCGCGGCTGCGCACGCAGGAGGCCGACGACGCCCTGTTGCGGTGCTGGCAGACACGTTCGACCGTGTGGGCGGCCAGTTGCGACGCCGACGGCGCGCCGCTCCTGCTCGATGCATTCCATGCGTTCCTTTTGCACGTCGACGCCGCCTCGCGCCTGCTCGTGCTCGACGGCGGCGGCGAAGCGGCGCTCGCGGAAGCGGAGCGTCGCGCCGTCGGCGCGCATGTCGAGCGCATCCGCGACGGCGCCGCCGCGCGCAAGGCCGCCTTGCTCGCGGCGGACGCGCTCGTCGTCTGCGGCGGCACGGCCGCGACCGTGCTCGATGCGTTC
>DASTSE010000094.1:0-2888 GCA_035760865.1 Dokdonella sp.
CGCGAGGTTCGCGCCCGAAATCTTCTTGATCTTCGACAGCGGCCTGGTCTCGACCTCGCCGAACTTCGCGAAATCCACCACCGGCCACGGCAGCAGGTTGAGCCCGCCGCCGGTTGCGCCCGCGCGCGCAGGCGCGCCACCCGCGAGCAGTTGCTTGACGTAGGCGCGCACGTCCTGCTTCGTGATGCGTCCCTTGCGCTCGCTGCCCTTGACCTGCGCGAGGTCGACGCCGAGTTCGCGCGCGAACAGGCGCACGGCCGGGCTCGCGTACGGCACCTGGTCCGGCATCACCGCGCTGGCGTCGAACGCGACGGGCGGCGTGCGAGGCGCGCCCGCGTCGCCCTTGGGCGCCGCCGCAGCCGCAGCCGGCGCTTGCGGCGCCGACTCGCTCTTCGCGGCGGGTGCAGGCGCCGCGGCGGGTGCCGGCTTCGCCGGTTCCGCAGCCTTCGGCGCGTCCGCGGCGGGCTTCACCGCGCCCGCGTCGGCCGCCTCGACCAGCGCGACGACGGTGCCTTCGGAGATTTCGTCGCCGACCTTGACCTTGATCTCGCGCACGACGCCGTCGAACGGGGCCGGCACTTCCATCGTCGCCTTGTCCGATTCGAGCGTGACCAGGCCCTGGTCGCGCGTCACCGTATCGCCGACCTTCACCAGCACCTCGATGACGGGGACGTTGGTGTAGTTGCCGATGTCCGGCACCTTCGCTTCCTGGACGGCCATGCTTGCTCCGGATCGTGAGGCAGGAACGCAAGTTTCGCCGATTTCGAGGGCCGACGTCATGCGCAGCGGCCGGCGTCGCGCGTGCAGGTAGAATCCGCCGGCCCTCGCGTCGACCGGAGCCTCCATGTACATCCTCTACTATTCACCCGGCACGGCCAGCATGGCCGTGCACCAGGCGCTGCTCGAGATCGGCGCGCCGCACGAGCTGCGCAAGCTCGACCTCGACGCGAAAGCGCAGAAGAGCGCCGAGTACCTGCGCCTCAATCCGAACGGGACGGTTCCGACCTTGATCGTCGACGGCGCGCCCGTGTACGAATGCGCGGCCCTGCTCCTGCTGCTCGGCGAGCGCCATCCGGAAGCCGCGCTCGCGCCGCCGCCCGGCGACGCCAGGCGCGCCACCTACCTGCAGTGGATGGTGCACCTGGCCAACACGCTGCAGCCGGCGTACCGGCAGTGGTTCTATCCGCAGGATTTCGCGCCGGCCGAGCACGAGAGGGAATCGAAGGAGTTCGCGCGCCGTCGCATCGAGTCGACCTGGGACCGGCTCGAGGCGCATCTCGCCGCGAACGGACCACACATCCTCGGCGACGCGGCCGGTATCGTCGATTTCTACGCGACGATGCTCATGCGCTGGTCGCGCAACATGCCCAAGCCCGCGACGAGCTGGCCGCACGTCGCCGCGCTCGCGCAGCGCGTGAAGGCGCGCGCGAGCTGGCAGCGCCTGTACGACATCGAAGGCCTCACCGAGTGGGCGTGACCCGCCGCCCGATCGCATAAGGCGGTACGCGTCAGGGCGGTACGCGCAAAGCGCGTGCCGCCGACTCATCGGTGCAGCGGGATCGCGACGGCACTCGCGGGCAAGCGCGGTCTCGCGTCCGGTCGCCGTCGCGCGCTTCGTACCGCCCTACGCGGCGACGCAGACGCGGTTGCGGCCGCCCTGTTTGGCACGGTAGAGCTCGGCGTCCGCTGCGCGCAGCAGGTCCGCCACGGTCGCTGCGTCGGCGCTCCAGCCGGCGACGCCGATGCTCACGGTCACGTTGCGCACGCCGGCCTGCTCGCCGAGGTCGAGCGCGGCGATCGCCTCGCACAGCTGCTGCGCGAACGCGCTCGCCGAGCCGACGTCCTGCTCGGGCAGCATCGCGGCGAATTCCTCGCCGCCGATGCGCGCGACGAGGATTTCGCCGTGGGCGAGCGCCTGCAGCGCGACGGCGACCTGCTTGAGCACGATGTCGCCGGCCGGATGGCCGTAGCGATCGTTGATCGACTTGAAATGATCGAGGTCGATGATGAGCAGCGACAACGCGCGCCGATGGCTCGCCGTGCGCGCGAGCTCGCGCTCGAGCAGTTCGAGGAAGTGCCGGCGGTTGTACAGGCCGGTCAGCGGATCCATCGTCGCGAGCTGGTAGATCTCGTCGTGGTAGCGCGCCTCGACCGACGAACGCTCCATGAACTTCAGCACGCAACTGCCGATCGCGATGTGGTCGCCGTCCTTGAGCTCGGCCTCGATGATCGGCTGGTCGTTCAGAAGCGTCTTGTTGGTGGAGTCCAGATCCTTGATGCGATAGCCGTTCGGCTCCTTCCAGATGCGCGCGTGCTGGCGCGAGACGCTGCGCTCCATGATCTGGAAATCGCATTCGGGCGCGCGGCCGAGCGTGACGACTTCCTCGCCGATGTCGATGCGCTGGCCGAGGCGCTGTCCCTGCAGCACGACGAGGCAGGCGGCCGAACCGCTGCGCGCCTCGAAGCCGCGCGCGGGGCGGATCGTGCGTCGCTGGGTGGTGCTGGAATCGTTGTGGCGGGAAGTCATGCGGGTCCGCTGCAGGCGCCGTCGCCGATGCCGAGTTTACGCGACTCGCCCGCCGCCGTGGCGGCGCTGGCATTCCGGCGGGGCGTCACTACACTGCGCGCACGCGGTTCCGGACAGGGGCGGACATGCACGGCGAAGAACCCGGCGCGAACGACGCCACCGAATTCCTCGGCCGCACGCCCGCGGCCGGCGCGGGCGACACGCTCGAACCGGGCATGCAGCTCGGCCCCTACCTGATCCGCTCCGTGCTCGGCGAAGGCGGCATGGGCCGCGTCTACCTCGCCGAACAGCTGCGCCCCGTGCACCGCGAGGTCGCCCTCAAGCTCATCCGCGAGCAGGTCGCCAGCCCGCTCGCGCGCGC
>DASTSE010000095.1:0-2245 GCA_035760865.1 Dokdonella sp.
CGTGCCGCAGGTGCCGCAGAACGTGCGCGTGACGCCAGGCGAGGACGCGTAGCGTGACGGCTCGCCGCGCGTGAAGCGGACCGCGTCGCTCGGAAACACCGCCCATGCGAGCGACGGTGCGCCTGCCGCGAGGCGGCAACTGCGGCAGTGGCACTGCGTGCGCGCGACCGCGTCCGCCTCGGCGCGGTAGCGGATCGCGCCGCAGAGACAGCCGCCTTCGTGCGATGGGGGGCGCATCGGCATCTCCTGGATCCTCGGAAGCGAGGTCGGAAGCGAGGATTGAAACACGGTGCGCGTCGCCATGTGCATCCGCGCATCGCGGCGTGCGCCGCTCGCATGCGCACCGCGAGGTGCTGTCGTGGAGTAGACGGACGTCGAGATGGGCGTCGGCGGGCGGGGCGCACGAATCGCGGCGTCGCTGACTCTCGACGCGATCGCAGCCGACGCCGCTCCCGCCGGAGCGGCCGCGGCGGTCGCGCCGACGATCGCCCCTGCAATTTGCGCGGATCGCGACTACCATGGCCGCTCCGGGGCAACGCATCGCCTCGCGAACGAGCACCGCCGTGCCCGAGCTGCCCGACATCACGGTCTACGTCGAACGCGTGCGCGACGTACTGCAGGGCGAAGTGCTGCGCGGCGCGCGCATCCTCAACGCATTCGTGCTGCGCACCGCGGTGCCGCCGGTCTCCGCGCTCGAAGCGCGCACGGTCGTCGACGCGCGCAACCTCGGCAAGCGCGTCGTGCTCGAGTTCGACGGCGGGTATTTCCTCGTCATCCACCTCATGATCGCGGGGCGCCTGCGCTGGCTCGCGCCGCACGCGAAGATGCCCGGGCGCATCGCGCTCGCCGCGTTCGCGTTCGATCACGGCCAGCTCGTGCTCACCGAAGCGGGCACGAAGCGGCGCGCGTCGATCCACGTCGTCGAAGGTGCGGGCGCGCTCGCGGCGCTCGACCCCGGCGGCATCGACGTGTTCGTCGCCGATTTCGAGGCGTTCCGCGAGCGCCTCGTGCGCGAGAACCATACGCTCAAGCGCGCGCTGACCGACCCGCGCGCGTTCAGCGGCATCGGCAACGCGTACAGCGACGAGATCCTGCACCGCGCGCGGCTGTCGCCGTTCGCGCTCACGCAATCGCTCGACGACGCGACGATCGAGCGCCTGTTCGTCGCCACACGCACCGTGCTCGACGAATGGACGGTACGCCTGCGTGCACAGGCGGGCGCCTGGCCCGAGAAGGTCACCGCGTTCCACCCCGAAATGGCCGTGCACGGTCGCTACGGCCAGCCGTGCCCCGTCTGCGGCTCGCTCGTGCAGCGCATCGTCTACGCCGACAACGAGGCGAACTACTGCGCGCGCTGCCAGACCGACGGCCGCCTGCTCGCCGACCGCGCATTCAGCCGCCTGCTCAAGGACAGTTGGCCCCGGCACATCGACGACCTCGCGTAGGGCGCGCCCTGGCGCACCGCGCTGCAGGAAAAGGGGACGGAGTCATTTTTCCTGGCGTTCGCGCGTGAATTGGACGGGTCGGAAAAACGACTCCGTCCCCTTTTCCCCGCCCCACGCGCGTGCCTCCGCACGCCGCCGCACGGCCCGCCGCGGGCGCCCGTGGCGCCGGCGGCGTTACAATCGCGTCCTCTTTCCCCGAACCGACCGCGCCGATGAGCACGACCGCCCGGAATCTTCCCCTCCACGACGCCTCCGCCGAGCAGGCGCCGCTGCGGTTCGTCACCGCGGCGAGCCTGTTCGACGGCCACGACGCCGCGATCAACATCATGCGGCGCCTGATCCAGGCGCAGGGCGCGGAAGTCATCCATCTCGGCCACAACCGCTCGGTCGAGGACGTCGTGCGCGCCGCGCTGCAGGAAGACGCCGACGCGATCGCGCTGTCGAGCTACCAGGGCGGCCACGTCGAGTACTTCAAGTACATGGTCGACATGCTCAAGGAGCGCGGCGCGAGCCACATCCGCGTGTTCGGGGGCGGCGGCGGCACGATCACGCCGGAGGAGATCCGCGAGCTGCAGGCCTACGGCGTCGAACGCATCTATCACCCGAACGACGGCATGCACATGGGTCTCGTCGCGATGATCGAGGACGTGATCAAGCGCACGCGCGAGGCGCAGGCCGTGCGCGCCGCGGCCGAAGGGGATGCCGCGGTACCGCCGGCGAAGGTCTCCATCGACGACGAGATCGCGGTCGGCCATGCGCTCACCGCGATCGAGGAAGGCCGCCACGACGAAGGCGCGCTC
>DASTSE010000096.1:0-12140 GCA_035760865.1 Dokdonella sp.
ACGGCATCGCCGCTTCGGTGCAGGCGCTCGCCGACGCGGGCCTGCACCCGCACGAGCACGACGAGGAGCGCATCGGCGTCGCGGTCGGCGCCGGCATCGGCGGCATCCACACGATCGAGCGCACGAGCATCACCTACCATGAGCAGGGGCAGCGTCGGATCTCGCCGTTCTTCGTGCCGAGCTCGATCATCAACATGGCCTCGGGCAACCTGTCGATCATGCTCGGCCTGAAGGGCCCGAACATCGCCTGCGTCACCGCGTGCACGACCGCGACGCACAACATCGGCCTGGCGATGCGCATGATCCAGTACGGCGACGCCGACGTGATGGTCGCTGGCGGCGCCGAGTACTCGACGGTCGGAACCGCGGTCGGCGGCTTCTGCTCGGCGCGCGCGCTGTCCACGCGCAACGACGAGCCCGGCAAGGCGAGCCGCCCATGGGACAGGGACCGCGACGGCTTCGTGCTGTCGGACGGCGCCGGCGTGCTCGTGATCGAGGAATACGAGCACGCGAAGAAGCGCGGCGCGCGCGTCTATTGCGAACTGGTCGGTTTCGGCATGAGCGGCGACGCGTACCACATGACCGCGCCGAGCGAGAACGGCGAGGGCGGCGGTCGCTGCATGGTCGCCGCGGTCAAGGACGCCGGCCTCAACCTCACGGACGTGCAGTACATCAATGCGCACGGCACTTCGACCCCGGCCGGCGACGTCGCCGAGGTGCAGGGCATCAAGGGCGTATTCGGCGACCATGCGAACGCGCTCATGGTCAGCTCCACCAAGTCGATGACCGGCCACCTGCTCGGCGCCGCGGGCGGCGTCGAGGCGATCTTCTCGATCCTCGCCCTGCGCGACAACGTCGTGCCGCCGACGATCAACCTCGACAACCCGGGCGAAGGCTGCGACCTCGACTTCGTGCCGCACACCGCGCGCGATGCGAAGCTCGACGTCGTGCTGTCCAACTCCTTCGGCTTCGGCGGCACCAACGGCACGCTCGTATTCCGCCGCGCCTGAAGTGGACGTGCCCAGGCACGGAAGGCACTGAACACGAAGAACATGTCTCCGTGTGCTCCGTGTTCCCGTCGTGAATACCTCCGTTTTTCCGGCATATCGAGCGTGGTTCGATCGTTCGCCTTGCTCCAGGCCTGAAGCCGGTGCGCGGAACATGGAGCATGCCGGGCGCGTCGGAGAGCCGTTGTCCGGATTCCATGCCCTGTCCGTGTGCTCGGTGTTTCATTCCTTGAATTCTCTCGGCTTTTCCCTCGTGTCCTTCGTGTTGCAATCTGTCGCGCATGCGCCCGCGCTGGAGCCGAGCGTGCTGCCATGACCCACGTCGCCAGGGAAATCGCGGGCACGCGCGATCTGCTCGTGCTCGCCGCTGCCGCTCCACGGCGCTACCCGGGCCTGCTCGAAAGCGTCGCACGCGGCAATGCGCGGGCGCGGCACGACATCCTGTTCGCGTTTCCCGAGCAGGAGCTGCGTCTCGCGGGTGGCATCGTGCGCGACGCACGCGATGTCGCGCGCGGCACGCGCTTCCTGGATGCGCTCGACGATGCATGGCGCGCGGAGCGCGTCGCGCGCGACTTTGGAGACGACCTGCCGTTCCACGGCGGATGGCTGCTCTATCTCGGCTACGAACTCGCCGTGGAGATCGAGCCGACCCTGCGCCTGCCGCCCTGCGAGGGTGCGTTGCCGACTGCGCTCGCAGTGCGCTGCCCGGCGGCGATCGTCGTCGACCATGAGCGAGCGTGCACCGTCCTCGTCGCGGAAGCGGGCCGCGAGGCGCTGCTCGCCGCGCTTGCGGCCGATCTGCAGGCGCATGCGCGGTTCGAGCCTTGCGCGATCGGCGAGGTCCGCATCGACGAGGACGAACCGCAGCGGTTCCTCGACGGCGTTGCGCGGGTCCACGAGCACCTGCGCGCAGGCGACGTGTTCCAGGTCAACCTGTCGCGCGCATGGCGCGCGCGCTGCGCCCGCGCGCCGCGCCCGGTCGACGTCCATGCCGCATTGCGGCGCGCGAATCCGGCACCCTTCGCGGGCCTGCTGCAGCGCGATGACTGGGCGGTCGCGAGTTCCTCGCCCGAACGCCTGATCGAACTGCGCGGCACGCGCGTGCAGACGCGTCCGATCGCCGGCACGCGGCCGCGCGCGCCCGGCGACGACGACGCGGCGCGCGTGCGCGAGCTCGCCGGCCATCCGAAGGAACGCGCCGAACACGTGATGCTGATAGACCTCGAGCGCAACGACCTCGGCCGCGTGTGCGTGCCGGGCAGCGTCGAAGTCGACGAACTCATGGCGATCGAAAGCTATGCGCACGTGCATCACATCGTGTCGAACGTGCGCGGCGAGCTGCGCGCAGGCGTGACGCCGGGAGAGGCGATCCGGGCGGTGTTCCCGGGCGGCACGATCACCGGGTGTCCCAAGGTGCGCTGCATGCAGATCATTGCCGCACTCGAAGGCGTCGGTCGCGGTGCGTACACGGGCGCGCTCGGTTACCTCGACCGCAGCGGCGACCTCGATCTCAACATCCTCATCCGCACGCTGACCTTGCAGGGATCGGAGATCGCGTTCCGCGCGGGGGCGGGGATCGTCGCCGACTCCGACGCGCCGCGCGAACTGGAGGAAACGCGCGCGAAGGCGCGCGGCCTGCTGCGGGCGCTCGGGGCGTGACACACGCGCCCGTGACCCGCTTCAAGCCCGCACCGAATCCGGTTACGCTGCCCCGATGATCCGCCCGACGATGTCCCACCGACCAGTGCACGCCCAGCGCGGCGGCGCGGTCCTGCGCGTGCTGCTCGCGCTTGTTCTGGTCGGCCTCGTCGGTGGCGGCGCCGCCGCGTGGTTCGACTATCAGCGCTACACCGCCGATGCATTGCCGGTCGCCGGCGACGCGGTGACCGTCGACGTGCCGCGCGGCGCGAGCTATCCGCAGATCGTCGCGGAGTTGCGCCGCATCGGCCTCGTCGGACGCGATTTTCGCGCGATGGTCTACTGGCGCGCGCTCGGCCGCGAACTCGGCGTCGCGGGCCGCCTGCATGCGGGCGAGTACGCGTTGCCGCGCGGCATTACCCCGCGCGAGCTGCTGCGCCGCATGGCCGCGGGCGATGTCGTCCAGCATCGCTTCACGATCGTCGACGGCTGGACGTTCCGCCAACTGCGTCTCGCGCTCGCCAACGAGCCGGAGCTGCAGCAGACGCTGCCCGGCAGCAGCGACGAGGACGTCGCGCGGCGACTCGGCATCGCCGATGGACGGCCCGAGGGCTGGTTCCTGCCCGAGACCTACTCGTTCGTGAAGGGCGAGTCCGACTTCGACGTGCTCGAGCGCGCGCACGCAGGGATGAAGAAGACGCTCGACCAGCTCTGGCCGCAGCGCTCCGCCGATGTCAAGCTCGACTCGCCGTACCAGGCGCTGATCCTCGCTTCGATCGTCGAGAAGGAAACCGCGCGGCCGGCCGAGCGCGCGCAGATCGCCGGCGTGTTCGTGCGCCGCCTCAAGTTCGGCATGCGCCTGCAGACCGACCCGACCGTGATCTACGGCATGGGCGAGAACTACGCGGGCAACATCCGCCGCAGCGAC
The DNA here is from genome assembly GCA_035760865.1 of Dokdonella sp. GTDB lineage: Bacteria > Pseudomonadota > Gammaproteobacteria > Xanthomonadales > Rhodanobacteraceae > Dokdonella_A. The sequence goes on from DASTSE010000096.1 coordinate 3,574, forward strand.
CTCGAGGCCGACACGCCGTACAACACCTACACGCGCGACGGCCTGCCGCCGACGCCGATCGCGCTGCCGGGCAGCGTCGCGCTGCAGGCGGTACTGCATCCTGCGCCGGGCGATGCGCTGTACTTCGTCGCGCGCGGCGACGGCAGCCACGAGTTCTCGCCGACGCTCGACGCGCACAATCGCGCCGTGCAGAAGTACCAGTTGCATCGCGCACAATGAGCGGCCGGCTGATCACGCTCGAAGGCGGCGAGGGCGCAGGCAAGAGCACCGTGCTCGCCGCGGTGCGCGAGCGGCTCGAACACCATGGCATCGGCGTCGACGTCACGCGCGAGCCCGGAGGCACGCCGTTCGGCGAGGCTGTGCGCAAGCTCGTGCTCGATCCGACGCAGCGCGACGTCTGCGCCGAGAGCGAATTGCTGCTGATGTTCGCCGCGCGCGCGCAGCTCGTGCGCGAACGCATCGAGCCCGCGCTCGCAGCCGGCCACTGGGTGCTGTCGGATCGCTACACCGATGCGAGCTACGCCTACCAAGGCGGCGGCCGCGGCCAGCCGATCGAGCGGATCGCCGATCTCGAACGCTGGGCCGCACCGATCGTGCCCGGCCTCACATTGCTGCTCGACCTGCCGATCGAACAGGGGCTCGCACGCGCCCGCGCGCGGGCGACGGCTCCGTCGGCGCCGTTCGATCGGGGCCCGGCGCTGGATCGCATCGAAAGCGAACCGGATGCGTTCTTCGAGCGCGTGCGCGCCGCATACCGCGCGCGCGCGGCCGCGGACCCGGCGCGATTCCGCGTCATCGACGCCAGTCGCCCCGTCGACGAGGTGCGTGCCGCGGCCGTCGCCGAAATCGACCGCTCCGTCGCCGCCGTGCGGGCGGGCGCATGAGCCTGCAACCCTGGCTCGCCGAACCGTGGCGCCAGCTCGCCGGGGCGCTCGCGCAGGGGCGGCTGCATCACGGCCTGTTGTTCGCCGCGCCCGCAGGCTACGGCAAGCGCGCGCTCGCGACCGCGCTCGCCGCGGCCGCGCTGTGCGAGCGACGCCGCGACGACGGCCATGCGTGCGGGCGCTGCCGCGGCTGCGTGCTCTTCGCGGCGGGCAGCCATCCCGATTTCACACGCGTGAGCTTCGAACTGCGCGACGACGGCAAGCCGCGCACCGAAATCACGATCGACCAGATGCGCGCGCTGTCGCGGCGGCTCGCGCTCGCGAGCCAGTTCGGCGGTCTCCAGCTCGCGCTCGTCGACCCGGCCGACCGCCTCAACCTGAGCGCGGCGAATGCGCTGCTCAAGACGCTCGAGGAGCCCGCCAGCTCGACGATCCTGCTGCTCGTCGCCGACGAGCCGGCACGCCTGCCGGCGACGATCCGCAGCCGCTGCCAGCGCGTCGACGTGCGTGCGCCGTCGCGAGCCGAAGCGCTCGCGTGGCTGCGCGAGCAACACGTCGACGGTGCGGCCGCGGCCACGGCACTCGATGCGAGCCTCGGCAACCCCGGCCTCGCGCTCGATTGGAGCGCGGACGACATGCTCGCCTTGCGTCGGGCCTGCGCCGACGATCTGGCCGCGCTCGCACGCGGGCGCCGCCGTGTCGCCGACGTCGCCGAGGCCTGGGCCGCGGACCGGCCGCGGGAACGTCTCTGGTTCGCCGCGGTGCTCGCCCGCGACGAGGCGCTGGCGATCGCCCGCGGCGACGCGGGCGCGCTCGGCTTGACCGCGCGCGAGGAAATCCCGAAGCTAGCCGCATGGTCCGGACGTGCCAATCAGGCGCGTGGGCTGCTGGCGACGACGGTACGCATGGATCTGGTGCTGCTGGAGCTGTTGCGCGGCTGGTCGCAGGGCGACGCGCCGGCATGATGCGATGGGGCGCGCGGCGCGCCTCGCGGGTCGCCGGCGCGGTGCCGGACGGGTTGGCGTCCGCGGCGAGCGCCGCGGACACGCACGATCGAAGGGGTGGCTGAATGGCAACGCCGGCAATGGGCGGTGCGCCGCGACAGGGCATCCTGTCGCTCGCGATCAAGGACAAGGGCGCGCTGTTCAACGCGTACATGCCGTTCGTGCGCGGCGGCGGCCTGTTCGTGCCGACGACGAAGCGTTACAGCCTCGGCGACGAGGTGTTCATCCTGCTCTCGCTCATGGACGAGAAGGACCGCCTGCCGGTCGCCGGCAAGGTCGTGTGGATCACGCCGGCCGGTGCACAGGGCAATCGCATGGCCGGCATCGGCGTGCAGTTCAACGAATCCACCGACGGCGAAGCCGCGCGCACGAAGATCGAATCGATCCTCGCCGGCATCCTGGGCCAGGAACGCCCGACGCACACGATGTGAGCGCCAGCGACGATTGCCGGCCATGCGCATCCTCGTTCTCGGCGCTGGCGCGATCGGCGGCTACTACGGCGCGCGCCTGATCGAATCCGGCGCCGATGTCACGTTCCTCGTGCGCGCCGCGCGCGCCGGCCAGCTCGCGCGCGACGGCTTGCGCGTGCATGCGTCGCGCGGCGACTTCGCGCGACCGGTGCCGGCCGTCGAACGCGTCGAGCGCGCCTACGACCTCGTCCTCGTTTCGACCAAGGCCTACGATCTCGCCACCGCGATCGACGCGCTGCGCCCCGCAGTCGGGCCGACCACGCTCGTGCTGCCGCTGCTCAACGGCATCGCGCATCTCGACGCGCTGGACGCGGCCTTCGGCGCCGAACGCGTGCTCGGCGGCCTTTGCCACATTTCGGTGACGCTCGAGCCGGACGGCGCGATCCGCCAGTTCGGTGCGCTCGAACGCCTCACGTTCGGCGATCGCGGCGGCGCGGCGGTTCGTGCGGACGTCGCATCGACGCTGCGCGCCGTCGGCGACGGAGTGGTCGAGCGCGCGGACATCCTCGCCGCGATGTGGGACAAGTTCGCGTTCATCGCGACGCTCGCGGGCGCGACCTGCCTCCTGCGCGGGTCGGTCGGCGACATCGTCGCGGTCGCCGACGGCGCCGCGCTGATGACGCGCCTGCTGGGCGAGTGCTGCGCGGTCGCCGCCGCGAGCGGCCATCCGCCGACGCCCGACGCGATCGCATCCGCTCGATCGATCCTGACCGCGCGCGGTTCGCCGCTCAAGGCGTCGATGTTGCGCGACCTCGAACGCGGCGGGCGGACCGAGTGCGAACACGTCCTCGGTGACCTGAGCCAGCGCGCGCACGCGCTCGGCATCGATGCGCCGTTGCTGACGGCGGCCGTGACGCACATGCGCATGTACGAGTCCGCGCGCGAGCGATCGGGCAAGGCATCCTCGCCAGAGCCTCGGTAAAGACCTGCCTGTGCACGACGGCGGCGGGAGCGGTGCGCGCGTGGTCGCCGGTCGCGCCCCGCATGCGTTCCTGCATCTTGGAAACATGCCCTGGCAATCCGCGCCCCGCGCAGGCGACGCTGCCCGTGCAAGGACGCGACGCGACGCCCTAGAGCGAGGAGCGTGTGCGTGCGGTCGGCGCGGTGCCGGCCGGCGCCGCGGGCGAGGCCGCGGCGCGCGTCCTGACGGCGACGCCTTCGCGGCGATCCGCGCGCGCGCGGTCGTTGCGCTGCCGCTCGCCGAGGTATCCCTTGAGCGCCGCCATCGAATATTCGTAGCTGCGATCGACGAGCGCCTGGACTTCCCGCCAGCCGAACATGCGCACGCCCTGCACGGGCATGCGCAGGTGCAGGTCGGCGAGCTCCTCGCGCGCGCCCGGGCCGGTTTCGCGCGTCGGGGTGAAACCGCTCACGAGCAGGCCGAACAGGGAAATGCGCGACGGATTGGTGCGCCGGTGCAGCAGCGCTTCCGGATCGGGACCGACGATGCCGGGCGCGTCGAGGCCGCCTCCGGCTGCGACGTCCGAGGCGATGATCGGACCGCGGCCGAGCGCGTGCATGACGTCGACGGGCAGGCAGTTGGCGACCGCACCGTCGACGAGCAGGCAGCCGTTCCAGGCGACCGGCGGCGCGATGCCGGGCACGCACATGCTCGTGCCGACCCAGACCGCGAGCGAACCGCTCTCGTGGACTTCCTGGCGGCCGCGCGTGAGGTTGCTCGTGATGCAGAAGTACGGCACGCGCAGGTCCTCGATGCGCACGTCGCCGAACACGGCGCGCAGGCGCTTGAGGAACTTGCGGCCGCGGATCAGCGACACGCTCGGCCAGACGTAATCGTTGAGGTAGTTCCTGTCGACGAACGTCGCGCGGCCGATCGCGAGCATGTCGCGGCTGCTCGCGCCGGTCGCGTGCAGGGCGGCGAAGAACGCGCCCATGCTCGTGCCGCCGACGATGTCGGCCGTGATGCCGAGATCCTCCATCGCGCGCACGAGGCCGACGTGCGCGAACCCGCGCGCGCCGCCGCCGCCGAAAACGACGCCAAGGCCGTGGCCGGTGAGCTGGCGCGCGACCGCGTCATGGTCCGCCTGCGCGTCGGGGCGCGCGAAGTAGTGCGAGCGGGCGCCGAACAGCACGCGCCATTCGAGCACGTCGCCCGCCGGCGCGCCGTCCGGGCGCAGGACGAGCAGGTCGACCGGCGTGCGCGGCGCATGCTGCCGCAGCGTGCGGGCCAGCGCGACGCCGGGCTGGCCGCCGTCGCTCTGCACCACCACGATGACGCGATCGGACTGGCGCAGGCAGCGCTCGGTCCATTGTTCGCCGGTCGCATCGCTCCAGAGCACGAGGTGGCCGCCGGCGAGTTCGCGCCGCTCGAGCCACGCGCTGATGATCCGATGGCGATCGCCCGCGCCGAACGGCGTCTGCGCGGCGCCTTCGCCGAACTGCTTGTCGACGTCGGCCGCACCGATGCAGCGCACGACCTTGCCGGTCTTGCGCATGCCGCCGAGAAGGCGTTCCACCAGGGGTGCGAGGCGGACGCCGGGTTGGGCGCGGATCACCGCGACCGTGCGATTGCCGCGCGCGGCATCGAGCCGGGCTCGTCGCGCGGGGCGGCGGCTGCGCCGCGCGATCGTCCCGCACAGCGCGAGCAGCGCCGACGGGTGCCGAGAGACGATGTCGAGCAGCGCGACGCGGTTGATCCGCAGCAGCAGCGAGTCGCGCAGCGCGACCACGTCCGCACCGCGCGTTTCGCCCGACAGCAAGGCCATCTCGCCGACCGGCTGGCCGCGCCCGATCTCGCCGATGACGGTGCCGTCGGCCTGCTGCGCCTGCAGGCGTCCGGTCGCGACGACGTAGAGGTAGTCCGGCAGGTCGCCTTCGCGGAACAGCATGCGGCCGCCGCGCAGTTCCTCGATGTCGAAGCGCGCCGCGATCGCCTCCAGTGCGTCGGGCGCAATGTCGCGAAACAGCGGACTGGCGGAGAGTACGGCCTTCTTGTCCATCGCGGAGCCCCTGCGAGATGGGACAAGCTTAGCAGTCGCCCCGGCGGCGTCGCTCGGCGCCGGCGCCCGGGCGTGCCGGTGCCGCGGCGGGCGGGCGGAATGCCGGCCGGCCGTGGCGTGGCCGGGCCGGAGCACGCCATCGGGCTACGCCGCGGCTTCGCGCGCGAACTGCTTGATCTTCGCGAGCATCGAGGCGAGGCCGTTCGTGCGCGTCGGCGACAGGTGGCGGGCGAGGCCGATCGCCTCGATGAAGCGCGGTTCGGTGGCGAGGATCTCCGCCGCCGGCCGCCCCGAATACACGCGCAGCAGTAGCGCGATCAGGCCGGATACGATCGAGGAGTCGCTGATCGCGCGGAAATCGAGCCGCCGCGCGTCGCCGGACGGGACGAGCCACACCTGCGACTGGCAGCCGCTGACCTTGAACTCGTCGCGCTTGAGGTCGTCCGGGAACGGCGGCAGCTTGCGGCCGAGGTCGATGAGGTACTGGTAGCGTTCGGTCCAGTCGCCGAAGAACGCGAACTCCTCGGCGATCGCCGCCTGCGCCTGCTCGGCGCTCGCTTCGGCCGGCTCAGGCAGCGCGTTCATCGGCTTTCGCGACCTTCCAGCGCGGTCCCTGGGCGGTGTCCTCGACGACGACGCCCATCGCGAGCAGTCGTTCGCGGATGCGGTCGGCCTCGGCGAAGTTGCGCGCCTTCTTCTCCGCGACGCGCAGGTCGACGAGCCGCTGGATCTCGGCTTCGTCGAGCGCGGGGCCGCCGGCGGCGCGCTTGAACCACGCCTCCGGGTCCTGCTGCAGGATGCCGAGCAGGCTCGCGGCGGACAGCAGCGCCGACTTCGCGGAGCGGCGTTGTTCGGGCGTCGTCGCCGCGCGCGCCTCGCCGGCGAGGCGCGCGATCACCGCGAGCGCCTCGGGCGTGTTGAGGTCGTCGCAGAGTGCGGCTTCGATCTCGGCCGGCACGTCGCCGGCGCCGGTGTCGACGTCGGCGAGGTCGCGCAGCGTGCCGTAAAGGCGATCGAGCGTGCGGATGCTCTGCTCGACGAGCGCGTCGGACCAGTCGAGCGGCTGGCGGTAATGCGCGCTCAGCAGCGCGTAGCGCAGCGCCTCGGGTGGGTACTTGTCGAGCAGCTCGTGCAGCACGCACACGGTGCCGAGCGATTTGGACATTTTCGCGCCGCCGAAATCGAGCATGCCGTTGTGCAGCCAGTAGCGTGCGAACACCTTGCCGCCGTGCGCGCAGGTGCTCTGCGCGACCTCGTTCTCGTGATGCGGGAACATGAGGTCGTTGCCGCCGGCATGGATGTCGATCGTCTCGCCGAGGTGCGCCGCCGCCATCGCCGAGCACTCGATGTGCCAGCCCGGGCGCCCGACGCCCCACGGCGATTCCCAGCCCGGCTGCTGCGGATTCGACGGTTTCCACAGCACGAAGTCGCCGGGGTCGCGCTTGTAGGGTGCGACGTCGATGCGTGCGCCCGCGATCATCTCGTCGACCGGGCGGCGCGACAGCTTGCCGTAGTCGGCGAAGCTCGCGACCGAGAACAGCACGTGGCCCTCGGCCGCATAGGCATGGCCGGTCGCGATCAGCTGTTCGATCATCGCGATGATCTGCGCGATGTGCGCGGTCGCGTGCGGCTCGACATCGGGCGGCACGACGCCGAGGCGACCCATGTCCTCGCGGTAGATCGCGGTGTACTTGTCCGTGATCGCGGCGATCGGCACGCCCTGTTCCTGCGCCGCAGCATTGATCTTGTCGTCGACGTCGGTAATGTTGCGCGCGAACACGAGCCTCGGGTAGTGGCGCCGCAGCAGCCGCGTCAGTACGTCGAACACGACCGGGCCGCGTGCGTTGCCGATATGGACGTAGTTGTAGACGGTCGGCCCGCACAGGTACATCGTCACGCGCCCGGGATCGGCGGGGACGAACTCTTCGGTCCGGCGGGTCAGGCTGTTGTGGAGTCGGAGCGGCATCGGTCGGGGCCTTTCGTGGACCCTCAATGATAGCAGCGCCGGCGCAGCGGGCCGGTGCCGCTGCCGCGGGCGGCCCGGGCGCCGGTCCTGCGCGCCGTCGCCTGATTTTTCCCCGCGGGGGAAAGGCTTAGGGCTGGGTTCAGCGATGGATTGCTGTAATGGCGGCCAGGGATGAACGGCTGCGTACCGGAATGGAGCCGGCGAGCGATCGGCGTACGCAGGTATTTCAGTGGAGGCGACATGAAATTGATGGTGGCGGCAGCGTTGCTCCTGGCGGGAACCCAGGTCGGCGCGCAGGAGCGTGGCTACGTGTCGGACGAGCCGGGCTCGGCGGACAACGTGAAAGTCGCATGGGCGGACGTGCTGCGCGTGGATCCGATCTACGACCAGGTGCGCGTGAGCGATCCGCACGAGGTCTGCGACGAGGTTCCGGTGGAGCGGCGCGTCGACAACGGCAATCGCGCAGCGGGCACCGTGCTCGGCGCGATCGTCGGCGGGGTGCTCGGCAGCACGGTCGGCAAGGGCGACGGTCGCCGCGCGGCCACGGTCGCGGGTGCGGTGGTCGGCGGCGCGGTCGGCAACAATGTCGCGCGCGGCGACGGCCGTTACGTCGACGGCGTCGAGCGCCACTGCCGCATCGTCGACGACGGCGCGCGCGAGAGCCGCATCGTCGCCTATGACGTCCAGTACCGGTATCGCGGCGATGTCTACATGTCGCGCCTCAACTACGATCCGGGCGATCGCCTGCGCGTGCGCGTGAGCATCGTGCCGGCGGAGTAGCGCGCGCTCCCGTCGCAGGGAAGAGGCCGGGACGTTCCCGGCCTTTTTCGGATCCGCGGTCCGCTGTTCGCCGCGCGCGTATTGCGCCGCACCCGTTTTGCGGCTAAGGTCGCCGGATACCTTTGACCCCGTGAGGACGATGTCCCGAGTCGCCGCCCAGCCGCAGATCGTCACCAGCGCCCGCATGGCCGCTGGCATGACCTCGCGCGCGCGTCGACCGGAACCGAGCCGTCCCGCCGGGTAGCCTGTCGCGCGTTCTTCACACGAATCGACGAAAACCCGGCCCCTGCGCCGGGTTTTTTTTTGGACCCGGAGGCGCCCCCAACCACGAGTCCCCGATGATCCGACACTTTCTGAGTACCCAGGACTGGTCGCGCGCCGACCTCGACGCGTTGCTCGCGCAGGCCGCCGCGTTCAAGCGCACGAAGGCAGGCGCCGAACTCGCCGGCAAGTCGATCGCGCTGCTGTTCTTCAACCCGTCGATGCGCACGCGCACGAGCTTC
>DASTSE010000097.1:0-2499 GCA_035760865.1 Dokdonella sp.
GGTCGGACGGGCTGTTGCCCTCGGCGCCGAACTGCACGCGCTTGGGCCCGAGCGCGCCGAGGTTGAGATAGACCGACGACGCGCCCGGGCCGCCATTGAGCGCGAACGTGACCGGACGGTCCTTGCCCGGCACCGTGTAGGCGATGAACATGACCTCGGCGGTCGTCTTGCCCTTCTCGTCGAGCACGGGCAGCGAGCCGACCGTGGCGTCGTAGGCGAGCGAGCGGCCGTCGATCGTCGTCTGCTGGCGCACCGTGCGGTCGGCCGGGAACGCGGGCAGCCTGGCGAAGTCGTCGCCCTTCGATTCCTTCGCGGCGTCCTTGCCGCCATCGTCGTCGGCGAAGGCGATCGGGCTCGCGAGCAGAGCGCAAGCGGCAAACACGATGGCCAGCGATGACTTCTTCATGGGCGTCCCCCGCGATCGGCATGACCGCAAACGGCGAGCGTAGGACGCGGGCCGCGGAACGCGATGTGCCGGAAGTCGTGCGCGGCGCGATCGGGACACGGCAGCCGGGCGGCCATCCCGGGCGGTCCGCCTACGGCGCCGACTCGAAGCCGTTCGCGTAGATGCTGTCGCCGCCGACCTCGATCGCATGGGCGACCGTGACGAGCGCGAGCGGCAGGTCGCCGGCACCGATCGCGCCGTCCTCGTCGACGTCGAGGTAGAGCGAGAGCAGGACGTCGTAGGTACCGACCTGAGTCGCCGCGGGCACGTGGAATGAGCGCCCGACGGCGCTGGCGCCGGGCGGCAGGCTCGCCGGCGCATCGCCCGCGGGATCGTCGAGGTAGCCGACCCCGCTGCGATGGAGGCTCGCACCGATGAGCACGTGCGCGTGCGTCGCGCCGGCCGCATTGTCCGCGATCGCGGAGAGCTGCAGCGTCGCGCCCGGCGCGACCGCGGCCGGCGTCGCCGCGACCGCGGACAGCGACAGCGGCGACGTCATGACGGCGCTGCGCTGGCCCGAACCTGCGCCGTTGTCGTTGTAGTAGTGGTCGACGATCCACGGCCAGCGGTGCGCGCTCGCGTCGAGGGCCCAGCGCTGCGTGCCCCACTGCGACATGCCGCGGCCATGGCCGAAGCAGCCGTGGCCGGCACCGACCGGGTCGGCGAGGCAGGGCCAGCCGCTCGCGGGCGAGCCCGCGTAGCCGTCGCCGCAGGACAGGTCCGCATTGCTGCACGACAGGCCGTCGGCGGGGTCGTCCCAGCTGTTGTTCTCGGCCGAATACTCGGCGGAAGCCGCCTCGTTGCCGCCGCGCGTGAGCATGAGCCCGGGCGTGCGCGCGATCGCCGCGTCGGTGCTCGCCGACGTGCCTGCGTCGTTGACCTGGCAACACGCGCTGGAGCAGATGTCGAAGTTCGAGCTGATCGGATGCGCGACGCGCCACGCGCCGTAGCTGCGATAGGCGATGCTGCCCGCGCGAAGGCTCTGCGTGTTCCAGCTCGCGATCCACTCGCTGTCGAGGCCGCGCGCGACATAGCTTTCGAGCGGGAGCACGCACGTATGCGTGCATGCGCCCGTGCAGCACGATTGGGTGCACGCGGCGTCGGCGTAGCCGACGCGGATCGTCGCCGGAGGCGTCAGCGCAGGCGCGAGCGCGGCGCCGACGGGCGGCGCGAACGTGCGCCCGATCGACGCGCCGGGCGTGCCCGCTGCGCCCGCGGCGCCGACCGTACCGCCCGCACGGTCGCGGGCGCCGATTTCGAGCGTGGCGCGCGCGGGCGTGTCGCCGCCGAACGCGAGCTGCAGCCGCTGCACGCCGGCTATGCGGGCGAGACCTTCGCGCACGATGTGGGCGTAGCCGTCGGCGTGCGCGCGCAAGGTCGCGCGATCGGTCGGCGCGGAGTCCGCATCGACGGGATCGAGCTCGAGTTCGAAGTAGCCCGACGCGTCGGTTGTGGCGAAACGATGCTCGACCTCGACGTGCACGCCGGCGAGCGCATGGCCGTCGGACGCATCGCGTGCGTAGCCTTGCAGCCAGCGTGCGCGCGGCATCGTCGCGGCCGTCCGCGCGAGCCGTTCGTAGGCCGCCGGAGGGTCGAGCGGATCGAGCAGCACCGTCACCGGCGCATCGCCGTCGCCGAGTTCGATGTCGAGCGCACGATGCGCCGCGGCTTCGATGCGCAGGCGCGCGGGCAGCGCGAGCGGGTATCGACGCAGCTGCCCGTCGAGGAGGAGTGGCATGCCGACGGGCGATGCATCGAGGCGCTGCGCGCGCGCTTCGAGCGGCGCGCCCGTCGCCGCATCGCGTACGGCGAGTTCGGCCGCGTGCGCGGGCAGCCCGCAGGCGACGAGGAGCAGCAGCGCAGTCGTGCAACGGTTCGCCAGCATCATCGGACGGTCTCCCCTCGAGCAGCGCACATTGGAACCTCGGCGTCGACCGCCGGCCATCCGAATGCGTCGACACGGCGCGTACGCGTTTGGCGCGCCGGAGGCGCCATTCGTGCGCGCGCGAAGTGCATGCGGTAGCATCGCATGACCGCCGTGCCCGGCGCGCGCG
>DASTSE010000098.1:0-12386 GCA_035760865.1 Dokdonella sp.
CGGTGTTCGACAACCTCAAGGGCCGGCTCTACCTGGTCGTGCACGCCGATCCGTCGCAGCCCCAGGCCCATGCGCGCGCCGTGCGCCGCCTCGATGAACTCGTGCACCGCCTGCGCCACTCCGGCCGCAGCTATCCCGACGTGCTCGATCCCTCGCTGCTCGGCGAGCAGGACTTCGTCTCCGGCTTCACCAAGGAGGGCTTCCTGGCCGCCGTGGCGAAGTCGAAGGAGTACATCCGCGCCGGCGACATCTTCCAGGTGGTGCCGAGCCAGCGCCTGTCCGTGCCCTTCCGCGCGCGGCCGGTGGACGTGTACCGCGCCCTGCGCGCGCTCAATCCGTCGCCGTACATGTATTTCTTCGACCTCGGCGAAACCCAGATCGTGGGTTCGTCGCCGGAAATCCTGGCGCGGCTCAAGGACGGCAAGGTGATCGTGCGTCCGCTCGCCGGTACCCGCAGGCGCGGCGCCACGCCCGAGGAGGACCTCGCGCTCGAGCAGGAGCTGCTCGCCGACACCAAGGAGCGCGCCGAGCACCTCATGCTGATCGACCTCGGCCGCAACGACGTCGGCCGCATCAGCGAAACCGGCACGGTCGAGGTCAGCGACTCGTTCGCGATCGAACATTACTCGCACGTGATGCACATCGTCAGCCAGGTCGAGGGCGAGCTGCGCGAAGGCCTGTCGTACATGGACGTGCTCAAGGCCACGTTCCCGGCCGGCACCGTGAGCGGCGCGCCGAAGATCCGCGCGATCGAGATCATCCAGGAACTCGAGCCGCACAAGCGCAACATCTACGCCGGCGCGATCGGCTACATCGGCTGGAACGGCGACGCCGACACCGCGATCGCGATCCGCACCGCAGTCATCCAGGACGGGCGCCTGTACGTCCAGGCCGGCGGCGGCGTCGTGTACGACTCCGATCCCGCGAAGGAGTGGGAGGAGACGATGAACAAGGGTCGCGCGCTGTTCCGCGCGGTCGCGCAGGCGGCGGGCGGATTGTGAGCGGTCGCGAAACCGTCATCGTGCTCGGCGGCACGTCCGGGATCGGCCTCGCCACCGCGCAGCGGATGGCCGACGCCGGCGCGCGCGTCGTCGTCGCCGGGCGGGACCCCGCGAAACTCGCGGCCGCGCTCGCCCAGCTCGGCGGCGATGCAGGAGGCGAGCCGCTCGATGCGGGCGACCGCGTCGCGCTCGACGCGTTCTTCGCGCGCAGCGGCCGCATCGATCATCTCGTGCTCGCCTTCAGCGGCGGCGAGGGCGGCGGCGCATTCCGCGACCTCGACCTGTCGGCGCTGCGGCGCGGCTTCGATGCGAAGTTCTGGCCGCAGGTGTCCGCTGCGCAGGCGGCTCTGCCGGCGATGCGGCCCGATGGCAGCATCACGTTCCTGACGTCGATCTCAGCGCGCATGGCCAATCCCGGAACGGCGGGGCTCGCCGCGATCAATGGCGCGATCGAGGCGATGCTCGGCGCGCTCGCGCGCGAACTCGCGCCGCTGCGCGTCAACGCGGTCGCCCCCGGCGTCGTCGACACGGCCTGGTGGGATCGCCTGCCGGCCGCGGCGAAGCAACGCGTGTTCGCCGAGCAGGCACGCATGCTGCCGGTCGGTCGCGTCGGCCGTGCCGACGAGGTCGCACAAGCGGTGCAGTTCCTCGCCGGCAACGGCTTCGTCACCGGCACGGTGCTCGAATGCGACGGCGGCCTGCACCTGCATTGAAGGGCATGCGCGTCGCATGACGGCTTGATCGTCGCTCCGACCTGCGCGACGCTGCGACCTTGCGCAACCCCGACCGACCGCCGACCCGCTACGAGGCCTTCGCCGACGAGATCGAGGCGTCGATCCGCGCGGGCACCTTGCGCGCGGGCGACCGCCTGCCGTCGGTGCGCCAGGCCGCGGCGAGCCGCGGCGTGCACGCGTCGACGGTGTTCCAGGCCTATTACCGCCTCGAGGCGCGTGGGCTCGTCCGCGCGCAGGCGCGCTCCGGCTACTACGTCGCCGCGGTGCCGCCGCCGGAATTCGAGCGCGTGTCGGCGCCCGAGGGCGAGTCGATCGCGGTCGACGTCGGCGAGCGCGTGTTCGCGATCCTCAAGGCGACGATGCGCCGCGACGTCGTGCCGCTCGGCTCGGCGTTCCCGAGCCCGCTGCTGTTTCCGCTCGCGCGCCTTGCACGCACGATGGCGTCGACCGTGCGGCGGCTCGATCCGCGCGCGAGCGTCGACCACCTGCACCAGGGCAATGCCGCGCTGCGCCGGCAGATCGCGCTGCGCTACCTCGCCGATGGCCTTGCGGTCGAAGCCGACGAACTCGTCGTCACGAACGGCGCGATGGAAGCGCTGCACCTCGGCCTCGCCGCGGTGACGAAGCCGGGCGACGCGGTCGTGGTCGAGTCGCCGACGTTCTACGCCGCGCTGCAGGCGCTCGAGCAGCGCGGCCTGCGCGCGATCGAAGTCGCGACGCATCCGCGCGAGGGCATCGAGCTCGCGCCGCTCGCCGAGGTGCTCGAGCGCCGCAAGCCCGCCGCGTGCTGGCTCATGACCAACTTCCAGAATCCACTCGGCAGCCTCATGCCGGAGGCGAAGAAGCGCGCGCTCGTCGAGCTGCTCGCGCGCCACGACACGCCGCTGATCGAGGACGACGTCTACGGCGAACTGTATTTCGGCGCGCGCCGGCCGCCGCCGGCGAAAGCGTACGACCGCGACGGCCTGGTGCTGCACTGCGCGTCGTTCTCGAAATGCCTCGCCCCCGGCTACCGCATCGGCTGGATCGCGCCGGGGCGCCATCGGGAGACGGTCGCGCGCCTCAAGCTGTCGACGACGCTCACGGCGTCGACGCCCGCGGAGGCGACGCTCGCGGCCTACCTCGAGGACGGCGGCTACGACCGCCACCTGCGCAAGCTGCGCGGGTCGCTCGCGCAACAGCGCGACGCGATGCTCGCGTCGATCGCGCGACATTTCCCGCCCGGCACGCGCGCGACGCGTCCGGACGGCGGCTACTTCCTCTGGCTCGAACTGCCGCCGGGCGTCGACGCGATGGACGTTCACCGCCGCGCACTGGCGCAGTCGATCAGCGTCGCGCCGGGGCCGATCTTCTCCTCGCGCGCGCACTTCGAGCGCCATCTGCGCCTCAACTTCGGCCATGCGCACGACGCGCGCGTCGAAGCGGCGCTTGCGACGCTGGGCCGCCTCGCCACCGCCTGACTGCGACAATTCGCGCATCCTGATGCGGTCGTTTCGGCGGCATCTGATCGGTACGCGCGCGGCGCGCGGGTTTATCGTTCGCCCCCAGCCCATCGAGCGGAATCGTACCCATGGCCGGCAAGGTCCTCATCGTCGCGGCGCTCGCGGCGATCCTCTACCAGCTCGGCGCTGGCCTCTATTTCATGATCGTCGACCACGGCTCGAGCGGCCGCACGGTGCGCGCGTTGACCTGGCGCATCGGCCTTTCGGTCGCGCTCATCCTCGTCGTCATGCTCGGCGTCGCGGGCGGCTGGATCCAACCCCACGGCGTTGCGCCGTAGCGCGCCGGAGCACGCACGATGCGCGCGCACTCCGCTCTCGCGATCCTGTTCGCCGTGTCGCCGGCGTTCGCCGACGACGGTATCGCCGAGCGCCTCGCTGCATGCGCCGCGTGCCACGGCGTGCACGGGGAAGGCCGGCAAGGCGCCGAGTACGTGCCGCATCTCGCCGGCAAGCCGGCCGGCTACCTGTTCGAGCAGCTCGCGGGCTTCCGCGACGGGCGGCGCGTGAACGCGTCGATGACCTGGCTCGTGCAGTTCGCCGACGACGCCTGGTTGCGCGAGATCGCCGCGTACTACGCGGCCCTGCCGCCGCGCATGCACGCGGCCGACACCGGTGCCGAGCAGCTCACGCCGGAACGACGCGACCGCGCCGAGCGGCTCGTGCGCGACGGCGACCGCGAGCACGGCGTGCCCGCATGCAGCGCCTGCCATGGCCCTGCTCTGGCCGGGCTCGAACCCGGCATCCCGGCGACGCTCGGCCTGCCCACCGACTACGTCGTCGCGCAGTTCGGCCACTGGCGCAACGGCTCGCGCCGCGCGCGCGCGCCCGACTGCATGCGCGCGGTCGCGCAGGCGCTGTCGCCGGACGACATCCGAGCGGTCGCGACGTGGTTGTCGCAGCAGTCGAGTGCGCAAGGCGACCGGCCCGCGCCGGCCGGTGCATTCGTGCCGCCTGTGCGGTGTGGCGCGCTCGATGCGGAGGCCGCGCCGTGAGCCTGCGCCGCATCCTCTTCGCGCTCGCCTGGCTGCTGCTGCCGTTCGTGCTCGGCGCGATCGCGATCGCGGCGGTGCTGTTCGCACGCCAGGGCGGGATCGCGCCGTACCGCATCCCGCACGGCGACCGCGTCGTCGCGAGCGATCCGGCCACACGCTCGCGCGGCGAGTACCTCGCGCGCATCGGCAACTGCCGTGCCTGCCATACGACGCGCGGCGGCGTGCCGTTCGCGGGCGGACGCGCGTTCGCGACCGGCATCGGCACCGTCCACAGCACGAACATCACGCCGGATCGCGAGCACGGCATCGGCGACTGGTCGGCCGACGAATTCGCGCACGCGATGCGCCACGGCGTGTCGCGCCGCGGCGCGCTCTACCCGGTGTTCCCGTACGCGCACTTCGCCAACGTCGCCGACGCCGATCTCGACGCGATCTACGCGTACCTGCGCGCGCAGCCCGCGAGCGCGTCGGAGCCGCCGCCGAACCGGCTCGAACCGCCCGCGGATTCGCGCCGCGCGCTCGTCGGCTGGCGCATGCTGTATTACCGGCCCGCCGACACGCGCGTCGACTCTCGCGATCGCGGCCGCTATCTCGTCGAAGGGCTCGGCCACTGCGCGATGTGCCACGGCGCGCGCGGCGAGCGCGGCTCGCTGCCGCCGGAAGGCCACCTCGCCGGCGGTCGCATTCCGGGCATCGGCTGGTACGCGCCGCCGCTCGACCGCGTGCAGCTCGAGCGCTATTCGGAGCAGGAACTCGCCGACTACCTGCGCAACGGCACGTCCGCGCACGGCAGCGCGTATGGGCCGATGGCCGAGGTCGTCTACACGAGCCTGCGCGCACTCACGCCCGACGACGCGCTCGCGATCGCCCGCCACCTCAAGCAGGTCGAACCGGCGCCGCTGCGCGCGCCGGTCGGCACCGATGCGAACGACGACGCAGGCGGCAAGGGCGCCGGGGTCTACGCGCGTGCGTGCGCCGATTGCCACGGCAAGGACGGCGAGGGCAAGCCCGGCGCGTATCCGCCGCTGCGGGATTCGGTCGCGGCAACCACGCCCGATGCGACGAATGCGGTGCGCCTCGTCCTCTACGGCGGCATGCCCGTCACGACCGCCGGCGAGCCGCGGCCGCACTCGATGCCGCCGTTCGTGCAGCAACTCGACGCGGGTGAGATCGCCGCAGTCGTGAACCACGTGCGCCGCCGCTGGGGCGCGCGCGATTCCCGCCTCACCGCGGCGGACGTCGAATCGATGCAGGGCATCGTCGTCGACTGAGCGGACTATGATGAACGCGTTCTTCGAAACCGGCCTCTCCTTCATCCTGTTCCTGCCGACGTTCGCGATCGTCGGCGCGCTCTACTGTGCGTGGCCGCGCGCACCGCGCGGGGCGACACGTTGGCTCGCCGACTTCGGCGTACTCGCGTTCGCGGCGGCGGCGAGCATCGGCGCGATGCGCTGGGGCTTCGGCGCGAGCGCCGGCCGCGGCGGACACCTGTGGCCGCAGATCGTCGCGACCCTGCTCGCCTACGGCGTGTTCCTCGCCGTACTCGCACTCGCCTGGCCGCTGCGCGCGCGCTGGTTGCGACGCTACGCGGAGAAGGGCTGAGGGCTGAGGGCAAAGCATCGCGGCTTCCGCCGCTCCCACAAAAGCGCGCGCCCTGGTGGGAGCGGCGGAAGCCGCGATGCTTGCAGGCACGCAGCATGTGCGAGTCGATCGACGGGCTCGCGCGCTGGTTCCAGCCGCGCGCCGCCGCCCCGGCCGCTCCCGACGCGGCCTGAGCGCGCAGCCGTCCATACCCGGGCGTGCTGCCGTTCCGCCTTATACTCGCCCTCCGGCTCAGGTTCCGATGGTCGTCCGCATGCTGTTGATGATCGACAACTACGACTCGTTCACGTTCAACCTCGTGCAGTATTTCGGCGAGCTCGGCGAGGACGTGCGCGTGATCCGCAACGACGAGATGACGCTGCCGGCGCTGCGCGCGCTGCGGCCGTCGGCGATCGTGATCTCGCCGGGGCCGGGTACGCCCGATGACGCGGGCATCTCGCTCGAGGTGCTGCAGCGGCTCGGCGGCGAGGTGCCCGTGTTCGGCGTCTGCCTCGGCCACCAGTCGATCGGCCAGGCGTTCGGCGGGCGCGTGATCCGTGCGAAGGAGATCATGCACGGCAAGACCTCGCCGATCCATCATGCGGGCCAGGGCGTGTTCCGCGGCCTGCCGAATCCGTTCGAGGCGACGCGCTATCACTCGCTCGTGGTCGAGCAGTCGTCGCTGCCGGATTGCCTCGAAGTCACGGCATGGACCGAGCACGCCGACGGTTCGCTCGATGAGATCATGGGCTTGCGCCATCGCAGCCTGCCGATCGAGGGCGTGCAGTTCCATCCCGAATCGATCCTCACCGAACACGGCCACGCGATGCTGCGCAACTTCCTCGCGCAGGCGTTGCCGAAAGCGGCCTGACGCGGCCGCGCCGGGGAGGGAGCGATGCTCGCATGCCATGCCTGCTCCATCGCCGTCGCGAGCGCGCTGCTCGCGGCTTGCGCGACGCGACCGTCGCACGAGGTCGGCTTCGAACTCCACGGCGACGCGAGCGCGTTCCTGCCCGGCGTCGTCTCGTCGGAGTATTCGGAGATCCGCGCGGCGGTGAGCCCCGAAGGCGACTGCGTGCTCTGGGGCAGCACGAACCGGCCCGGTGGCGCGGGCGGCTGGGACATCTGGATGAGCCGTCGTCGCGACGGCGCGTGGAGCGCGCCGGTCGCGGTCGCGTTCGACACGCCGGCGAACGAATTCGATCCGGCGTTCGCGGCCGATGGCCGCAGCGTCTACTTCTTCTCCAATCGCGCCGGCGGCTACGGCGGCGACGATCTCTGGCAGGTCGCGTTCGATCCCGCCACGGCGACCTTCGGCACGCCGGCGAATCTCGGCGCCGGCGTCAACTCCGCCGGCGACGAATGGGCGCCGACGCCGTCCGCGGGCGGCCGCCAGCTGTTGTTCGCAACGAACGGCCGCGGCGGCGCGGGTCGCCACGACCTGTTCTCGAGCGAATGGCGCGACGGCGCATGGCAGGCGGCGGCGCCGCTCCCGGGCGAGGTCAATGGCGCCGGCGACGATTTCGACGCCGCCTGGCTCGACGATGGCCGCGTGCTCGTGTTCGCGCGTTCCGACGACGTCGAGAACGCGCCGATCGCGCTGTGGTCGGCCGTACGCGAGGGCGACCGCTACGTGCGCGCACGACGGCTCGATGCACGCGTCAACGTCGACCGCGGCTGGATCCTCGCGCCGTCGATCGATGCCGCCGAACCGGGCGTGCTGCTGTTCTCGGGCGAACGCCCGGGCGGGCAGGGACGCGCCGACATCCATTCCATCCACTACCGCATGCGCTGAGCGCGAGCCCGAACCGACCCATGGCGATCACCCCGCAGGAAGCGCTGCAACGCGCGATCGAACACCGCGAGATCTTCCACGACGAGATGGTCGACCTCATGCGCCAGATCATGCGCGGCGAGGTGTCGCCGACGCTGGTCGCGGCGATCGTCGCGGGCCTGCGCGTGAAGAAGGAGACGATCGGCGAAATCACCGGCGCCGCGCGCGTGATGCGCGAGCTCGCGGCACGGGTCGACGTCGGCACGCCCGCGCACTTCGTCGACATCGTCGGCACCGGCGGCGACGGCGCGCACACGTTCAACATCTCGACCGCATCGATGTTCGTCGCCGCAGCCGCGGGCGCGAAGGTCGCCAAGCACGGCAACCGCAGCGTGTCGTCGAAGTCGGGCAGCGCGGACGTGCTCGAGGCGCTCGGTGCCGCGATCGACCTCGATCCCGCGCAGGTCGCGCGCTGCTTCGCGCAGACCGGCATCGGCTTCATGTATGCGCCGAACCACCATCCGGCGATGAAGGTGGTCGCGCCGGTGCGCAAGGAGCTCGGCGTGCGCACGCTGTTCAACATCCTCGGTCCGCTGACCAACCCCGCGGGCGCGCCGAACATCCTCATGGGCGTGTTCCACCCCGACCTCGTCGGCATCCAGGTGCGCGCGCTGCAGCAGCTCGGCGCACGCCATGCGCTCGTCGTCTGGGGTCGCGACGGCATGGACGAGATCTCCCTCGGCGCCGCGACGATGGTCGGCGAACTGCGCGACGGCGACGTGCGCGAATACGTGATCGAGCCGGAGGATTTCGGCCTCGTGATGGCGTCGAGCCGCAACCTGCGCGTCGCGCATGCGCTCGAATCGAAGGCGCTGCTGCTCGAGGCGCTCGACGACACGCCCGGCGTCGCACGCGACATCGTGCTGCTCAACGCGGGTGCGGCGCTGTACGCGGCCGGCCTCGCCGGTTCGATCCAGGACGGCATCGAGCGCGCGCGCGCGGTCGTCGCGAACGGCGCCGCGCGTGCGAAACTCGACGCGTTCGTCGCGGCGACGCGGCAGCTCGCCGCGGGTGCAGCCCCGCCCGTGTAGGGTGGGCCTTGGCCCACCATCGAAGAGCCCTCAGACCTGACCCCTCGGCACCCGCAATGACCGATATCCTCCAACGCATCCTCGCGCGCAAGGCCATCGAGATCGCCGAGCGCAGCGCGCGCGTGCCGCTCGCCGAACTCGCGGCACACGTCGCCGAGCTGCCGCCGACGCGCGGCTTCGCCGCGGCGATCGAGGCGAAGCTCGACGCGGGCCTGCCCGCGGTGATCGCCGAAGTGAAGAAGGCGAGCCCGTCGCAGGGCGTGATCCGCGCCGATTTCGACCCGGCCGCGATCGCAGCGAGCTACGCGGCGGCCGGCGCGGCGTGCCTGTCGGTGCTCACCGATGCCGATTTCTTCCAGGGCAGCGAGGCGTACCTGCGGGAGGCGCGCGCCGCGTGCGCGCTGCCGGTGCTGCGCAAGGATTTCACGATCGACGCGTACCAGGTCTACGAGGCGCGCGCGATCGGCGCCGACGCGATCCTGCTCATCGTCGCCGCACTCGACGACGGCGCCTTGCTCGACCTCGCGCTGCTCGCAGCCGAGCTCGACCTCGACGTGCTCGTCGAGGTCCACGACGAGCACGAGCTCGAGCGCGCGCTCGACGTGCCCGCGCCGCTCGTCGGCATCAACAACCGCAACCTGCGCACGTTCGAGACTTCACTCGACACGACCTTGCGCCTGCGCGGACGCGTCGACGACGGCCGCATCCTCGTCACGGAGAGCGGCATCCACACGCCCGCCGACGTCGCGCGCATGCGCGACGCGGGCGTCGGCGCGTTCCTCGTCGGCGAAGCGTTCATGCGCGCAAGCGACCCCGGCGCGGAGCTCGCGCGGCTGTTCTTCGCGCGCTAGCGGTCGCGGCGCGCGACGCGAGCGCGGCGACGGGATCGCGTCCTCGAACCGCTGGACATGCGCACACCGTGCCTACGCGAGCGGGAGCGCGTAGAAGCGCGTGTCCGGCCGATGGTTGTCGCCGTACGGCGGAGCCTCGACGAAGCCGAAGCGGCGATAGAGCGCCTGCGCGGCCGTCATGCTCGCGAGCGTGTCGAGACGCAGTTCGGCATAGCCGGCCGCGCGCGCCGCGCCGACGATCGCATCGACGAGGCGCACGCCGAGCCCGAGTCCGCGGTAGGCCGCCCGCACGTACAGCCGCTTCATTTCGCCGTGCTGCGCGTCGTGCCGGCGCAGGGCCGCGCAACCCGCGGCGCTGCCGTCGACGAAGGCCACGAGCAGCGCGCCGTCCGGCGCCAGGTACGGCGCGGGCAGGCCGGCGAGTTCGGCCGAGAAGCCCTGATATTCGAGATCGATGCCGATCGACGCCGCGTACTCGCGGAACAGGGTGCGCGCGGTCGCGACGAGGTCCGCGTCATCCGCGCGTCGCAGCACGATCGAAGATGTCGCCATGGCGCGCTCCGCCCCGTAGCGCGGCAGTCCGCCGCGCCGCCATGCTAGTTCGCCCGCGGCGCGCGCGGCAGTCTTGCGCGACCCGACCGGACGCAGTAACGTAAGTGCTTACGTAAATGCCGACGGACACGCACCGATGTTCCTGCACGCACAAGGCGAGCTCGCGCTCGGCAGCCGGCTCAAGGCGGTCAGCGAAAGCCTCTACGCGGCGGCCAATGCGGCCTATCGCGAGGCCGGGCACGACCTCGACGCGCACTGGTTCCCGGTGCTGCGCTACCTGCAGGTACGCGGGCCGGCGTCGGTCACCGAGATCGCCGCGGCGATCGGCCAGACCCATCCCGCGGTGAGCCAGCTCGCGGCGAAGCTGCGCGCGCAGGGCTGGATCACGCGCCGCACGGATCGCAGCGATGCGCGACGTGGCGTGCTGGAGCTGACCGCCGATGCCGAACGCAAGCTCGACCGGCTCGGCCCGGTGTGGTGCGCGATCCGCCGCGCGGCGGCGGCTGCGTCCTCGCGCGGTGGCGGCAACCTGCTCGACGCGCTCGCTGCGTTCGAGGCGGACATCGCGAGCGGACGCCTCGCCGCCGACATCCGCGCGCAGCATGCGCGCCTGAAGGGCGCGACCATCGAGATCGCGCCGTACCGACGCGAGTGGGCGCCGCATTTCGAGCGCCTCAACGTCGAATGGCTGCAGCGCTGGTTCACGATCGAGGATCTCGACCGGGCGGTGCTCGGCGATCCGCAGGCCCATGTCATCGATCCCGGCGGCGCGATCCTGTTCGCGACGCTCGACGGCGAAGTGATCGGCACCTGCGCGCTGCTCAAGGAAGCGCCGGGCGTGTACGAGCTGTCGAAGATGGCGGTCGAGAGCGGCTTTCGCGGCTTCGGCGCGGGCCGCAAGCTGCTCGACGGCGCGATCGCCGAGTTCGGGCGCCGACGCGGCCGCACGCTGTTCCTCGAATCGAGCAAGCGCCTCGGCCCCGCGCTGCAGCTGTACGAGAGCGGCGGTTTCGTCCACCACCCGGCGCCGCGGCCGGGCAGCCACTACCAGCGCGCGGACGTCTACATGGTGTACGAGCCGGAGAAGGCCGCGCGCCCGCGCGCGAAGGCGGCGCCGCGCAAGCACCTGCGCGTGGTCGGGCGCTGAAGCGGTTCGCCGTACCGACCGAGTCGGTCGTGCGCTCGGCAAGACGACTCACACGCGCCATGCACGACCGCCGAGGCACGGCGGCTCAAGCCGCGCAGCGGCGGACCCGCCTCGGACATGCGTTCATCGCGATCCGCCTCTCGGACGAATGACTCGCGTCAGAACGCCACGCACGCGGTCGTGCGCTCGCGCAGCACCGCTTCCTGGCGAAAGCGCGCGCGATACGCATCGACGACCGTGCGCAACGCGGCTTCGCTCGCGGCGTCGCGCTCGTGCACGACGACGACGACGCGGCTCGCCTCACTGACCGGTGCGCCGTCCGCACCGAGCCAGTGGCCGCGCGCGTCGAGCGTCGTGTACCCGCGCGGGAACGCGTGCGCGAGCACCTCGGCGTCGAAGCGCTGCCAGGCGACTTCGTCGACCTCGCCGCCGCCGGGGATCGCTCGACCGAAATACAGGGCGTCGCGCAGCAGCGACTGTTCGTCGCTGCGGCAACCGAGCGGATGGTCGCGCACCCATTCCACGTGGCAGCCCGCGAGTGCGGCGAGCGCACCGGTCAGGGCGAGCCGCGCGAACGGGTGCGCCTTCACTGCAGGTTCGCCCGGAACAGCTTGTAGATGCGCTTGTACTCGTCGAGCCAGGCGTCCGCATGCGTGAAGCCGTGGCGGTCGAGCGGATACGGCGCGAGTTCGAAGTCGTCCTTGTGCAGCTCGATGAGGCGCATGTACACACGCACCGAATCCTCGAACAGCACGTTGTCGTCGATCATGCCGTGCGCGATGAGCAGGGGGCCGCGCAGGCCGTCGGCGAACTCGATCGGCGACGAGCGCTCGTAGGCGATCGGATCGAGCTGCGGCGTGTTGAGGATGTTCGAGGTGTACTCGTGGTTGTACTGCGTCCAGTCGGTGACCGGGCGCAGCGCGGCACCGGCGTGGAAAGTCTCCGGCGCGCGGAACAGCGCCATCAGCGTCATGAACCCGCCGTAGGAACCGCCGTACACGCCGACGTTGCCGGCATCGCCCTGCTGTTCCTTCACCAGCCAGTCCACCCCGTCGATCAGGTCCTCGAGTTCCGGATGCCCCATCTGGCGGTAGATCGCCGTGCGCCAGTCGCGGCCGTAGCCCTCGGAGGCGCGGAAGTCCATGTCCAGCACGAGGTAGC
>DASTSE010000099.1:0-20355 GCA_035760865.1 Dokdonella sp.
GTCGACGAGCTTGAGGTTCGACACCAGCACCAGCGGGTGCAGCTCGCTGCGGCCGCGCGCGGTGCGGATGTCGGCGCGCACGCGCTTCGCGTCGGCTTCGTCGAGCAGGCCGTCGCCGACGAGCGCGGCGAGCGTTTCGTCGAGGTCGAGGCGGCGATGCAGGCCGAGCGCGTGCGGCTTCGGGGCGCCCGGGAGCTGGGTCACGCTGGCCATGATGCGAGTCCGGCAGGGGTATCGTCGCTATACTAGCGCGCTTTTCCCGAGGCACTTCGTGAACCCGGTACGGGATGTACCGTCGCGCCGAGTGCCCGTGCAGGAAAAGAAATCGTGGGCGCGGCCCTGCCGCGACCGCCTTCTTGCAGGCCCGCGGCAGGATGCCCGGGCCGCGTACAGACCGACGAGCCACGCATGCCGGGACCGACCTTCCAGGAAGTCATCCAGACCCTCAACCGCTACTGGGCCGAACAGGGCTGCGTGCTGATCCAGCCGCTCGACACCGAAGTCGGCGCGGGCACGTTCCATCCCGCCACGTTCCTGCGTTCGCTCGGGCCCGAGCCGTGGGCAGCCGCCTACGTGCAGCCGTCCCGCCGGCCGACCGACGGCCGCTACGGCGAGAACCCGAACCGCCTGCAGCACTACTACCAGTACCAGGTCGTGCTGAAGCCGAATCCCGACGACATCCTCGATCTCTATATCGGTTCGCTCGAGGCGCTCGGCGTCGACCCGCTCGTGCACGACCTGCGCTTCGTCGAGGACAACTGGGAATCGCCGACGCTCGGCGCCTGGGGCCTCGGCTGGGAAGTCTGGCTCAACGGCATGGAAGTGACCCAGTTCACCTACTTCCAGCAGGCCGGTGGCCTCGAATGCCGGCCCGTCACCGGCGAGATCACCTATGGTCTCGAGCGCCTCGCGATGTACCTGCAGAACGTCGACAACGTCTACGACCTCGTCTGGACGCGCGCGCCGCACGGCGTGGTCACGTACGGCGACGTCTTCCACCAGAACGAAGTCGAGCAGAGCACCTACAACTTCGAGCACGCGAACGTCCCGAAGTTGTTCGACTGGTTCGACACCTGCGAGGCGGAGGCGAAGCGGCTCGTCGAAGCGGGGCTGCCGCTGCCTGCCTACGAGCAGGTCATGAAGGCGAGCCACACGTTCAACCTGCTCGACGCGCGTCGCGCGATCAGCGTGACCGAGCGGCAGCGCTACATCCTGCGCGTGCGCACGCTGTCGCGCGCTGTCGCCGAAGCGTACTACGCCCAGCGCGAGAAACTGGGATTCCCGGGCTTGCGCCGCGCGCCCGCCGCCGCCTGAGACATCCCCGGATCCAATCACGACGTCATCCCGCCGACGCGGGAACGACGGCAAGCCGGAATTGCCGCCATGAGCCAAGACCACGATTCCCTCCTGATCGAACTCGGCACCGAGGAACTGCCGCCGAAGGCACTCGACGAGCTGTCGAGCGCATTCGCGAGCGCCATCTGCGACGGCCTCGCGAAGCGCGGCATCGGCGCCGATCTGGCCGGCGCCAAGCGCTACTGTTCGCCGCGCCGGCTTGCCGTGCTCGTGCCGGGCGTGGCCGTCCGACAGCCCGTGCAGAAGTCCGAAGTGTTGGGGCCCTACGCGAACATCGGCATCGACGCGAACGGACAACCGACGCCGGCATTGCTCGGTTTCGCGGCCAAGAATGGCCTCGCCGTCGACCAGCTGCAGACGACGACCGACGCGCGGGGCGAGCGCTTCGTCGCGCGCAGCGAGAGGCCAGGCCAGTCCACCGCCGCGCTGCTGCCCGAGATCGTCGCCGACGCGCTGAAGAGCCTGCCGATACCGAGGCCGATGCGCTGGGGCGACCACGACTATACGTTCGTGCGCCCGGTGCACTGGCTCGTGATCCTGCATGGTGATGCGGTCGTCGACGCGCACATCCTCGGCCTTCGATCCGGCCGCAGTTCGCGCGGCCATCGCTTCCACCATCCGCAGTCCGTGCACGTCGTCGACGCGGACAGCTGGCTCGACGCCTTGCGCGCCGCGAGGGTGCTCGCCGATCCGGCCGAGCGCCGCGCACGCGTGCGCGACGAAGTCGCGCGCGTCGCGCCGGCGGGGACGCAGCCGCGCCTGTCCGACGCACTGCTCGACGAGATCGCGAACCTCACCGAATGGCCGGTCGGCATCGCCTGCGCGTTCGAGCGCGAGTTCCTCGCCGTGCCACAGGAAGCGCTCGTGACGACGATGGAAACGAACCAGAAGTTCGTGCCGTGCTTCGCCGCCCAGCCCCAGGCCACGAGCGCGCCGCCGCCGCTGACCGAACACTTCATCGGTGTCGCCAACATCGAATCGAAGGATCCCGCCGAGATCCGCAAGGGCTACGAGCGCGTGATACGCCCACGCTTCGCCGACGCGAAGTTCTTCTTCGACGAGGACCTGAAGGCGCCGCTCGCCGCGCACCAGGAGGCGCTGAAGGGCGTCACCTACCAGCAGGCGCTCGGCTCCGCGTGGGACAAGACCGTGCGCGTGGCCGAACTCGCGCGCGTGATCGCCAATCGCCTGCGCGACGCGGGCGTCGATGTCGACGCCGCGCTCGCGACGCGCGCGGCCGCGCTGTCCCGATGCGACCTCATGACGCGCATGGTCGGCGAGTTCCCCGAACTGCAGGGTACGATGGGCCGCTACTACGCGACCGCGAGCGGCGAACACGCCGACGTCGCGCAGGCGCTCGACGAGTTCTACCGGCCGCGCTTCGCCGGCGACGACATCGCCCAGGGCCGGATCGGCCGGGTGCTCGCGGTCGCCGAGCGCATCGACACGCTCGCCGGCATCTTCGCCGTCGGCATGAAGCCGTCCGGCAACAAGGATCCCTTCGCACTGCGCCGCGCCGCGCTCGGACTCGCGCGCACGCTGATCGAGGGCGGTCTCGATCTCGACCTGCGCGCGCAATTCGACGAAGCGCTCGCGCAGCTGCCCGAAAGCGCGCTCGCCGCGGGCATGCCGAAGGGCAAGGACGGCCAGGCGCCCGAGCTCGATCCGATCGGACGTCGCGCGGCGATCGCGTCCGAACTGTACGAGTTCGTCCTCGACCGCCTGCGCGGTTACTACGTCGATCGCGGTGTCCCGATGGAAGCGTTCGAAGCCGTGCGCGCACTCGCACCGGCCAACCTCGCCGACTTCGACCAGCGATTGCGCGCAGTCGTCGCATTCGCCGCGTTGCCCGAGGCGCGCGCACTCGCTGCGGCGAACAAGCGCATCGCGAACCTGCTGCGCCAGGCGGCTGGCCTCGAGCTGCGCGCGATCGACGACGCGTTGCTCGAGGACGGCGCCGAGCACGCGCTGCGCGACGCGCACGCGGCAGCGCTCACGGACGTCGCTCCGCTCGCAAGACGGCGCGACTACGTCGGCGTGCTCAAGCGCCTCGCCGACCTGCGCGAGCCGATCGACCGCTACTTCGACGAGGTCATGGTCATGGTCGAGGACGAGCGCGTGCGCGCGAACCGGCTCGCACTGCTCGGCGAAGTCGCCGGCTCGTTCCTGCGCGTGGCCGACATCGCGCTGCTTCCGGCGGCGTAGGCGGGCGCATGAACGGCACGGGAACCCGCGCCAGGATGCGCGCGGCGGGTCGGTTCGACTCGCCCCATCCGTGCCGGCGCGCCGTGCTCGACGATGTTGCCGATCCTGCGCGGATCATTCATGCGACCGTCGGTCGTCGCGATTGCGCCTGACGCGAGCGCGGACTATCGTGGGCGTTCGGCGTGCCGCGGCCGCGCGCCCGCACGGGCGTCGCGGCGACCCGCGGCAGCGCGAACGCCCGTTGCCGCGATCCGTTTCCGCGGCGCGCCCGGTTTTGTACGATACCTTTCGTTCTCGTTGGAGATGACACTCATGCGCACGTACTGGCTCGCGGCGGTCGCCGCCCTCTCGCTGCTCGGCGGCTGCAATTCCTCGACCGATACGGCGGCGACCGACAAGGCCGCGGCGCCCGCGATCGCGCCCGGCACGGCGATCACCGGCACCGTCACGCTGCACGACCCGATGACGATCGGCGCGGGCAAGCTCGAGCTGCGTCTCGCCGACGTCGCCCAGCCGCAGCCGCCGGTGGCCCAGAAATCCGTCGACGTGAGCGGTGCGGCGCCGTTCAATTTCTCGCTCGATTTCGACCGCTCGAAGATCGTCGCCGGTCGCACTTACGTGCTCAATGCGACGCTCGTCGACGGCGACCGCCGCTTCTCCGCCGGCCTGGCGGCGCCCGTGCTCACGCACGGCGCTGGCACGAACGTGCAGATCATGCTCACCGCGGAAGCGACGCCGGCCGAGAACCTCAAGGCGGAATTCACCAAGCTGCAAGGCCGCATCGGCGGCATGAAGAGCGTCAACGGAACCTACACGACGGATACCTCGTCGGTCGCGTGGGATGCCTTCGGCGAAGGCGGCGTCGTGCGCTACGTGCGCGTCAACACCGAACTCGACGCGGGCGGCCGCTCCGCCGTGTACTACGCGTTCAAGGACGGCAAGGTCATGGCCGTGCAGCAGAAGGGCGGCGCGCTCGTCGGCTGGGCCGACGACGGCTCGGTGCTCCTCAACGAGAAGCACGGCGGCGGCCAGGTCGCGCCAGCCGAGATCGCGTCGATGCACGACGCCGCGATGAAGGCGCTGCAGTTGGCGCAGGAAAAACTCGACGCTACCCGCAAGAAATAGCGAGCGCGAGAAGACCCTTCCAGGGGCGCCTTTCTCGAGCTCTTGATGAAGAGTGCGGCCATGGACGGCCGCTCTGGACTCGATGCCCCACGAACGCTGACATGCAAGCGCGCGCCATCGAAGCGGCGATCACGGACGAGCGCAAAAAATAAGGCGGCCCATCCTGGGGGTATGGGCCGCCTCGAGGTGCGAATCGGCCGCTGCTTCCCTGGGGTGGAAGGTCGCGGCGCCCATCGCGTCGTGACCTTAGCGCCGCCACGCTTTCGGCAAGCTGACAGGCGCACCTCCGCGGGCACGCATTCCGGGCCACGACGCAAGGCACCATCGCCCTTTCACCGCGCGGCGCCGCAGCCGGCCAGGTGCCTGCACGACGACATCCGCGTCGATGCGCGGATCAGACGCGGCGGAACTCGATGCGCGCTCGCGTGCCGCGCCCGTCGCCGCCTTCGAGGATCACGAAGCGTGCATCATGCGCGTGCGCGATCTCGTCGACGATCGCGAGACCGAGTCCGCAGCCGTTGCCGGGGGAACCCGGCAGGCGGCGGAACCGCTCGCGCACGAGCACGCGCTGGTCAGGGGCGATACCCGGACCGTCGTCCTCGACTTCGAGGAATGCGATCGCGCCGGCGCCGCCGCTGCGCACGGTCACGCGCCCACCCGCGGGCGTGTAGGTGAGCGCGTTGTCGACCAGGTTGCCGAGCAGTTCGCGCAGCAGCCACAGACTTCCCAGCGTGCGAGCGGGCGCAGTTTCGGCGCCGAGGTCGATGCGCGCGAGCAGCGATCGATCGAGGTACTGCGCGACCGCGTCGGTCGCGAGCGCCTCGAGGTCGACCGGCGCGAAATCGTCTCGCGTCGTCGCCGAGCGCTCCGAGCGCGCGAGCGCAAGCAACTGGTTCGCGGTGTGCGCGAGTCGGCGCGTGCCCTCGTGCAACGCGAGCAGGCGCAGCCCGAGGCCGTTGTCGCTCGACTCGCGCGCGAGCAGGTCGAGCTGCGCGATGATTCCGGTCAGCGGAGTGCGCAGCTGGTGCGCCGCGTCGGCGAGGAACTGCTGCTGCGCGCGCGCGCTGTCGCGCACGGTCTCGAACAACGCATTGAGCGTGTGCACGAGCGGCCGCACCTCGGCAGGCACGCGGGCGCGATCGAGCGGCGCGAGATCGCGCGCCGAACGCTGCGCGATCTGTTCGCCGAGCGCGCGCAGCGGCCGCACGCCGTAGCGCACGCCGAGCCACACCAGAAGAAGCGTGCCGGCGAGCTGGACGATGTCGGTGAGCACGACGCTGGTGAGGATGCTGCGGATGGCCGCACTGCGCTTGCGCGTCGTCTCCGCGATCGTGATCGTTACCGGGGTGCGGCCGATCAAGGTCGGGTGCGTGACGAAGCGGATCGCCTCGCCGTGCAGGCGGCCGTCGCCGAACTCCGACCCGCTGCCCGATGCAGGCGCTGCGAGGTCGGCGTCGCCGCTGACGAGATGGCCGTCGCCGGCGCGCACCGCGAAATAGATCGAATCGACGCTGTCGGCGCGCAGCACCGCGACCGCCTGCGGCGGAAGGTCGGCGTCGATGCGGCCGTCCGCGTCGGCATCGCGCAGGTGCGCGGCGACCGCGAGCGCCATCTCGTGCAGCGCGCGATCGTAGGCGGAGCGGATCGTCGCCGAACCGCTCACGTAATCGAAGAACACGCCGATGCCGAGCAGCAGTGCAAGCGGCAGCAGCAGCAGGCGCAGCAGCCGCCGGCTCACCGAAGGAGCGGATTCGTACCCGGTCCGCATCGCCCGCGCGGCCTTCCCTCAGCCCGGCGCGTCGTCGAGCCGGTAGCCGAGCCCGCGCACGGTGCGGATCGGCGCGGCACCGCCGAGCTTGGTGCGCAGGCGCGACACGTACACCTCGATCGCGTTCGCGCCGATGTCCTCGTCCCAGTTGGCGATCGCCTGCAACAGCCGATCCTTGGCGACGACGCGGCCGATACTGAGCGCGAGGCATTCGAGCACGGCCCATTCGCGCCGGGTCAGGCTCACTGCCGCGCCCTCGACCTCGGCGCGCCGCGCGGCGAGATCCAGGCGCATCGTGCCGATCACGAGTTCGGCGCTCGCCGCGGACCGGCTGCGCCGGATCAGCGCGCGGCTGCGTGCGACGAGTTCGGGCAGCGCGAACGGCTTGACGAGGTAGTCGTCGGCGCCGAGGTCGAGCGCATTGACGCGGTCGGCGAGCGCATCGCGCGCGGTGAGGATGAGCACCGGCACCGACGTGCCGCCGCGCCGCATGCGTTGCAGCAGCGAGAGGCCGTCGGCGCCGGGCAGGCCGATGTCGACGACCGCGAGGTCGAACGACTCGGTGCCGAGCGCGGTGCCCGCGCGCTCGGCCGAATCGACGTGGTCCACCGCGTAGCCGGCTTCGCCGAGTCCGCGCCGGATCGCGTCGGCAACGAGCGCGTCGTCCTCGACGACGAGGATGCGCATGGCGTCAGGCGACCCGACGGCCGCTGCCGCGCTTGAGATGCACGAGCAACAACGAGACCGCTGCCGGCGTCACGCCCGAGATCCGGCGCGCCTCGCCGATCGTCAGCGGGCGCACCTGCTTGAGCTTGCCGAGCACTTCGGCGGAAAGGCCGCGCACCGCATCGAAGTCGAACGCGGACGGGATCGCGGTGTCGTCA
Source organism: Dokdonella sp. (assembly GCA_035760865.1). Taxonomy (GTDB): domain Bacteria; phylum Pseudomonadota; class Gammaproteobacteria; order Xanthomonadales; family Rhodanobacteraceae; genus Dokdonella_A. The sequence continues at coordinate 7,339 of DASTSE010000099.1, forward strand.
TGGCGTCGGCTGCGCTCGATCTCCTCGCGCTGCCGCTCGAGGTAGCCGGCGTACTTGGCCGCGACTTCGACCTGCGCGGCGACCGCGGCGTCGTCGACGCCCGGGCCGATGCCGTCGACGCGCACGAGCTCGCGATAGCCGACCTCGGGCCGGCGCAGCAGGTCGTGCGCGGTCGTTTCGCGCGCGAGCGCGATGCCGAGCGTCGCATCGATCGCGCGTCCGAGCGCGTTCGCGGGCGACGCCCACAGGTTGCGCAGGCGCTCGCCCTCGCGCTCGATCGCTTCGCGCTTGCGGCAGGTCGCGTCGAACCGCTGCTGGGAAACGCAGCCGAGGTCGTGGCCGCGCGCGGTGAGCCGCAGGTCCGCATTGTCCTCGCGCAACTGCAGACGGTACTCGGCGCGCGAGGTGAACATGCGATACGGCTCGCTCGTCCCGTTGGTGACGAGATCGTCGACGAGCACGCCGATGTACGCCTCGTCGCGGCGCGGCGTCCATGGCGCGAGTCCGCGCGTCGCGCGCGCGGCATTGACCCCGGCGACGAGCCCCTGCGCGGCGGCTTCCTCGTAGCCGGTCGTGCCGTTGATCTGGCCCGCGAAGTAGAGCGCCTCGATCGCCTTCGTCTCGAGCGACGCCTTGAGGCCGCGCGGATCGAAATAGTCATACTCGATCGCATAGCCCGGTCGCGTGATGTGCGCCTGTTCGAGCCCGCGGATCGAACGCACGAGTTCGACCTGCACGTCGAACGGCAGCGAGGTCGAGATGCCGTTCGGGTAGATCTCGAACGTGTCGAGGCCTTCGGGCTCGATGAAGATCTGGTGCGAGGCCTTGTCGGCGAAGCGCACGACCTTGTCCTCGATCGACGGGCAGTAGCGCGGCCCGGTGCCCTCGATGACGCCGCCGTAGAGCGGCGAGCGGTCGAGCGCGCCGCGGATGATCGCGTGCGTGCGCTCGCTCGTGTGCGTGATCCAGCAGCTGACCTGTCGCGGGTGGTCCGCGGCCGAGCCGAGGAACGAAAACACCGGCGCGGGATCGTCGCCGGGCTGTTCCTCGAGCTGCGACCAGTCGATCGTGCGGCCGTCGATGCGCGGCGGCGTGCCGGTCTTGAGGCGGCCGACCGGCAGCGCGAGTCCGCGCAGCGTCTCCGCCAGCCGTTGGGCCGGCGGGTCGCCGGCGCGGCCACCCGCGTGCTGGGTGAGGCCGACGTGGATCTTGCCGGCGAGAAACGTGCCCGCGGTCAGGACGACCGCCGCGGCGCGGAACTCGAGGCCGGACTGGGTCACGACGCCGGTCGCGCGCCCGCCTTCGATCCTCAGCGCGTCGACGCCCTGCTGGAACAGGGTCAGGCCCGGCTGCGTCTCGACCAGACGCCGGATGGCCGCTTTGTACAAAACGCGGTCGGCCTGGCAGCGCGTCGCGCGGACGGCGGGGCCCTTGGAGGCGTTCAGCGTGCGCCACTGGATGCCGGCGCGGTCGGCCGCGAGCGCCATCGCGCCGCCGAGCGCATCGATCTCACGCACGAGATGACCCTTGCCGATCCCGCCGATCGCGGGATTGCAGCTCATCTGGCCGATCGTCTCGATATTGTGGGTCAGCAGCAGCGTGCGCGCGCCGCAGCGCGCGCTCGCGAGCGCGGCTTCGGTGCCCGCGTGGCCGCCGCCGACGACGATGACGTCATGGGTATACATGGTGTGCTGCCGACCGCCTGCCGGCCGAAATGCCGGCCGCGCACGCATTCTAGCAAGGCTGCGCGCGAATGCTGGCACGGAACATGCTGCTCCCCACGTACACTCCCACCGACGCACGACGTATGCGAGCACGTCGATGGCCGGAATTCAGGGGCCGGCCTGCGTCGGTGGGAGCACCTTCTCTTTTCCTTAGCGATCCGTCCTGGATCGCCGCCATCCGGGTGGACCGAGCTGCTTGCGATGCCTCGGCTTCGGGGTGGTCCAAAAGCAGCCATCCATGGCCGCACTTCTCAAGGGAAGCACGGCTTCGACGATCCGGTTGCGGACCTTGGTCCTGCGATCCCTCGTTCTAGATCACTGCCGTTGGGATCAGGCCCGTTCCAGTCGTGGCCTTCCATGGCCGCACTCAATCAAGAGAGGCATGGCGATCCGCCGTTTCCGGAAAGCACGTGCATGGCGCGCCTGCGCGATATCGCAGCGGTCGCGACGCGGCGGGCTTCATGTCGGAAGAGGCTGGCGCCCGGCGGTCGTAGGAACAGGGGGAATCCAAGAGGACCGTGTGCCGGGCGCCAGTGAGCGGCGACAGCGCCGCATCGGGGCGACGTGTCGAACATGGCATGGATACCGCGCATTGCGTGCGCTTGGAGATGCCGGGTGGCCCCTGTGCCCTCCCGGTTGTCGTTCGGACGCGCCTCACGGCGTGTTCCGCCTGGAACCTCCGAGTCGACGTGTCGGCGCATGGCTGCGTGCGACACCAGTAGTTTCGACCTTAGCTGCAATCGCCACTGGCAGACTGTGACGATCGTCGCGAACTCCTGCCGGCCTTGGCCGTCGAGGGATTTCCCTCGTCAGGTTTGGACGCAATCCGTCCCTGAGTGTCCTCATCATGCGCGCACGAAATCACGATCGCAACGCATACGGTGCCGCTTTTGAGTTGGCATGGGCCTTGCTGTGCACTCGGTACAGGGAATCCGGGAGCACGCGCCATGAGCAACATCGCCAGCATGAGTATCAATCCGCTCTTCCTGCGTCACGATCTGATGATCGAACTCGGCCGCCTCGAGATGGCGATCGAAGGGGCGCGTGCAGACACGCAGCCCGAAGCCACGCTCGACCAGCTCGAATCGCGCTTCGCGAAGATCAACGAAGCACTGAGCCGGCTGCCGGCTTGACGAATACAGCGCGCGGCATCGCGCCGCGCGCAACCGGTGGAACAGGGGAAGATCGGAGCCGTGCGGCGCGCGGCTCCGATTTTTTTTTATCCGCCGCGGGCGTGGAGCGCCGCATCGTTCCGCGTGCTCCCCGGCGGCGTCCGCGGCGGCGCCGGCATCCGGCCCGCGCCGCCGCAGCCAGTCACCGCCCGGCGACCCGGCAGCGGATGCCGCCGTCGCAGACGCGGCCGTTCGGCTCAGTCGAAGCCGTCCGCGTAGATCGCATCGTCGTGCAGGCACAGCACCGGCACGTTGCCGCGCTGCCACAGGCCTGCGCCCTGGTGGACGGTGTAGTCCACCGCGTAGACGTCGTGCCGATAGCCCGTGTTGGAGCGGTCGACGAGATGGAACGCATACGGCCGCGGGTTGTAGCGGCAGCTCGTGATCAACGACGCGTAGGCGGGATCGAAGCCGCTGATCTCGCCGCCGATCTCGAGGCCGCTGCCCCAGAAGCTCGTCGTCTGCACCTCTTCGGTGATGCCCTGCGTGTATTCGTACGCGCCGCCGGCCTGCACCGTCGCGATGAAGCCGGCTTCGAGATCGAACTCGGCACCGACGCGCGTCGAGCTTTCGAAGCTCGTGTTGCTGCCGACCAGCGTGCTCGCATCCTGGCTCAGGTTCCAGGTCACCGTGCCGCTCGCGCCCACCACGGTGTTCGGCCAGATCGACGCCTGCAGCAGGCCCGAGTAGTTCGTACAGCCCGGCATCGAGCCGGCGCCGCTCCAGAGCATGTCGCCGCGCACCTCGATGCTGCGGAACGTCGCCTGCTGCGCGTCCCACACGTATGCGTTGAACAGGCCGTCGCCGGCGACCGGGTCGCAGACCGCATCCGGATAGGCGGGCGGCTCGGCATGCACGTCGCCGAACACCTGGATCTCGGCGACGCGCAGGCTTGCCGTGGTGGGATTCTGCAGGCGGATGTAGCGCGCGCGGAGCATAGTCGACGGGTTGGCGGCGTCGCGCGTCCAGATGTTCCAGCGATCGAAGCCGACGTCGTCGGCCGTTTCGGGCGCGAATGTGCGCACGCCGCCGCCGGACGGCACGCCGGAGCCGTTCATCGGGTTCGCCGACGCGTACACGCGAAAGCCCTTCAGCGACGCTTCCTCGCCGTACGCGGGAAACACGCGGATGTTCGACACGTCGCGCACCTGGCCGAGGTCGATCTGCAGGTACGGTTGCGCGCTCGCGTTCGATTCGGCCGCGGTGGAGAACAGGCCGTCGGTGGCCTTGTCCGCGCCGCTGTCGGCGCCGAATGCGGCGTTGCTCGCGACGGGCCGGAACAGCGCGATGCTGTTCCAGTCGCGCTGCAGCGGCATCCATTGCGCGGGCGGGTGGCCGGGCGAGGCGGCCGGGATCTCCCGGTCCCACGCCTGCGCGTCGCTCGCCGACATGAAGCGGCTGCCGTCGATCACCTCGCACATTCGCACCGCGCTGGCGCCGTCGACGCCGCCGGCCTCGCTCTCGACCTGGTACGAGTAGCAGTTGAAGCTGTTCTCCTCGATCACGGCGAGCGCCTCGCCGTGATCCTGCGCGTAACCCTGGTCGACGGTGAACGTGTTCTCGGTGCCGTGGATCGCGCCGTAGCTCGACTGGTAGTTGTAGCCGGCGGTCGCGTGCACGGACGCATTCACGCCGGCGAGGTCCGAACCGACGCCGACGCCGATGTAGGCCGAGACGTCGTGCGAGGTGAAGCTGCCCGACTGCTTTTCGTAGCTCGAGCCACCGCTGGTCGATTCGCCGAACGTCGCGAGCTTGCCCGCGGCCGTCTGCAGGCGCTGGAAGTACGGCGGCAGCCAGACCACCTGGCGCAGCTGCGGCTCTTCCACCTGGCGGCAGTCGGTGCCGAGCGTCGCCTGCACCGAATCGCCGTCGAAGTCGCTCGCGACGAGGTCGAGCGCGGTCATCGACGGGAATGCGGTCGAGTTCTCGCTGACGTGCCGGCCGGCGAAGCTCGCGGGAACCGACGTGTCGGCGAGACGCCAGACCGAGCGCAGCAGCGTATCGGTCGTGTTTCGCGCGATCGTCATGACTTCCGGAATGCCGTCCTTGTCCATGTCGCCCACCGCGACATTGACGAACGACAGCGCCTGCAGGCTGTCGACCGAATAGCCCGCCGCATAGGTCGGCGCGCTCCGCAGGTGGTACATGTAACCCGGCGAGTTGCCGCCCGAGCCGCTGCCGCCCGCGCCCACCGCGATCGTCTGCGCGTACGTGCGCGTGCCGCCGCTGCCGTCGTAGACCTTGAGCGTCACGTTGTAGCTGCCCGCGCTCGTGAACAGGTGCGTCGGGCTGACGTCGTGGATGAGGCCGGTACCGTCGCCGAAGTTCCAGTCCCGCTGGGTGATCGCGCCGGTCGAGGTATTGGTGAACTGCACCGCCATGCCGCTCTCGACCCAGGTATACCCGGCGGCGAGATCGACCTCGGCCTTGTAGACATCGACCTGCAGGCGCGAATTTGGATCGGCGCGCGCGAGCACGATCTCCCCGGGCGACACGCGGTCGACGTCGGCGACGGTCGCCTCGAAGCTAGCGACGCCGTTCTCGTTCTCACCCTGCACGATGCGGCTCGCGTCGTACTCCTGGCCGGCGCCGCGGCTCGCGAAGCCGATGCCGGTGATCGCGTTGGCGGCGTCGCGCGTGGTCGTGAAATGATGCAGGCGCGCGCCGATGTAGTTGAAGCCCGACTGCTCGAATTGCATGTGCACGACGAGCTCGGCCGCGGCGCTGTCGACGACGTCGCCCGCGTCCGCCTCGAGCTTGAGCACGTTGTCGATGCCGGGCGAGCCGTTCTCCGCCTCGTAGGTCATGCCGATCGCGCTCGTGAACGACTTGCTGCCGATCGCGTCGTCGCCGGCGGCGACGGGCAGCTGCGACGTGCCCGGGAGGTACTCGAGCAGGTGGTACTCGAGCGTTCGCGACGCGCCGAAACTCCGTTCGTCGACGACGACCATCTGCGCGCGACCGTCGAGCAGCATGTCGCCGGCGGCGAGGCTGAACTGGCCGACCGCGTTCGTGCGGACCCATTCGCCCGCCGCCTGGCCGTCCGCCTCGGCGATCCCGCCACCGGGGGCGCCGGTGAGGACGAACAGGCGCAGCCCGAACGTGGTCGTGCGCACGAGCACGGCGAGTTCCTGCTTCTGGTCGGTCGAACCGTCGAAGTCGCCGGCGACGATGTCGACCACATTGAACGGTTGCGCGATCGACCAGGTGTCGATGAGGTTCGCCGCGGGACCCGCGCCGCGCTCGAACACGCCGAGTTCGAGCGCGCCGCTGCCGGTCCGGTTCGCCGTGACGACTTCGTCGCGGCCGTCGCCGTCGAGGTCGACGCTGACCGCCTTGAGGAACGTGCTGCCCGCGAGCGCCCCCGGATAGAGGCCGTTGCGGAACGTACGCAGCAACGGGTCGCCGGGTGGATCCGCCGGCTGGTACTCGTCGATGTTGCTGAACGCGCCTCCGGCCGCGACGAGGTCGACGTACTCGGCTTCGCCGCCGAGCGTGACATGGCGGCCGAACGGCGTCTGGTCGCAGTCGAGCGGGGTCAGCTCGTGCGTCGCGAAGCGCGGCAGCGGCGCGGCGGCGGCCGCGAACGTGCACAGGCCGGCGAGCGGCAGCGCGAGTCGGAGCGTTCGCGGGACGGATGGGCGATGCATGTGATTCTCCCCAGTGGCATGCGAGGCGGTCGCGGACGGCGCGCCGGGCGGCGTCGCCGTGCACTGGGGTAAGCGGATTGTGGTGGGCGCGGATATCAGCCGGCGCGAATTCAGTCGCCCGCGAGGCTGCGTCCGATGATGTCGGCGAGATCGGGCGAGAGCCGCTCACGGCCGAGCATGCGCTCGAGCTCCCGATGCATCAGCGCGCGGCGGACGGGTTCGTAGCGCCGCCACGCACCGAACGCGGTCGCGAGGCGCGCGGCGACCTGCGGGGTCAGCGCATCGAGCCGCAGGATCGCATCCGCGACGAGACGGTAGCCGAAGCCGTCGGCGCGGTGGAATGCGCGCGGATTGCGCAGCGCGAACGCGCCGAGCAATGCGTAGACGTTGTTCGGGTTGCCCCAGCGGAACGCGGGATGGCCGAGCAGCGCGGCGACGCGCTCGCCCGCGCGCGGATCGGCCTCGGTCGCCTGCAGCGCGAACCACTTGTCGAGCACGAGCGCATCGCCCGCATGGCGCGCTGCGAAGTCGGCGAGGGCCGCCTCGGCGTCGCCATCGCGCGTGCTGACGAGCACGCCGAGTGCGGCGAGGCGGTCGGTGAGGTTCCGCGCGCGTGCGTACTGCGAGCGCGCGAGCGGCGCGTGCGAGACGTCCGCCCGACAGAGCGCGGCGAGGCACGCGTTGCGCAGGCGGCGGCGCGCCTGCGCCGGCGGATCGACGGCGAGGTCGTCGCGGTCGCCGAGCGCGTGGTACCGGCGCAGCAGCGGTGCGCAGAGCGCGATCGCGAGGCCGGTCTCGATGCGCGCGCGCGCCTGGTGCACCGCTTCGGGGTCGACGTCGTCGAGACCGTCGGCAAGCGAGGTCGGGTCGGCGACGGTGAGCATCTCGGCGGCCAACGCGGGGTCGACGTCCGCGTCCTCGACCGCATTGCCGACGCATCCCGTCCACGAGGAAAACAGCGACGCTTCGGGGTCGCCGTGCGCGAGCGCCTGTGCGAACAGCCGGCGCACGAGCGCGTCGCTCGCGAACCAGCGGTTGAAACCGTCGCTGTCGTGGCGCGCGAGCGCGGCGAGCGCGTGCGGCGGCGTGTCCTGCACGAGGCGCACGGGGGCCGAGAAACCGCGCAGCAGCGAAGGCGTCGGCGCCTCGTCGATGTCGACGAAGCGGAACGTCGCGGCATCGCCCGCGAGCAGCAGCACGCGCTCGTCCGCGCTGTCGCCTGCGTCTTCGCCGTCCAGGCGCAGCGGCAGCGCGCGGCCGGCGCGATCGAACAGCGCGACGGCGACCGGAATCGGCAGCGCGTGCTTGTCGGGCTGCGCCGGCGTCGGCGGCGTGCGTTGCTCGAGCGTGAGTTCGTAGCAGCGGCGCCGGGGGTCGTGGCGGCCGTGCGCGCGCAGTTCGGGGGTGCCGGCCTGTGCGTACCAGCCGAGCCACGGCGAGAGGTCGCTGCCGTTGGCGTCGCCGAGCGCGGCGAGGAAATCCTCGATCGTCGCGGCGCTGCCGTCGTGGCGGTCGAAGTACAGGTCGAGCCCGCGGCGGAACCCGTCGCGGCCGAGCACGAGCGCGAGCATGCGCACGATCTCGGCCCCCTTCTCGTACACGGTCGCGGTGTAGAAATTGTTGATCTCGCTGTAGCGGTCCGGACGCACCGGATGCGCGAGCGGACCTGCGTCCTCGCTGAACTGCGCACGCCAGAGCAGGCGCACGTCTTCGATCCGACGCAACGTGCGCGAGGCGAGGTCGGATTCGAACTCCTGCTCGCGATAGACCGTGAGCCCTTCCTTGAGGCAGAGCTGGAACCAGTCGCGGCAGGTGACGCGGTTGCCGCTCCAGTTGTGGAAGTATTCGTGGCCGACCACGGCGAGCACGTGGCGATGGTCGTCGTCGGTCGCGCTCGCGGGATCGGCGAGCAGGTACTTCGCGTTGAAGATGTTGAGGCCCTTGTTCTCCATCGCACCCATCGTGAAATCGTGAGTGGCGACGACGTGGAACGCATCGAGGTCGTAGCAGCGACCGAAGCGGCGCTCGTCCCAGCGCATCGCCTGTTCGAGGCATTCCATCGCCCAGCCGCAGCGCCCGATCGCATCGGCCTCGGCATGGATGACGAGGCGGACCCGGCGGCCCTCGGCGGTGACGAACGCGCGCTCGATCGACTCGAGCCGGCCCGCGACGAGCGCGAACAGGTAGCTCGGCTTCGGATGCGGGTCGACGAATCGCGCCCAGTGGCGGCCGCCGTCGAGGTCGCCGCAGCCGTCCGCGTTGCCGTTCGCGAGCAGCACCGGATAGCGCGCGCGCTCCGCGCGCAAGGTCACGGTATAGCGCGCGAGCACGTCGCTGCGGTCGGGGAACGGCGTGATGCGGCGGAAGCCTTCGGCTTCGCATTGCGTCAACAGGAAACCGCGCTCGCGCGTGCCGCTGAGGTAGAGGCCCTGCAGCGCGGTGTTGCGTTCGGGCACGATGCGCACGCGCGACTCGAGCACGAGCGGCCCATGCGCGCCGGGCACGGCGAGGCGACCGTCGCCGAGCGTGAACTCGCCCGCGCCGAGCACGCGGCCGTCGATGCGCAGCTCGAGCAGCTCGAGCGCCTCGGCATCGAGCTCGAGCGGCGCCGTGGCGTCGTCCTGGCGCAGCACCAGGCGCGCGCACACGATCGTCGCCGCCGCGTCGAGGTCGAGGTCGAGTTCGACCTCGTCGACGCGCCAGCCCGGCGCACGGTAGTCGCGCAGGAAGCGAGTCGGCTTGGCCCCGGCGGAATCGTTCATCGGCGGGAATGCGGCGGGGACGGAACGGGACGGCAGGCTAGCATGCGCACTGCGCGCGCGTGTATCGTCACGCGCTCCGCCCGCCTCGCGTCGCGAACATGCCACCGCACGCCCTGCCCGATTTCCGCGCGATCGAAGCCGCGGCCGCGCGCATCGCGCCGCATGCGCACCGCACGCCGGTGATGCGTTCGCGCTCGCTCGACGCGCTCGCGGGCGTCGAACTGCACTTCAAATGCGAACACCTGCAGCGCGTCGGCGCGTTCAAGTTCCGCGGCGCGTGCAATGCGGTGTGGTCGCTCGACGAAGGGGAGGCGGCGCGCGGCGTCGTCACGCATTCGTCGGGCAACCATGGCGCCGCGCTCGCGCTCGCGGCCCGCACGCGCGGCATTCCCGCGCACGTGGTCGTGCCGGAAGGCGCGGTGCGCTCGAAACTCGCGGCGATCGAAGCGTACGGCGCGACCCTGCATCGCTGCGCGCCGACGATGGCCGCGCGCGAGGAAGCGGCCGAGCGCGTGCGTCGCGCGACCGGCGCCGTGTTCGTGCATCCCTACACCGATCCGCGCGTGATCGCCGGGCAGGGCACCGCTGCACTCGAACTGATGCGCGAGGTCGAAGGCCTCGATGCGCTCGTCGCGCCGATCGGCGGCGGCGGCCTCATCGGCGGCAGCGCCCTCGCCGCGCGGGCGCTCGCAGCCGGCATCGCCGTATTCGCCGCCGAGCCGAGCGGCGCCGCCGACGCATACGAGTCGCTGCGCCGCGGCACGCGCGCGACCGACATCGCGCCCGACACCGTCTGCGACGGCTTGCGCGGCACGATCGGCGCGATCAACCTCGAGCTGCTCGAAGCGTGCGCGGTGCGCGTGCTCACGGTCGCGGATGCCGACACGCTGGCCGCGCAGCGGCTCATCGCCGCGCGCCTCAAGCAGGTCGTCGAGCCGTCCGCGGCGATCGCGCTCGCCGCGGTGTTCGCGCATCGCGATGCGTTCGCCGGGCGCCGCGTCGGCATCATCCTGTCCGGCGGCAACATCGACGCCCGAACGGAGTCGTGACCATGTGGCTCGACGCAGTGCTCGCATATGTCCACTTCGCGGCGATCTTCGCGATGATCGGATTCCTGGCCGGCGAGTGGACGCTGCTGCGCGCCGGCGCCGGGGGCGTCGACACCGAACGGCTCGCGCGTACCGACGCCGGCTACGGCGCGCTCGCGGGCATCGTGTTGCTGAGCGGCGCGCTGCGTGCGGTGTACGGTCTCAAGGGCTGGGCGTTCTACGCGCACAACCCGGTGTTCCACCTCAAGGTCACGTTGTTCGTGCTCGTCGGCCTGCTGTCGATCCTGCCGACGCGCGCCTTCCTGCGCTGGCGCCGCGAGCGTCGCGCCGATCCGGCCTGGCGCGTGCCCGAGGCGGACTGGCGCAGCGCACGCCGCTGGGTCATGGTCGAGCTGCACCTGCTCGCGCTGATCCCGCTCGCCGCGGTAATCATGTCGCGCGGATTGCGGATCGGATGAAGCGATCGTCCACGAGCGCCACGGTCGGGCAGCGACCCTCCGTCGCCGCATCGTTCGACCACGGCCCGCTCATCCGGTGCGGCGAAGGTTGACCAGCGCGAGCGCGGCGACGATGAGAGCGATGCCGGCGCCCTCGACGGGCGTCGGCACTTCACCGAGCAGCAGCCACGCGAATGCGATGCCGGCGATCGGGATCGCAAGGCTCGACAGGCCGGCGACGTTCGCGGGCAGGCGCGCGACGACGTACGACCACATGAGCCAGGCGAGGCCCGACGCGAGCAGCGCGTTGTAGACGAGCGCGCCGACGAACCAGCGCGTCCATTCGATCGGGCGTTCGGGCACGGCGAATGCGATCGCGACGACCGCGACCGTGCCGATCAGCATCTGCCACGCGGTCAACGACAGCGCGCTCGTCCCGCCGCGCTGGAACAGGCGTTTCGACGCGACCACGCCGATCGCCCAGCAGGCGCCGCCGGCGAGCGCGAGCGCCGAACTGCGCGCGCCGCCGAGCCCGCGCCACGGCTCGAGCACGAGCACGAGCCCGCCGGCAGCGACGAGGAGCCCGAGCCGCAGGCGCCAGGCCGGCGTGTCGCCGAACGCGAGCCAGCCGATCAGGACGACCCAGAACGGCATCGTATAGGCGAGCAGCGCGGTCTTGCCCGCGCCGCCGACCAGCAGCGCCGACTGCACGAACAATTGGAAACCGGTCGTCTGCGCGAGTCCGATCAGCGTGGTCGGCCACAGCGGCGGCGGCCGCAGCGATTCGCCGCGCAGCAGCAGAACCGCGAATAGCACGCCGCTGCCGAGCACGTAGCGCAACGCGGAGAACTCGAACGGGCCGCTGTAGCGCAGCGCCTGCTTCATGACGATCCAGTTGTAGCTCCAGATCAAGGTGAGCAGCGCGAGCGCGACGAGCGCGGGACGGCGGGAAGATGAGACGTCGGTCACAGTCGTGCGCGTGGCGCGGGCAGCGGGCTGCGTATGATACGTGTCCACGATCGAGGGGCGTCACCCATGAAGGCTCTGGAGCCGGCTCGCTGCGACTGGGCCGCAGGCAGCGAGATCGAACGCGACTACCACGACAGCGAGTGGGGCGTGCCCCTGCACGACGACCGGGCGTTGTTCGAGTTCCTCTGCCTGGAAGGGGCGCAGGCGGGCCTGAGCTGGCGCACGGTGCTGGCCAAGCGCGAGGCGTATCGGGTCGCGTTCCACGATTTCGACATCGCGCGTTGCGCGCGCATCACCGACGCGCGCGTCGAACGCCTGCTCGGCGATGCCGGCCTGATCCGCAACCGCATGAAGATCGAATCCGTGCGCGACAACGCGCGTGCCGCACTCGATGCGATCGCCGAGCACGGCAGCCTCGACGCGTTCCTGTGGTCGTTCGTCGACGGCCGGCCGCTGCGCAATCGCTGGCGCACGCGCGCCGAGGTGCCGGCGACCACCGACGTGTCCGATCGCATGAGCAAGGCGCTGCGCAAGCGCGGTTTCCGCTTCGTCGGTTCGACCATCTGCTACGCATTCATGCAGGCGACCGGCATGGTCAACGACCACCTGGTCGGCTGTTTCCGGCACGCCGCGGCGGGTTGAGGTCGCCATGTTCGTCACCGATCCCGCCGCCTTCCTGGCCGAGTTCAGCGACGAGCGCTATCCGATGCGCGGCGCGGCCACCGCACGCAGCGCGTTCCTCGTCAGCCCGGCGAGCGACGTGCTCGCCGAGGAGTCGGCGCGCGACAACCGCTACATGGACCTTTCGCGCGCACCCGACCCGCTGCGTGCGCTGCGCCAGCATGCCGACCTCGCGCGCCGGCTCGGCGCCGACGTGCCCGTGATGACCTTCCCGGGCGATCCGGACTGCCCCGACGGCATGTTTCCCAACAACGTGTTCGCGACCGCGCGCGGCAACCTCATCGTCGGCCGCATGCGCCATCCGGTGCGCCGGCGCGAAGCCGAGCGCAACGATATCCGCGGCTTCTTCCGCGACGTGCTCGGCTACCGCGAGCTCGACCTGTCCGGCGGCGACTACGTCGCCGAGCTGACCGGTGCGCTCGTGATCGATCGCGCCCGCGGCATCGGCTACTGCGGCCTGTCGGAACGTTGCGACATGGCCGGCGCACGCGCGATGCACGAGGCGTTCGGCCTGCGCCTGACGTTCGCATTCGAGCTCGCGGCGGGCGAGTACCACGCCAACGTCGTCCTCGC
>DASTSE010000100.1:0-6875 GCA_035760865.1 Dokdonella sp.
GCCCGGGCCGGACGCCGGCGATGCTCCGCGGCACGCCGCCGTGCGCGCGGGTGCGCCCGGCAGGGCGCGGTTCGAGCGCGACGCACGCGAGACCGACGCCCCTGGCGACGAGGCATTCTGGGAATGGCGCCTTGCCTATCCGACCGGGCGCTACAGCGCACGCTGGTACGTCGACGCGCGACCGAGCCATGCGCGCATGCGCAAGGCGATGCCGCTGGCCACGCCGCAGGGCGAGCCCGCGACCGGCGTGCTGCCCGCGGATCGCGCTACCGCGCTCGGGCCCGCGCCGCTCGCCAATCCCGCCTACGGCCTCGTCGCAGGCCGCGTCACCGCCATCGTGACGCATCCGGCCGATGCCCGCATCGCCTGGTTCGGATCCGACGGCGGCGGCGTCTGGAAGACGACGAACTGTTGCGGCGCAGAGACCACGTGGCTGCCGAAGACCGATGCGGTCGGCATCGCCGACATCGCGATCGGCACGCTCGCGCTCGACCCGACCGATCCCGACGTCATCTATGCGGGCACGGGCGACTACCGGCGCAATCGACCGTTCGTGTTCGGCGCCGGCGGCCTGCTCAAGAGCATCGACGGCGGCGAACACTGGCAGGTACTCGCAAGCGACGTATTCGATCCGGCCTACGAGCAGCCGGCCGGCCGGTTCCCGCAGTACCACGCGATGAGCGCGATCGTCGTCGACCCGCGCGCTCCTTCGCGCGTCGTCGTCGGCACGAACCAGGGGCTGTATTTCAGCCATGACGGCGGCAGCCACTTCGACGGCCCGTGCTACACGAACGCGTGGTCGAACCAGCGCCAGGACGTCACCGGCATGGTCGTCGTCGACGACGGCGCACGCAGCGACCTGTTCGTCGCGATCGGTGCGATCGGACGCGCATCCGACGTGCGCGCGGACCTGCGCGAGAACGGCGCCAACGGCATCTATCGCGCGGCGATGCCCACGAGCGGCTGCGCGAGCGGCTGGACGCTGCTGTCGCGTCCCGACAATGGTTGGCCCGCCGGCAGCGGCAGTGGACTGCCCGCCTACGCGGGCGGAAATCCGCTTGGACGCCTCGATCTCGCGGTCGCGCCCGGCAACAGTGACGTCGTCTACGTGCAGGCGATGGGCATGGGCGTGTTCCGCAGCCGCGATGGTGGCGCCAACTGGACGAACAGCGCGGTGCCGCCGGCCGATTTCGCCACCGGCTGCGTCAACGACGCCTACGGCAACGGCATGCTGTTCGAGGACTACAACGCAGGCCTGCTCGTCGATCCGACGAATGCCGATACGCTGTTTCTCAGTTCGACCGACCTGTGGCGCTCCACCGACGGCGCCGACACGTTCACCGACCTCACCTGCGGCTACGACGAGGTCGCGCCGGATCATCCCGGCAACGTGCACGTCGACAACCACGTGCGCGCATTCGTCGGCGGCGATCCCGACCGGCTGCTGATCGGCAACGACGGCGGCGTCTACTACAGCGCCGACGCACGCGCGCAGCGACCGACCTTCGCCGCGATGAACGGCGGTACGAACACGATCGAGTTCTACTCGGGCGACATCACCGCGCGCTTCAACGATCCGGCGTCCGCCTTGCGCGGCATCAGCGGTGGTGCGCAGGACAACACGTCGTCGTCGCAGACCTGGGACGCGGGCGCGGCACCGGGGCTTGCGCACTGGGGCACGCGCCTCGACGGCGACGGCACCTACACGAAGATCGAGCCGATCCTCGGCCGGCGCTGGTACTACAGCGCCCAGTTCGGGTTCATCGTGGCGTCCGCCGATGGACCGGACGGCGATGCCGCGCAGCTCGTCGCACCCTACGACGAACAGAGCGGCGAGGTCTGGCGCGGCGACCGGACCGGCTTCCTCATGAATTACGACCTCTACAAGTTCGGCGGCGACGATACGTGCCCGCCGACCACGGGCTGCCAGCGCATGCTCGCTGGAACCTACCGCGTGTGGGAGTCGCTCAGCGGCGGTCTGCCGAACACGTCGTGGTACCCGACCAGCCCGGATCTCACCAAGCGACTCACGACGTCGACGAACCTGTCGATCATCAATCGCGTGCGCTACGCATATTCCGATCCCACGCGCGCGCTCGTCGGCACCAACGACGGCAACGTCTGGGCCGGTACCGCGCTCGGCGGCGGCGCCGCGCGGCCGGCACGCTGGATCGACCTCAGCGGCGGCAACGCCGTGCTGCCGAACCGGCCCGTCATGGATGTCGTCCACGATCCGGCCGACCCCGACATCGGTTACGTCGCGCTCGCGGGCTTCGACCAGAACACGCCGGCGACGCCCGGCCATGTCTACCGCGTCGATTGCGATCCGGGTTGCAGTGCGTTCCATTGGAGCGATCGCAGCGGCAACCTGCCGAACATCCCGGTCAACGCGATCCTGCTCAACCCAAACGTACGGGGCCAGGCATTCGCAGGTACCGATTGGGGTCTCTACTACACCGACGACATCGGCGCGGACGCGCCGACCTGGAACCGCTTCGACGCCGGCCTGCCATCGGCGATGGTCTGGGATCTCGTGATCGACCGTGGCGCGACCACGCTCGCGATCTTCACGCGTTCGCGCGGCGCCTGGGTCTGGCCGCTGCCGCAGGGAACGGGAGCAGGTCCGCGCGCGCACAGCACGCACGCGCTGCCGCCACTACCGGGACGCGGCTGAACGTCGCGCGGCTGAACGGTTCCGACACCGACCTTGACGAACGGCACGCCGATGGCGCGGGGCGGGCTGTTATGATCGGCTGTCCCATCGAGCCGGATACGCGATGCTGTATCACCTGCATGAAATCAACCGCACCCTGCTGAATCCGCTGGTCACCTGGTCGGGTGCGGCCGCAAACGCGCTGTCGGCGCCCGACAACTGGCTCTCGCGCATGCCCGGCGTCGACCGCGTCGCGGCCGGCTACGAACTGTTCTACCGGCTCGGCAAGGACTACGAAAAGCCCGCTTTCGGCATCACCAACGTGCACGCGCACGGGCGCGAAGCGGCGGTCATCGAGGAACGGACGCTGGATCTACCGTTCTGCGAACTGCTGCACTTCAAGCGCTGCAGCGACGACCCTCAGGCGCTCGCGCAGTTGCGCGACGATCCGGTCGTGCTCGTCGTCGCGCCGATGTCGGGCCACCACGCGACGCTGCTGCGCGACACGGTGCGCACGCTGCTGCGCGACCATGACGTCTACATCACCGACTGGGTCGATGCGCGCATGGTGCCGCTGGACCAGGGGCCGTTCGGACTGGACGAGTACATCGCGTACATGCGCCGCTTCATCGGCCATCTCGGCGCCGGGCGCCTGCACGTGATGTCGGTGTGCCAGCCGACCGTGCCCGTGCTCGCCGCGGTTTCGCTGATGGCATCGGCGGGCGAAACCACGCCGCTCACGCTGACGATGATGGGCGGCCCGATCGATCCCCGCCGCTGCCCGACCCAAGTCAACGATCTCGCCACGCACAAGCCGTACGCGTGGTTCGAAACGAATGTCGTGTTCGACGTGCCGCCGAACTATCCGGGCAAGGGCCGGCGCGTCTATCCGGGCTTCCTGCAGCACGCGGGCTTCGTCGCGATGAACCCGAGCCGCCATTTCAACGCGCATTGGGATTTCTACCGCAACCTCGTGCGGGGCGATCTCGACGACGCCGCGGCGCATCGCCGCTTCTACGACGAGTACAACGCGGTACTCGATCTGCCGGCGGAATTCTATCTCGACACGATCCGAATCGTGTTCCAGGAGCACCGCCTGCCGCTCGGCACCTGGAACGTCGAAGGCGAACGCGTCGCACCCGAGGCGATCCGACGCTCGGCGCTGCTCACGATCGAAGGCGAGCTCGACGACATTTCGGGGCTCGGGCAGACGCGCGCGGCACACGACCTGTGCAGCGGAATCCCGGCCGCGAACCATGCCCATCTCGAAGTGAAGGGCGCGGGCCACTACGGCATTTTCAGCGGTCGGCGCTGGCGCGATGTCGTCTATCCCGACGTGCGCGACTTCATCCGCCGATTCCACCGGGCCTAGCGCGCGTCTCGCGCACCCGAGCCACCGAATCGCCGTGCGGGCCCGTACACCCGCGCCGTCGGCCGGCCCGCGCTGGGCTAGCGTGCCGTCAGCGCATAGCGACCAGGTCCGGTGATCGCGAGCAGCAGCAGGCCGCCCATGATCGCCAGGTTCTTGAGGAACTGGACCTGGTTCAACGCGCGCTCGGCCGCGGCCATGGTCCAGAACGGGTGGCCGATCAACGCGGTCCCGGCGACGAACAGCACGAGCACGAGCGCCAGCAGGCGCACCTGGAAGCCGAACAGGACCGCAGCGCCGACGGCGAATTCCATGATCGTCGCGATCACCGCCGCAGCAGCGGGCATCGGCGCATGCACGTATTCCATGTAGTGCACGGTACCGTCGAAGTCGATGAGTTTGCCGAATCCGGAAATGACGAACAGCGCCATCATCAGGATGCGCGCGACCAGGATCAGCGCATCGCGGTTTCGTTCGATCAAACGGTCGATCATGACACCCCTCCTCGCATGGAACCGCAGGGGCATCATACGGCAGCGACCGGCCGAACGCTTCCTGGCAGGCCCGGACCCGGGCGATCCGTTCGCATAGAATTCCGGTTCGACCAGGAGACGACCATGTCCACCACGATCCGCCGCATCGCCGCCGCCGTTGCGTTCGCGTGCATGACCCCGGCGTTCGCGCAGGATCCGCCCAAGGCACCGACGATGCAGCAGGTGATCGATGCGTCGACGCCGGACGACTGGCGTGGGCTCGATCCGCACGACACGATCTACCTCGATCTCGCTGCAGGGCGCGTCGTGATCGAGCTCGCCCCGGGCTACGCGCCCCTGCACGCGGCGAACCTGCGCGCACTCGCGCACGAACATTATTTCGACGGGCTGGCGATCCTGCGCGTGCAGGACAACTTCGTGACCCAGTGGGGCGATCCGAACGCGGAAGACGAGCACAAGGCGCGCGCCTTCGGCAAGGCTGCACGCACGCTGGCGCCCGAGTTCGAGCGCGGCATCGGAACCGACCTCCCTTTCACGCGGCTGCCCGACGGCGACGTCTACGCGCCCGAAGTCGGCTTCAGCGACGGCATGCCCGTCGCACGCGACCCCAAGGCGGGCAAGACCTGGCTCGCACACTGCTACGGCATGGTCGGCGCCGGACGCGACAACGCGGTCGACAGCGGCAGCGGCGCCGAACTGTATGTCGTGATCGGCCACGCGCCGCGCCAGCTCGACCGCAACATCGCCCTCGTCGGCCGCGTCGTGCAGGGCATGGAGCTGCTCGCGAGCCTGCCGCGCGGGACGGGTGCGCTCGGCTTCTACGACAAGCCCGGGCAACGCATTCCGATCAAGTCGGTGCGCCTCGCGGCGGACGTGCCCGAAGCCGAACGCACGCCGCTGGAACGGCTGCGCACCGACACGGCGACGTTCAAGGCGCTGGTCGAATCGCGGCGCAACCGGCGTGACGACTGGTACAAGGTGCCTGCCGGGAGAATCGATCTCTGCAACGTGCCGCTGCCCGTGCGCACGCCGAAGGCACATGCGCCGGCGCACTGATGCGCTTCGAGCGGGAGCGAACAGCTTCCTTCATCGCAATATCGCCGCACACCGACCAGGTCAGCACCCTCTGCGCGCGCGCCGTCGAAATCCCGAAAGGAGCGCCGCCGCTCAGAGCCGGGCGGCCGCGAAGGTATCGCAACTCTTGAGGCTGCCCGACGAGAAACCGGTGCGGAACCAGCGCACGCGTTCGGCGGAACTGCCATGCGTGAACGAGTCCGGCACGACGTAGCCGCGCGCCTGCCGCTGCAGGGTGTCGTCGCCGATCTGGTTCGCCGCATTGAGCGCGGCTTCGACGTCGCCCTGCTCGAGCCAGTCGAGCTTCTGCTGCGCGTGGTTCGCCCACACGCCCGCGAAGCAGTCGGCCTGGAGTTCCTGGCGCACCGACAGGCCGTCCGCGCCCTGCATCGGCTGTCCGCCCTGCGCCGCGCGCTCGACCTGGTCCATCACGCCGATCAGGTTCTGGACATGGTGGCCGACCTCGTGCGCGATCACGTACGCGCGCGCGAAGTCCCCGGCGGCATGGAAGCGCCGCTGCATTTCGTCGAAGAAATCGAGGTCGAGGTAGACCTGCCGGTCCCCGGGGCAATAGAACGGCCCCATCGCCGCGGAAGCCGCACCGCACGCGGACTGCACCGCGCCATGGAACAGCACGAGCCGTGGTGCCGGATACTGTTGGCCGCCGGCGCGGAACACGTCGCCCCAGACGTCCTCGGTACTGCCCAGCACGGCGCGCACGAAGTCGGTCTGCTGGTCGTTGCCGGCCGGCGCGACCTGCTGTTGCGCGACGGTGCCGCCCTCCTCGCCGCCGCCGATCAGTTGCAGGATCTCGAGCGGATTCTTGTGGAAGATCAGGCTCACGATCACGACGAGGATGATGCCGCCGAGTCCGAGCCCACGGCCGCCGCCGAACCCGCCGCCCCCGCCACCGCCTGCGTCCTCGACCACGTTGTCGCTGCGACGCGACTTCTGCCAGAGCATGAGCGTGTCCCTCCCCGCGCCTAACCGGCCTCGGCGACGACACTACCCTGCCGCGCGCGAGCGCCGCAAGCGGCGCCCGCGCCTCGGCCGAGTACCGTTCAGCGCGGGGCGCCGGCGTCTCAAGAGGCCACGGGAGTGCGCGACACTCAATCCTCGCCGAGCGACGCGATCGCCTTGACCGCGTAGGCCATCAGCGCGGGATCGATGCCCGTGCGCGCCTGCATCGCCGCGGGCTCCGCACGGAACATGGCGTTCATCGACTGCAGGATGCCCGGGTCGCCGCCGGTGAACTCGCGCACCAGCGATCGCCAGCGCCGTGCGA
>DASTSE010000101.1:0-13484 GCA_035760865.1 Dokdonella sp.
GCAGTGCTCCAGTCCGGCTATTCGCAGCCGGGTTGGGCGATCGAGCAGGGCAGCGCGGACAGCGAGCGCCTGCGCAGGTGGTTCGTCGCCCGGCACGGCAAGCCCGGCCGCACGATCGCAATGGGCATGTCGATGGGCGGCGCACTCACCGTGCACGCACTCGAGACGAATCCGCGCGCGTACGACGGCGGCCTCTCGCTGTGCGGCGCGATCGAACCGTCCGACCGCATGATGCAACGCGACTTCGCCGTGCGCGCCGCGTTCGACTACTACTTCCCGGGCGTGCTCGGCGAGCTCGTGCCGGTCGCGGCCGACTTCGTCGCCGACGATGCGACCGCGGCGCGGATCGCGGCGGCAATGCGCGCGAATCCGGGCGCGTCCGCTTCGTTGCGCGCGATCTACGGCGCCGGAGACATGGACAACCTTCCCGGCGTGATCGCCGCGATCACCTATGACGTGAAGGAGATGCAGCAGCGCACGCGCGGCAATCCGTTCGGCAATGCCGATCTCGTCTATACCGGTTCGGTCGACGACGACGCACTCAACGACGGCGTCCGCCGCTACCGTTCCGAGCCGAAGGCGGCTGCGTACATGGCGCGCTGGTATACCCCGACCGGTGAGCTGACCCGGCCGCTGCTCGCACTGCACGATACGCGCGATCCTCTCGTCGTCGCGTCGAGCGCGTTCGAATACGCGCTCCTCGTGCAGCGCGCAGGCCACGCGGATCGTTTCGTACAGCAGTACGTCAAGCACGAAGGCCATTGCGTCTTCACGCCCGCGCAGATCGGCAAGGCGTTCGACAGCCTGCTCGAGTGGATGCAGGGCGGTCGCCGTCCGCGGTCCGGAGCGCAGCCCTGAACGACACGCGCGGTTCACCGCGGCGTCGAAGCGAGGTCCTTCCTCCACGCCCCTGGTGCGGCGCCGCGCGTCGGAGCCGTCGGCCCGTTCGCCTCGAGCGCGGCGTCGCAGGCGCGACGTCGAAGCGCCGCGCATAGGGCCATCCGACTGGCTCGCTGCGCGAGCGGCGCTCACCGCAATGGAACGGATGGGGCGCCCGCCGGCGCCACCCGACCGAGCGCAGTTGTCGCTCTCGGGCACCGTGGCTATCCTTGCGCGCTCTCGAACAACCCGGAACCGCCATGCGCCGCCCGCTCGTCGCCGGAAACTGGAAGATGCACGGCTCGCGCGCGATGGCGGGCGACCTCGTCGACCACATCGCTTCGGCATTGCCGGCGCACGTCGACGTCGCCGTGCTGCCGCCGTTCCCGTACCTCGACGGTCTCATCGCCGCGCGGCATGGAAGCGGCATCGCGTTCGGCGCGCAGGATCTCAGCGAACATGCGCAGGGCGCCTACACGGGCGAGGTATCGGGCGCGATGCTGCACGACATCGGCTGCACCTATGTTCTGGTGGGGCACTCGGAGCGTCGCCAGTACCATGCGGAGAGCGACGCCGGTGTCGCCGCGAAATTCGTCGCCGCGCAGGCCGCGGGCCTCGTGCCGATCCTTTGCGTCGGCGAGACGCTCGCCGAGCGCGAGGGCGGCGCCACCGAAGCCGTGGTCGCGCGCCAGCTCGAGGCGGCGCTCGCGGCCGCGGGTATCGCCGCGTTCGCGCGTGCCGTGGTCGCCTACGAGCCGGTCTGGGCGATCGGCACGGGCCGTACCGCCACGCCGGAGCAGGCGCAGGCCGTGCATGCATTCATACGTGGCACATTCCGCAAACAGGATGCTACAATCGCCAACTCGCTGCGGCTCCTGTACGGCGGCAGCGTCAAACCCGCCAATGCGGCCGAGTTGTTCGGCCAGCCCGATGTGGATGGCGGATTGATCGGCGGTGCCTCGCTGGTGGCGGCGGATTTCCTCGCCATCTGCGCTGCGGCCGCAAACGTGAAGAGCGACTGATGCTGTCGATTGTTGCCAACGTCTTCTATGTGCTGATCGCGATCGCCATGATCGTCCTGATCCTCTTGCAGCGCGGCGCAGGCGCCGCCGCGGGGTCGGGCTTCGGTGGCGGCGCGTCGGCGACCGTTTTCGGTGCGCGCGGTTCGGCGAATTTCCTTTCGCGCAGCACGGCGGTCCTCGCGGGTTTGTTCTTCCTGCTCAGCCTCGGCATGGGCATTTATCTGGGTCGTACCGGCACGGACACCCGTGCGGCCGACGATCTCGGCGTCATGTCCGGAGTCGCCGCCCCGGCGAAGCCGGAGGCCGCTCCGGCTCCGGCCGCGGGCAGCGACGTGCCGGCTCCGACCGCTCCGGCGGCCTCGGCCGATACGCCGACGCCGACCGCCGCGACGCCGGACAAGCCTGCCGCGGCTGCCGACAAGCCGGCCGCGCCGGCGACCAAGCAAGAGGGGAAGGACGGAAAGTAAGCAGTGCCCAGGTGGCGGAATTGGTAGACGCACTACCTTGAGGTGGTAGCGGGGAAACCCGTGGAGGTTCGAGTCCTCTCTTGGGCACCACTCGATTCGACCGGCGGCTGCGGACGCAATGTCCGCGGCCGCCGCGCCGGATCTTCTTTACCGTCGTCGCGCCGGCAGCGCCGTCGCGACCGCTGATGCGCCCTGGCGCGGAGGTGTCTGTGCTGACCGAGTACTTCCCGGTCCTGTTGTTCCTCGCGGTCTCCGCCGTGATCGGCATCGCGCTGATCGTCATCGGCAACCTGCTCGGTCCGCGCAAACCCACTGCGGAGAAAGCCTCGCCGTACGAATGCGGCTTCGAGGCGTTCGAGGACGCGCGCATGCGTTTCGACGTGCGCTACTACCTCATCGCGATCCTGTTCATCATCTTCGATCTCGAAATCGCCTTCGTGTTCCCGTGGGCTACCGTGTTCGGGAAGCTCGGCGCCGTCGGCTTGGTCGAGATGGGCATGTTCCTGCTGCTGCTCGTGATCGGTTTCGTCTACGTGTGGAAGAAGGGGGCGCTCGAATGGGAATGACGTCCCGCACCCGTTCGCACATGGCCGCCCGTTCGAGGATCGACGCATGAGTCTCGTATCGCGCATCGGCGAGTCGATGCACAACCCGGCGCCGGTCGACGTCGTCGACGACATCCTGCGTCCGGGCGACGACAACCCACTGATCCAGCGCGGCTTCGCGACCGCGCGCCTGGACGAACTCGTGAACTGGGCGCGCACCGGTTCGATGTGGCCGATGACGTTCGGCCTCGCCTGCTGCGCGGTCGAGATGATGCACGCGGGTGCGGCGCGCCTCGACCTCGACCGCTATGGCGTGATCTTCCGCCCGAGTCCGCGCCAGTCCGACGTGATGATCGTCGCCGGCACGCTCGTCAACAAGATGGCCCCCGCGCTGCGCAAGGTCTACGACCAGATGCCCGACCCGAAGTGGGTCATCTCGATGGGCAGCTGCGCCAACGGCGGCGGTTACTACCACTACTCGTACGCGGTCGTGCGTGGCTGCGACCGGATCGTGCCGGTCGACGTCTACGTGCCGGGCTGCCCGCCGACGGCCGAAGCGCTGATCCACGGCATTCTGCAACTGCAGAAGAAGATCCGTCGTACGAACACGATCGCGCGCTAGCGGACATCCGGACATGAGCGAAACAACGGCAGTGAGCGGCCGCTCGGCTTTCGTGCAACAGCTCGAGGCGAAGCTCGGGCAGAAGCTCGTGCGCGTGGACGAGGCGCGCGGCGAAACCGCGATCGAGGTGCTGCCGGAGAACTGGCTCGCGGTCGCTTCGATCCTGCGCGACGACGCGGAGCTCCACTTCGAGCAGCTCGTCGACCTCTGCGGCGTCGACTATCTGTCCTACGGCCAGGACGAATGGGACACGACCGACGTGTCGTGGACCGGATTCTCGCGCGGCGTCGAAGGCGAGGGGCCGGGTCGCTTCGCGTGGGCGAACCGCCCGCGTCCCGCGCACATCCCGCATCGCTTCGCGGTCGTCGTGCACCTCCTGTCGGTTCGCCACAACCGCCGCCTGCGCGTGCGCGCGCATTGCATCGACGACGACCTGCCGGCGCTGCCGTCGCTGGTCGGCGTGTGGCCGAGTTCGGACTGGTTCGAGCGCGAGGCGTTCGACCTCTACGGCATCGTGTTCGAAGGCCATCCGGACCTGCGCCGCATCCTGACCGATTACGGTTTCGTCGGCCATCCGTTCCGCAAGGACTTCCCGCTGATCGGCAACGTCGAAGTGCGCTACGACCCGGAGAAGAAGCGCGTCGTCTACGAACCGGTCGCGTCGGTCGAGCCGCGCGTGCTGGTGCCGCGCACGATCCGCGACGACTCGCGCTACGAGCAGGCGAATGCCGAGGCGGCCGCGGAGCGCAAGAAATGATCGGGGCCACGGCCAAAGCAGAAGGCTTCGACAAGAAGAACACGAAGGAAGAGCACAGGAAGCTCTGTTCGTTGCTTGCTTCGTGTCCTTCGTGTCCTTCGTGTTTCAATCTTTGATGTAGTTCGGGTCACTTCGACATGCAGGAAATCAAGAACTACACGATGAACTTCGGCCCGCAGCATCCCGCTGCGCACGGCGTGCTGCGCCTGGTGCTGGAGATGGACGGCGAGACGATCGTGCGCGCGGACCCGCACATCGGCTTGCTGCACCGCGCGACCGAGAAGCTGGCCGAGTCGAAGCCGTTCAACCAGTCGATCGGCTACATGGACCGGCTCGACTACGTCTCGATGATGTGCAACGAGCACGCCTACGTGCGCGCGATCGAGAACCTGCTCGGCGTCGAGGCGCCGGAACGCGCGCAGTGGATCCGCACGATGTTCGACGAGATCACGCGCATCCTGAACCACCTCATGTGGATCGGTTCCAATGCGCTCGATCTCGGAGCGATGGCGGTGTTCCTGTACGCGTTCCGCGAGCGCGAAGAGCTCATGGATTGCTACGAGGCGGTCAGCGGCGCGCGCATGCACGCGACCTACTACCGGCCCGGCGGCGTCTATCGCGACCTGCCCGAAGTGATGCCGAAGTACGGCGAGTCGAAGTGGCACAAGGGCAAGGATCTCGAGCGCCTCAACCAGTGGCGCGGCGGTTCGATGCTCGACTTTCTCGATGCGTTCTGCGCCGACTTCCCGCGTCGTGTCGACGAGTACGAGGAACTGCTGACGAACAACCGCATCTGGAAGCAGCGCACGGTCGACATCGGCATCATCCCGCCCGAGCAGGCGCTCGCGTGGGGCATGACCGGCCCGATGCTGCGCGGCTCCGGCATCGAATGGGACCTGCGCAAGAAGCAGCCGTACGCAAAGTACGCCGACGTCGACTTCGACATTCCTGTCGGCGTGAAGGGCGACTGCTACGACCGCTATCTCGTCCGCGTCGAGGAGATGCGCCAGTCGAACCGCATCATCCAGCAGTGCGTGAAGTGGCTGCGCGCGAACCCCGGTCCGGTGATGGTGCGCAACTACAAGGTCGCGCCGCCTTCTCGTGTCGAGATGAAGGACGATATGGAAGCGCTGATCCATCACTTCAAGCTGTTCACCGAGGGTTACACGGTTCCGGCGGGCGAAACCTACAGCGCGGTCGAGGCGCCGAAGGGCGAGTTCGGCATCTATCTCGTCTCGGACGGCGCGAACAAGCCGTTCCGCCTCAAGTGCCGCGCTCCGAGCTTCGTGCACCTGTCGTCGATGGATGCGATCGTGCGTGGCTACATGCTGCCGGACGTCGTCGCGATGATCGGCACCTACGACGTCGTATTTGGCGAGGTGGATCGATGAAGGCGACCGGTACCTACGATGCGGTCAAGGACGTCGATCCGCTGGTCGCACTGAACGCGCACACGCGCGAACACATCGACCACTGGGTCGCGAAGTTCCCGCCCGACCGCAAGCGCTCTGCGCTGATCCAGGGGCTGTGGGCCGCGCAGGAGCAGAATGGCGGTCATTTGACCGACGAGCTCATCACCGCGGTGACGAAATACCTCGGGTTGCCGCCGGTATGGGGTTACGAGGTCGCGACGTTCTACTCGATGTTCGAGACCAACCCGGTCGGCCGCCACAACGTGGCGATCTGCACCAATATTTCGTGCTGGCTCAACGGCGCCGAGGACATCGTGCGCCATTGCGAGGCCAGGTACGGCATCAAGCTCGGCGAGAGCAGTGCGGACGGGCGCATCTACCTCAAGAAGGAAGAGGAATGCCTCGCCGCGTGCTGCGGCGCGCCGATGATGGTCGTCAACGGTCACTACCACGAGAACCTGACGATCGAAAAGGTCGACCGGATTCTCGACGAACTGAAATAAGACAACTGTGGGAGCGGCGGAAGCCGCGATGCCTTTGCATAGAGCATCGCGGCTTGCGCCGCTCCCACAAGGGCAGGCAGGCAATGGCATACGGCGCACCCCCGCAGGAACACCAGGTCGTCTACACCACGCTGCAATTCGAGCAGCCGTGGGCGCTCGACAATTACCTGAAGGTCGACGGCTACAAGGCGTGGAAGAAGATCCTCGCCGAGAAGCCGGACCCGGCGTCGATCATCGACGAGGTGAAGAAGAGCGGCCTGCGCGGCCGCGGCGGCGCGGGCTTTCCGACCGGGCTCAAGTGGTCGTTCATGCCGAAGGGCACGATGCAGAAGTACATCCTCTGCAACTCGGACGAATCGGAACCCGGTACGTGCAAGGACCGCGACATCCTGCGCTTCAATCCGCATGCGGTCGTCGAGGGCCTCGCCATCGCCTGTTATGCGACCGGTTCGACGGTCGCCTACAACTACCTGCGCGGCGAATTCCACCACGAGCCGTTCGAGCACATCGAGCAGGCGGTGAGGGACGCGTACGCGGCCGGGCTTCTCGGCAAGAACATCCAGGGCAGCGGCATCGATGTCGACATCTTCAACGCGCTCGGCGCGGGCGCGTACATCTGCGGCGAAGAAACCGCGCTGATGGAATCGCTCGAAGGCAAGAAGGGCCAGCCGCGCTTCAAGCCGCCGTTCCCGGCGAATTTCGGCCTGTATGGCAAGCCCACGACGATCAACAACACCGAGACGTATGCGTCGGTGCCGGCGATCCTCAACAAGGGCGCCGACTGGTTCCTCAACCTCGGCAAGCCGAACAACGGCGGACCGAAGATCTTCTCGGTCTCCGGGCATGTAAACAAGCCGGGCAACTACGAGATCCGCCTTGGCACGCCGTTCAAGGACCTGCTCGAGATGGCCGGCGGCGTGCGCCACGGGCGCAAGCTCAAGGCGGTCATCCCGGGCGGTTCGTCGATGCCCGTGCTGCCCGGCGAAACGATGATGGGCCTCACGATGGACTACGACGCGATCCAGAAGGCGGGCTCCGGCCTCGGCTCGGGCGCGGTCATCGTGATGGACGAGACCACCTGCATGGTGCGCGCGTGCCAGCGCATCGCGCGGTTCTACTACGCCGAGTCGTGCGGCCAGTGCACGCCGTGCCGCGAAGGCACCGGCTGGATGTACCGCATGCTCACGCGCATCGTCGAAGGCAAGGCCGAGCTCGGCGACCTCGACATGCTCAGGGCCGCTGCGGGCCAGATCGAGGGACACACGATCTGCGCGTTCGGCGAGGCTGCCGCGTGGCCGGTGCAGGGCATGTTGCGGCACTACTGGAACGAATTCGAATACTTCATCCGGAACGGCCGTTCGATCGTCGACGCGCCGGTCGAGGCCGCGGCATGACGGTTCAGGAAAAATATCTCGATGCGGCGCGCAACGAGAACACGGAGAAGCGCCATTGCTTCGTCCGTAGGCCCGCTGCGCTCCGCGTTCCAAGCTTCGAGGCTTCAGCATGAGCGCGCAACCTGCTGCCCCCGGCGTGCCGCCGGATCACGTCACGATCGAGATCGACGGCACGTCGATGGTCGTGCCGAAGAATTCGATGATCATCGCCGCGGCCGACAAGGCGGGCATCGCCATTCCGCGCTTCTGCTACCACGAGAAGCTGCCGATCGCCGCGAACTGCCGCATGTGCATGGTCGAAGTCGAGATGGGCGGCAAGCCGATGCCGAAGCCGCAACCGGCATGCGCGACGCCGGTCGCCGACGGCATGAAGATCCAGACCCAGTCGCAGCGCGCGCTGTCGGCGCAGCGCAACGTGATGGAGTTCCTGCTCATCAACCATCCGCTCGACTGCCCGATCTGCGACCAGGGCGGGGAGTGCGAGCTGCAGGACCTGTCGATGGGCTACGGCCGCTCGGTATCTCGCTTCGTCGAGAAGAAGCGCGTCGTGCCCGACGAGGACCTCGGCCCGCTCGTCGAAACCGAGATGACGCGCTGCATCCAGTGCACGCGCTGCGTGCGCGTGATGGCCGACATCGCGGGCACCTACGAGCTCGGCGGCATGGAGCGCGGCGAGCGCCTGCAGATCGGCACCTACGTCGGCAAGCCGCTCATGAGCGAACTGTCCGGCAACGTCATCGACGTCTGCCCGGTCGGCGCGCTGACGAACAAGCCGTTCCGCTTCAAGGCGCGCGCGTGGGAACTCATCGCGCGCGAGTCGATCGGCTACCACGACGCGCTCGGCGGCAACCTCTGGCTGCACACGCGCCGCGGCGAAGTGCTGCGCGCGGTGCCGCGCGACAACGAAGCGATCAACGAGTGCTGGGCGTCGGATCGCGACCGTTATTCGAACGACGGCCTGCGCGCGAAGGACCGTGCGACGAAGCCGATGATCCGCCGTGACGGCGAGCTCGTCGAAACGACGTGGACCGAGGCGCTCGCGTTCGTCGCCGATCGCCTGCGCGACGCGCGCGGCGACGTCGGTGCGCTGGTCGCGCCGCTGACCTCGAACGAAGAGGGCTTCCTGCTCGGCAAGCTGCTGCGCGGCATCGGCAGCGACCACGTCGACCATCGCCTGCGCACGCTCGACTTCGCCGACGCGCCGGTCGCGACGGCGTTCGAGATGCCGGTCGCGGCGATCGAAAAGGCCAAGGCGATCCTGCTCGTCGGCTGCAACCCGCGCCACGAGGTGCCGCTGCTCGCCCAGCGCATCCGCAAGGCGGTGCGTGCGGGCGCGAAGGTGCACGCGATCAACCCGATCGATTTCGACCTCAATTTCGAACTCGCGGGCAAGACCGTCGTCACGCCGGCGGCGATGCTCGATTCGCTGCTCGGCCTCGCCAAAGCCGCCAACGACGCCGGCCACCTGCCGGAATCGTCCGCGCTCGCGCAGTCGATTGCGGGCCTTGCCGCCGATGCGAAGGCGCAGGCGTTGCTCGCGCTGCTCGCCGATGCGCCGGAGTCGGTGGTGATCCTCGGCGAGACCGCGCTCAACCATCCGAACGCATCGTCGTTGCGCGCGGCCGCGCGTTTCGTCGCCAAGGTCACGCATTCGGCCGTCAACGAGATCCCGATCGGCGCGAATGCGATCGGTCTCGCGCGCGCGGGCGCGCAGCCACGCCAGGGCGGACGCGACGCGGGCGCGCTGCTCGCCAATCCGCCGAAGCATCTCGTCGTCTATCACACCGGTTCGCAGGACACGAGCGCGCCTGCCGCATTCGACCGCGCGCGAACCGAGGCGCAGTTCTGCGTCTACATCGGCGCGTACGCGTGCAACGGCGTGCGGCGCACCGCACACGCGGTGCTGCCGATCGGGCTGCCGCCCGAGATCGACGGCAGCTACACCAACGCCGACGGCACGACCCAGGCGATCGCTGCCGCGGCGAAGCTGCCCGGCGACGCGCGCCCGGGCTGGAAGGTGCTGCGCGCGCTCGGCGCGGCACTGTCCATACCCGGTTTCGAGTTCACGGAGATCGACGAAGTGCGCACGCAGATGGCTGCGGACGGCGCCGCGCCGTCGACCGCGACGAATGCGCTGCGCCCGCGCATCGAGCCCGCGCACGGTCGCCTCGTGCGCATCGCGACCACGGCGATCTACGCGTCGGACGCGGTCGTGCGTCGTTCGCCCGCGCTGCAGGCGCATCCGCTCGCGCGTGCCGCGAGCGTGACGCTGCATCCGGAAGACGCGCTCGCACTCGGCCTCGGCGCGGGCGCGACCGCACGCGTATCCGGCGTCGAGCTCCCGGTCGAGCAGTCGACCCGCGTGCCGCGCGGCGGTGCGTGGATCGAAGCCGGCCTCAAGGGATCGGCGCACCTTCCGCCACACGGCGCCTCCCTCGACATCACGAAGGCCTGACGACGCATGGACTCGATCATCGCCGCCTTCCACTGGTTCGTGTCGACGTTCCCGACGCTGTCGATGGCGCTCGGCCTGCTGCTGCTGCCGCTCGTGCCGCTCATCATCGGCGTCGCGATGTACGTCTGGTGGGAACGCAAGGTCATCGGCTGGATGCACGTGCGCATGGGGCCGAACAAGGTTGGTCCATTCGGTCTCGCGCAGACCTTCGCCGACGTCTTCAAGCTGCTGCTCAAGGAAATCGTCTACCCGGCCAATGCGAACAAGGCGCTGTTCCTGCTCGCGCCGCTGTGGGCGCTGATCCCGTCGTTCGCGGCATGGGCGGTAATCCCGATCGGACCGAACGTCGCCTGGTCGAACGCGAATGCGGGTCTGCTGTTCCTGCTCGCGATGACCTCGATGGGCGTGTACGGCATCATCATCGCGGGCTGGGCGTCGAACTCGCGTTACGCGATGCTCGGTGCGATGCGTTCGGCCGCGCAGGTCGTCAGCTACGAAATCGCGATGGGCTTCTCGCTCGTCAGCGTGCTGATCCTCGCGGGCAGCCTCAACCTCAGCGACATCGTGCAGGCGCAGGCGGGCAGCAAGGGCTTTCTCGACTGGTTCTGCGTGCCGCTGCTGCCGATGTTCGTCATTTACTTCGTCTCCGGCGTCGCCGAGACGAACCGCGCGCCGTTCGACGTCGCCGAAGGCGAGTCGGAGATCGTCGCGGGCTTCCATGTCGAGTACTCGGGCGCACCGTTCGCGGTGTTCTTCCTGACCGAATACGCGAACATGATCCTCGTGTCGTTCCTCGCGCCGATCCTGTTCCTCGGCGGGTGGCTGTCGCCATTCCCGGCCTCGTGGGGTGCGCTCGGCGCGCCGGGCTGGTGGTGGCTCGCGGGCAAGGCGTTCTTCTTCGCGACCGCGTACATCTGGTTCCGCGCAAGCTTCCCACGCTACCGCTACGACCAGATCATGCGACTCGGCTGGAAGGTGTTCATCCCGATCACGATCGTGTGGGTGTTCGTCGCGGGCTGCATGAAGTACTTCGGCTGGGTCACGACGGGCGCTTGAGGCAATAGGCAATGAATCGAGTCACGAGCTACCTCAAGAGTCTGATGCTGCTGGAGCTGCTGGCCGGCCTCGGGCTCACGTTCAAGTACCTGTGGCGCCCGAAGTACACGGTGCGCTACCCGATGGAACACATCCCCAAGTCGAACCGCTTCCGCGGATTGCACGCACTGCGCCGCTACCCGAACGGCGAGGAGCGCTGCATCGCGTGCAAGCTGTGCGAGGCGGTGTGCCCGGCGCTCGCGATCACGATCGACTCGGCCCCGCGCGAGGACGGCACGCGCCGCACCACGCGCTACGACATCGACCTGTTCAAGTGCATCTTCTGCGGCTTCTGCGAGGAGAGCTGCCCGGTGGATTCGATCGTCGAGACCTCGATCCACGAATACCACTTCGAGAAGCGCGGCGAGAACGTCGTGACGAAGCCGCAGCTGCTCGCGATCGGCGACCGCTTCGAGAAGGAGATCGCGGCTGCGCGCGCGCAGGACGCGGCGTTCCGCTGACGGACACTGACCCATGAGCTTCCAGCTGATCTGCTTCTACGCCTTCGCCGCGATCACCGTGGGCGCCGCGCTCGCGGTGATCTCGGTGCGCAGCCCCGTGCACGCGGCGCTCTGCCTCGTGCTCACGTTCTTCTCGACCGCCTGCACCTGGTTGCTCGCCGACGCCGAGTTCCTCGCCATCGCGCTCGTGCTCGTCTACGTCGGCGCGGTGATGGTGCTGTTCCTGTTCGTGGTCATGATGCTCGACCTCGACCTCGACCCGCTGCGCGAAGGCTTCGTGCGCGCATTGCCGGTCGGCATCGTCGTTGCGGTGGTCATGCTGGTCGAGATGCTCGGCCTGATCGGCGTGCGCACGATGCAGCTGCCGGCGCCGCCGGAGCCGGCCGCGGCCGCGGGCATGTCGAACACGACCTGGCTCGCGAATGCGCTGTTCAGCCAGTACCTGCTGCCGTTCGAATTTGCCGCGCTGATCCTGACCGTCGCAATCATCGCGGCGATACCGCTCACCCTGCGCCACCGCGCCGGCGTTCGCACGCAAAACCCCGCGCGGCAGGTCATGGTGCAGGCACGCGACCGCATCCGTATCGTCAAGATGGCCGCCGAGAAGCCCGCCGCGCCGGCCGACAACGCCGGGGAGAGCACACCGTGATCACGCTCGCGCATTTCCTGACGCTCGGCGCGGTGCTGTTCTGCATCGCGGTCGCCGGCATCTTCATCAATCGCAAGAATGTCATCACGTTACTGATGGCCATCGAGCTGATGCTGCTCGCGGTCAACACCAACTTCGTCGCGTTCTCGCGCTTCCTCGGCGACCCGTCGGGACAGGTGTTCGTGTTCTTCATCCTCACGGTCGCCGCGGCGGAATCGGCGATCGGTCTCGCGATCCTCGTCGTGCTGTTCCGCAATCGCGCGACGATCAACGTCACCGAAATCGATTCGATGAAGGGCTGATCGACGATGCTCTCGAAAACCCTCCTGCTCGTCATCGTCCTCGCGCCGCTGTTCGGCGCGCTCGTCGCGGGCCTGCTGCGCAACCAGGTCGGCCGCAAGGGCGCCGCCGGCGTCACGATCGCAGGCGTGCTGCTCTCGTGCGTGTTGTCGTTCCACGTGCTCTACCAGCTCGTCTGGGGCAGTGCGGCGACCTTCAACGAGAACCTCTACACCTGGTTCCAGGTCGGCTCGTTCGGCGCCCACGTCGGCTTCCTCGTCGACCGCCTCACCGCGATGATGATGGTGGTCGTGACGTTCGTGTCGCTCATGGTGCACGTCTACACGATCGGCTACATGGCCGACGACGACGGCTTCCAGCGCTTCTTCAGCTATATCGCGCTGTTCACGTTCTCGATGCTCATGCTCGTCATGAGCAACAACTTCCTGCAGCTGTTCTTCGGCTGGGAGGCGGTCGGCCTCGTCTCGTACCTGCTGATCGGCTTCTGGTTCAAGCGGCCGAGCGCGATCTTCGCCAACATGAAGGCGTTCCTCGTCAACCGCGTCGGCGACTTCGGCTTCCTGCTCGGCATCGCAGGCGTGCTGATGTACTTCGACACCCTGGACTACGCGACCGTGTTCGCCAACGCGTCCAGCACTCTGCCGGGCGTGGGCATCGAGATCTTCGCCGGCCACGAGTGGGATGTCGCCACCGTGATCTGCATCTGCCTGTTCATCGGCGCGATGGGCAAGTCGGCGCAGGTCCCGCTGCACGTCTGGCTGCCGGACTCGATGGAAGGCCCGACGCCGATCTCCGCGCTGATCCACGCCGCGACGATGGTGGCCGCGGGCGTCTTCCTGGTGGCGCGGACCTACCCGCTGTTCCACTCCGCCCCGACCGCGCTGACGCTGCTCGCGCTGGTGGCCGCGGTGACGATGTTCCTC
>DASTSE010000102.1:0-2235 GCA_035760865.1 Dokdonella sp.
CCACGGCGCGGGTGCGGTTTCCTCGCCGCGCACGACGCGCGCGTAGAGCGCGGCGAGCTCGCGCGCGACCGGGCCGACGCCGTACGTGCGCAGCTCGAGTGCGGCGACCGGGGCGACCTCCGCGGCGGTGCCGCAGACGAACACCTCGTCGGCATCGCGCAGTTCGGCGAGGCTCATCGCTCGGCATTCGGCGCCGCTGAGCGCGACGAGCGTGTCGCGCGTGATGCCGGGCAGCGCGTCCGCGTGCTCGATCGCGACGATGCGGTCGCCGCTGACCGCGAACACGTTCGCACCGGTGCACTCGACGACGAAGCCGTCGTCGTCGACGAACAACGCTTCGTCGAAACCGCGCCCCTTCGCCTCGCGCTTGGCGAGGATCGAGTTCACGTACGCGCCGCAGAGCTTGAGCGTCGGCAGCGCGCGCGCGGGATTGCGCCGCCACGGCGATATGCCGAGTCGCGTGCGCGCACCGCCGAGATGGACGGACGCCGGCGAGGTCGCGACCATGAAATGCCGCGGGTGGTCGGCGACGTCGAGGCCGAATCCGCCCGCGCCGACCCACGCGAGCGGGCGCACGTAGGCGTCGCGCTGGCGGTTCGCGCGCAGGGTCGCGAGGATCGCTTCGCTAGCGGTCGTCGCATCGAACGCGATGCCGAGCAGCGCCGCGCCCTTGCGCATGCGCTCGAGGTGGTCAGCGAGGCGGAACACCGCCGCGCCGTCGCGTGTCGCGTAGGCGCGGATCCCTTCGAACACGCCGCTGCCGTAGTGCAGCGCGTGGGTGGTCAGGCCGATGCGCGCGTCGTCGGGGTCGACGAGTTCTCCATCGAACCACACGCGTGCGCGTCGCCGGTCTTGTGGGAGCGGCGGAAGCCGCGATGCTCCTGGGTCGGGCGAAAGCATCGCGCCTTCCGGCGCTCCCACAGGGACACTCGCCTCGCTGCGGGTCAGCACGGCGACACCTGCACCGCAAGGCAGTCGTGCAGCTTGGCGAGCTGGCCTTCGAGCGCGTGCTCGCCGCGCTCGCCTTCGACCGTGATGCAGAGGTGCCAGCGGTCTCCGTCGGGTTGCGCCTCGCCGTCGACGGACAGCGGCCGGAAGCCGCGGCGTTCGGTCGCGCCGAGCACGCGTGCGAGCGCGCCCTCGGCATGTCGCAAGGTGAGATCAAGCCGGTAGCGCATGGGGTGTCTCCGGTGGGGTGGGGGAATCGGCGGCGACGAGCGGCAGCGGCGCGACGTCGTCGGCATCGAGCATCTGCGCGTTGTCGTGGTTCGGCGGCACGAGCGGCCAGACGTTCGCGCGGGTGTCGATCGCGACGTGCAGCAGCGCGGGGCCGCGTGCGGCGAGCAGCGCGTCGAGCGCGTGGCCGACGTCGGCGTCGCGGTCCACGTGCAGCGCCTCGACGCCGAATGCGCGCGCGATCGCGACGAAGTCGGGGTTGTCGGACAGGTCGATCTCGCTGTAGCGACGGTCGAAGAACAGCTCCTGCCATTGCCGCACCATGCCGAGCGCCTGGTTGTCGAGCAGCACGATCTTCACCGGCAGGTCGTAACGGCGCAGCGTCGCGAGTTCCTGCACGTTCATGAGGAACGAGCCGTCGCCGCTGACGCAGATCACCTGCGCGCGCGCATCCTGCAGTTGCGCGCCGATCGCGGCCGGCAAGCCGAAGCCCATCGCGCCGAGCGCGCCGCTCGTGAGGTGCCTGCGCGGATCGTCGAAGCTCCAGTGCTGCGCGACCCACATCTGGTGCTGGCCGACGTCGCAGGCGACGATCGCCGCGGGTGCGAGCGCGGACAGTCGCCGCAGCAGCGACGGCGCGTGCACGGCGTCGCCCGGCGCGGCGCAGCGCGCGACGTGTGCGTTCGCGCGATGCTGGCACAGCGCGCGCCACTG
Organism: Dokdonella sp.; assembly: GCA_035760865.1. Taxonomy (GTDB): domain Bacteria; phylum Pseudomonadota; class Gammaproteobacteria; order Xanthomonadales; family Rhodanobacteraceae; genus Dokdonella_A. Next base: position 1,891 of record DASTSE010000102.1, read on the forward strand.
CCGACGCGCGACGCCATGGCGCGCGTGCAGCTGCGCCGCGCACGGCAGCGTCAATGCGGCGAGCGCGCGGCGCAGGTCGCCGCGCACGCCGGCGTCGGCGCGGCGCAGCTTGCCGATTTCGCTCGTGTCCACGTCCATGTGCACGACGCGCGCGTGCGGCGCGAAGCCGGCGAGCTTGCCGGTCGCGCGGTCGTCGAACCGCGCGCCGACGACGATGAGGACGTCGCATTCCTGCACTGCCGTGTTCGCCGCGCGGCTGCCGTGCATGCCGAGCATGCCGAGGTTGAGTGGAGGCCCGGACGGCAGCGCGCCGAGCGCCTTGAGCGTGAGCACGGTCGGCATCTG
>DASTSE010000103.1:0-3354 GCA_035760865.1 Dokdonella sp.
CTTCGAGGACATCGAGGCCTATCTCGCCGCGCAGCAGTCGAAGAGCCTGCTTCGCTTCATCACCTGCGGCAGCGTCGACGACGGCAAGAGCACGTTGATCGGCCGCCTGCTGCACGAATCCAAGGCGCTGTTCGACGACCAGCTCGCCTCGCTCGAAGGCGACTCGCGCAAGTTCGGCACGCAGGGCGACGAACTCGATTTCGCCCTGCTGCTCGACGGCCTCGGCGCCGAGCGCGAGCAGGGCATCACGATCGACGTCGCCTACCGCTTCTTCGCCACCGAGCGGCGCAAGTTCATCGTCGCCGACACGCCCGGGCACGAGCAGTACACGCGCAACATGATCACCGGCGCGTCGACCGCCGATCTCGCCGTGATCCTCGTCGATGCGCGCAAGGGCCTGCTCACGCAGACGCGTCGCCACAGCTACCTCGTCTCGCTCGTCGGCATCCGCAAGGTCGTGCTCGCAGTCAACAAGCTCGACCTCGTCGACTGGTCGCGCGACGCGTTCGAGGCGATCGAGCGCGACTACCGCGCGTTCGCCGCCAAAGTCGGGATCGACGACGTCGTTGCGATCCCGTTGTCGGCGCTGCGCGGCGACAACCTGAGCGCGCCGAGCGCGCGCACGCCGTGGTATCGCGGCCCGAGCCTGCTGCAGCACCTCGAAACCGTCGACGTCGGCGAAGACGAGCCGCGCGGCCCCCTGCGCCTGCCGGTGCAATGGGTGAATCGGCCCGACCTCGACTTCCGCGGCTACGCCGGACGCATCCTCGGCGGGCGCGTGCGCCCCGGCGACGCGGTGCGCGTGCTGCCGTCCGGCAGGCAGACGTCCGTCGCGCGCATCGTCACCTACGACGGCGACCTCGCCGAGGCGCGCGCGGGCCAGTCGGTCACGCTCACGCTCGCCGACGATATCGACATCAGCCGCGGCGACGTCATCTGCGCGGCCGACGATCCGGCCGGTCTCGCCGACCAGTTCGAAGCGACGCTGGTGTGGATGGCGGATGCGCCGATGCTCCCCGGCCGCCCCTATCTTGTGAAGCTCGGCGCGACCACGCTCGGCGCTTCGTTCGGCCAGCCCAAGTACGCGGTCGACGTCAACAGCCTCGAGCACCTCGCCGCGAAGACGCTCGAGCTCAACGGCATCGGCGTCGCCAACCTCACGCTCGACCGCGCGGTCGCGTTCGACCCGTATGCGAGCAATCGCGACATGGGCAGTTTCATCGTCATCGACCGCTACACGAACCAGACCGTCGGCGCGGGCCTGCTGCACTTCGCGCTGCGCCGTTCGCAGAACATCCACTGGCAGGCGGTCGAGGTCGACAAGCAGGCGCGCATCCGCCAGAACGGCCACAAGCCGTGCGTGCTCTGGCTCACCGGCCTTTCCGGCAGCGGCAAGTCGACGATCGCGAACATCGTCGAGCGCCAGCTGCACGCGCTCGGTGCGCGCACCTACCTGCTCGACGGCGACAACGTACGCCACGGCCTCAGCAAGGACCTCGGCTTCACCGACGCCGATCGGGTCGAGAACATCCGCCGCGTCGGCGAGGTTGCGAAACTCATGGTCGATGCCGGCCTCATCGTCATCACCGCGTTCATCTCGCCGTTCCGCTCCGAGCGACGGCTCGCGCGCGGCATGGTCGACGACGGCGAGTTCATGGAGATTTTCGTCGACACGCCGCTCGAGGTGGTCGAGCGGCGCGATCCGAAGGGCCTGTACCGCAAGGCGCGCCGCGGCGAACTCAAGAACTTCACCGGCATCGATTCGCCGTACGAGGTGCCCGCTGCGCCGGAGCTGCATGTCCGCACGATGGAGCAGTCGCCCGAGGATTGCGCGAGCATGATCGTCGAGGCGCTGATCCAGCGCGGCGTGATCCGACCGACGATCTGAGCCCTGCGAGGACCTGCGCGCCTGCCGCCGTCTTCAGACCGTCGCGCGCTTCGCCGCGGGCCCGGGCAGCGTCGCCACGATCGAGCAACCGGCGAAGAGCTCCGCAAACGCGCCGAGCGGCACGCCCCCGCCGACTCGCCCACGGTCATGGGCCGAGGATGCGCAGGCGCCGCGACTTGAACCGCTCGAGCGCGTCTTGCAACGCCTGGCTGCGCTCGAACAGCGCCTCGAAGCGACGGCGCGTCGACAGGGCCGCATGGATCACGCGCGCGCGTGCGAGCCGGTCGTCGCTGCGCCGGAGCAGCGCCGGCTGGCAGAGATGAGCGCACGCGCGCTCGGCAAGCTGGCGCACGACGTCCGCATGCAGGGTGTCCAGACGCCACGGTTCGTGCTGTTCCATGCCGATGCTCCACGCGCGACAACCCGATGGCGGCTGCGCGCGGTCGCTCGCGCGCAACGGCCCGGGTGCGTCGTCGAAACGGATCCGGCTGCGAGAATCCCGCGCGCATCGAGTCGCCCGGACCGCTCGACGATGCATCCCGAATCGTGCCGCCCTTGCGGGGCGAGTGCATCCCTGCCGCGATCCATCGCCGTTCCTAGCGTGCACTGTGCACCCGCCCACCCGCGATCGCGTCCCGCAAAGCGCGCGCCGCGGTGTACGAAGCGCGCACCGAGCGTTGTCCGAGATTTCCTACAGGCGAACGCCCCTGCCTTCGCTGGCGGCGCCGGCGCCGCCCTGCGCCGCCGTTGCATCGTGCCGCCGACCGTATACCCTGTCGCGATGCGCCCGCCTGCCCCACTCGCCCCACTCGCCCTGCTCGCCCTTCTCGCCGGTCCCGCCTGCGCGGCCGACTACCTCGTCCTCGTCGGCCCGGGCCAGACGTTCAATCCGGCCGAGCTGACGATTGCCGCCGGCGACCGCGTCACGTTCCGCAACAGCGGCGGCACGCACAACGTGAAAGCGAACGACAACTCGTTCCGTTGCGCCAATGGCTGCGACGGCGACGGCCAGGGTGGCGACGGCGCCGCCGCCAACAACATCTGGCACTTCAGCCGCGTGTTTCCGTCGGCAGGCACGATCGGCTACTACTGCGAGACGCACGGCACGCCGAGCAACGGCATGCGCGGCACGATCGTCGTGCTGCCGAGCACGCCGGTCGAGCTGCAGTCGTTCGGGATCCACTGAGTCGCGTCGCGACGTGTCCGCATCCCGTACCGACGCCGCGTGCGTGCTGCTGACCGGCTTCGAGCCGTTCGGCGGCGAGTCGATCAACCCGTCCCAGGAGATCGTGCGCGCGCTCGACGGCGCGACGATTGCCGGCCACCGGATCGTCGGTTGCATCCTGCCGGTGTCGTTCGCGGCGACGTTGCCGATCCTCGAGGAGGTCGTTGAGCGCCAGCGTCCCGCCGTGGTGGTCGCGCTCGGCCAGGCCGGCGGGCGGAGCGAGCTCTCGCTCGAGCGCGTG
>DASTSE010000104.1:0-2206 GCA_035760865.1 Dokdonella sp.
TTTCGAGCTTGTCCCACGTGCCGCCGGCCATTTGCTGCATCTCCTTCGCCTTGGTGCGCGCCGCGGTCCGGGCCGCCGCGGCGGTCTGCGACGCCGCGCTGCGCGTGCGCGCCTCGACGGCCTCGCCCTGCTTCACCAGCGTCTCGAACACCTTCGTACCCTCCGACTGCGCGCGGGAGAAAGCGCCGAGTCCCGCGAGCCAGATTTGGCGCGGGGACTCGAGCACCACGCGCGCAAAGTCCCTGGCATCCGTCGCATCCGCGGTATCCCGCGCCTGGCGTGCTTTCTTCAACATGTCGAATCCGATCGTCGTGCGCGAGGCGGTGCGCCTCGCAATGCCGGCATTCTAGGCAGACGCGTGTAGAGGGCGCACTCTAAACGCGCGCGCGACGGCGCGACCGGGCGATACAATCGACGCCCCCGCGCGGCGCAGCGCCGCGTGCGTCGGCAGGAGGATCCATGGCGTATTTCGTGACCGGCGCGACCGGCTTCATCGGCAGCTATCTGCTGCCCAAGCTGATCGCGCGCGAGGGGCGCATCCACGTGCTGGTGCGCGAAGGCTCGCTCGAACGCCTCGCGCTGCTTCGCGCCGCATGGGGCGTCGACGACAAGCGCGTGGTCGCCGTCGTCGGCGACCTCACCGCGCCGGGCCTCGGCATCGCGGCCGCCGACCGGCGCAAGCTCGCCGGGAAGGTCAGGCACTTCTTCCATCTCGGAGCCATCTACGACATCCAGGCCCCCGCCGAGGCGCAGTTCGCCGCCAACGTCGACGGCACGCGGCATGCCGTCGCCTTCGCCGAGGCCATCGAGGCCGGATGCTTCCACCACGTGAGCTCGATCGCCGCCGCCGGGCTGTACGAGGGCGTGTTTCGGGAGGACATGTTCGAGGAGGCGGAGGAGCTCGATCACCCGTACTTCCGCACCAAGCACGAGGCGGAGGGCGTCGTCCGCCGCGAATGCGGCCGCCCGTTTCGCATCTATCGCCCCGGCTTCGTCGTCGGCCATTCGAAGACGGGCCAGATCGACAAGATCGACGGCCCTTACTATTTCTTCAAGGCGATCCAGAAGATGCGCGAGCTGCTGCCGCCCTGGATGCCGACGATCGGCGTCGAAGGCGGCCGCATCAACATCGTTCCCGTCGACTACGTCGTCGACGCGCTCGACTTCATCGCGCACAAGCGCGCGCTCGACGGCAAGTGCTTCCACCTGACCGACCCCGCTCCCCACCGCGTCGGCGAGGTGCTGAACATCTTCGCGCAGGCTGCGCACGCGCCGAAGATGACGATGCGCATCAACGCGAAGCTGTTCGGGTTCATCCCGGCGCCGATCCTCTATGGCCTCGGCTCGCTCGCGCCGGTGAAGCGCGCGATGCGCGTCGTGCTGAACGACCTCGGCATCCCGCGCGACGTGCTGCCGTTCATCAACTGGCCGACGCGCTACGACAATCGCGAAGCGGCCAAGGCCCTCAAGGGCTCGGGCATCGCGGTGCCGCCGCTCGCGTCCTACGCGGCGAAGATCTGGGATTACTGGGAACGCAACCTCGATCCCGACCTCTTCATCGACCGCAGCCTCGCCGGGCGGGTGCGCGGCAAGGTCGTCGTCGTGACCGGGGCGTCGTCGGGGATCGGCCGGGCGTCCGCGGTGAAGCTCGCCTTGGCGGGCGCGCGCGTCGTGCTCGTCGCGCGCGGCGAGGAGAAGCTCGTCGAGACCAAGCGCGAGATCGCCGCGATGGGCGGCAGCGCGGTCGTCTTCACCGCCGATCTCGCCGACATGCGCTCGTGCGATGCGCTGGTGCGCCGCGTCCTCGACGAGCTCGGAACCTGCGACTTCCTGATCAACAACGCCGGACGATCGATCCGCCGGGGGATCGTGCATTCGTTCGACCGCTTCCACGACTTCGAGCGCACGATGCAGCTCAACTACTTCGGCGCGATCCGCCTGATCCTGGGCTTCCTGCCGAAGATGATCGAGCAGCGCGCCGGGCAGATCATCAACGTCTCGTCGATCGGCGTGCTCTCGAACGCGCCGCGCTTCTCGGCGTACGTCGCGTCGAAGTCGGCGCTCGACGCGTTCTCGCGGATCGCGCAGTCGGAGTTCTCCGACAGCAACATCGTGTTCACGACGATCAACATGCCGCTCGTGCGCACGCCGATGATCGGCCCGACGAAGATCTACGACAACGTCCCGACGCTGACGCCCGACGAGG
>DASTSE010000105.1:0-3270 GCA_035760865.1 Dokdonella sp.
GAACGCGAGCGCCTGCGCGGGCGTCATGCCGTCGCGTCGGCGCGGCGATGGCGCATGCGCGCTCATCGGCGCAGGCTGGCGAAACCCGCCACGCTCAGCGATGCGGTGACCGCGGCGGCGAGCCACGACGCCGCCGGCGGAATCGTGAACGGCCCCAGCTGGGCCGGCCAGCCCTGGAACAGGCGAACCGCGTGCACGAGCGCGACGAGTCCGAACACGCTCGCGCTGACGACGACGTAGCTGCGCGTGTTCATGACGGGCTCCCGGGTGCCGCTATCCGCGCTTGCGCCGTTCGTGCTGCCACAGCACTTCGCCATGACCGGACGCGCGCGCGAGCACGCGCGCGACCACGAACAGCAGGTCGGAGAGGCGATTGAGATAACGCATCGCTTCGCCGCGCACGGCGTCGTGGCGCGCGAGCGTGACGACCTCGCGCTCGGCGCGACGGCAGATCGTGCGCGCGAGATGGCAGTGCGCGGCTGCGGCGCCGCCGCCGGGCAGGATGAAGTCCTTGAGCGGCGGCAGGTCCTCGTTGAACGCGTCGAGCACCTGTTCGAGGCGCTCGATGTCGTCGGCATGCACCATCGCCATGCCCGGGATGCACAGCTCGCCGCCGAGGTCGAACAGGTCGTGCTGCGCCTGGGTCAGCACCTCGCGCACGCGCTCGGGAATCTCGCACGCGAGCACGATGCCGAGCGCGCTGTTGAGCTCGTCGACGGTGCCGTACGCGGCGACGCGCGCCGAATCCTTGCCGACGCGGGTGCCGTCGCCGAGGCCGGTGGTGCCGTCGTCACCGGTGCGCGTGTAGATCTTCGACAGGCGGTTGCCCACGGGCCGGCCGGTCCGTCGCCGAACTCAGCGCTGCGACTGCGGCGAACGCTGCGCGGCGCCGCCGAGCGCGCGAACCGCGAGCGTGGTCGCGACGTGCAGCGCGGCGCCGATGCCGACGTAGAGGAACGTCGTCTGCATGAACGGCAGGTACCAGTCGCCGAGGTTCGCGATCCAGCCGCCGAAGCTGCGCGCGGGCACGCTCGGGCTGATCCAGTAGAAGCTGCCGTTCGAGATGAGGTAGCACACGCTCGCGGCGACCATCGCGCTCGCGACGAGCAGCGCGCCCTCGCGCAGATGCAGGCCGCGATAGCGCGCGCGCAGCCAGGCGCCGCCGAACCACAGCGCCGCGTAGCTCGGCACGAGGACCCAGTACGCCGGCGACACGCAGTAGTGGCTCCAGAAATCCAGGCCCTGCGCGCTGATGACCGCGTAGTCGACGACGACGGCGAGCGCCATCAGCAGCGGGAACGCCCAGCGGAACGAGCCGCCCGCGAGCGTGACCGGCTGCCGCGGCGCGCCCGCGGACAGGTAGAAGCCGGCGAGGAAGAACACCGCCCACGAGGCGTCCGGCAGCGCGCCGAAGTGATGGCTGCGCGTGGCGACCATGACGAGGCCGAGCAGCAGGAACAGGCCGAGGCGCAGGTCCTTGGTGAGGGAAGTCGAAGGTGCGGTCATGATTCCGGGACCCTGGGAACAGGCTGCCGAGTTTAGCCCAACGCGTACGCGCGCGCCGAGTGCGTGCGGGCGCGCCCGCACGCCGGGTTATGATCGCGGGGTGAACAGCGACCTCGATGTCCTCATCGTCGGCGGCGGCCTCGTCGGCGCCAGCCTCGCCATCGCGCTCGACGATGCCGGCCTCGCCGTCGCGCTCGCCGAAGCGGCGCCGCCGCGCGTCGAACTGCAGCCGAGTTACGACGAACGCAACCTCGCGCTCGCCCAGGCGAGCGTCAACGCGCTGCGCGCGCTCGGCGTGTTCGACGGCGCCACGCCGTTGGTGCCGCTGCGGCGCATCCATGCCAGCTGTCGCGGCGACTTCGGCGCCGTGCGCCTCGACGCGGCGGAACTCGGCCTGCGCGATTTCGGTGCGGTGCTGCCCGCGCGCGAGCTCGGCAACGCGCTGCTGCGCCGGCTCGACGCCTGCCGCGCGCTGCAGCGCATCGCGCCGGCGCAGGCGGTAGCGCTCGAGGCCCGCGACGACACCATCGACGTCAGCCTGCGCGATGGCGCGTCGACGCGACATGTGCGTGCGCGCCTGCTCGTCGGCGCCGACGGCAGCGAGTCGTTCGTGCGCAGCGCGCTCGGCATCGGCGTGCAGCGCCACGACTACGCGCAGTCCGCGTTCGTGACGACGTTGACGACGGAGCGACCGCTCGACGGCCTCGCCTACGAGCGCTTCACGGACTCGGGCCCGGTCGCGCTGCTGCCGCTCGGCGAACGCCGCGCCGGGCTCGTGCTGAGCGTGCCGGCCGACGACGCCGCACGCGTCGCCGCGCTCGACGACGACGCGTTCATCGCGTTCGTGCACGAACGCTTCGGCTGGCGCGCGGGACGTTTCTCGCGCCCCGGCCGACGCAAGCCGTATCCGCTCGCGCGCGCGCTCGCCGAACGCACCACCGCCGTGCGCAGCGTGCTCGTCGGCAACGCCGCGCAGACCGTGCATCCGCTCGGCGCGCAGGGCTTCAACCTCGGCCTGCGCGACGCGCTCACGCTGGCCGAGCTGCTGCGCGAAGCGGCGTCGCGCGGCGCCGATCCCGGCGACGCCGCCTTGCTCGCGCGGTACGTCGAGCGGCGTGCAGGCGATCGCGCGGCAACGACCGCGTTCAGTGACGATCTCGTGCGCCTCATGGGCAACGACTTCCTGCCGCTGCGCATGCTGCGCTCGCTCGGCTTGCACGTGCTCGAACGCAGCCGCACGCTCAAGCGCGGCTTCGCGCTGCGCGGCATGGGTTTCCGCGGCGACGCGTCGCTGCTCGGGCTGCGCCGATGAGCCGGCGCGGCGAACTCGACGTCATCGTCGTCGGCGCCGGTGCGGTCGGCGGCGCGCTCGCACTCGCACTCGCGCGCGACGGTTTCGAGGTCGCGCTCGTCGAAGCGCGCGGGCCGAAGCCGTGGCGCGCCGACGACGAGGTCGACCTGCGTGTCGTCGCGCTCGCGCCCGACGCGCGTGCGTTGCTCGATGATCTCGGCGTCTGGCCGTCGATCGAGGCGTCGCGCGTCGGCCCGTACCGGCACATGCACGTCTGGGACGCGCTCGCGCCGGGCGAGCTGCATTTTGACGCGGCGGAGCAGGGCGAGGCTGCGCTCGGCTGGATCGTCGAGAACAAGCTCGTGCAGTCGGCGTTGTGGCAGGCGCTGCGCGATGACCGCCATGATGGCTTTGCGGCCCTCGGCCCTCAGCCCTCAGCCCTCAGGAAAAGCATCGCGGCTTCCGCCGCTCCC
>DASTSE010000106.1:0-4251 GCA_035760865.1 Dokdonella sp.
GTCGCGCCGGCTGAACCCCGAACCCCACAGGCCGCGCAGCGCGAGCGGCACGACCGGCACCGCGCGGCGCGCGAGGATCTGTTCGACGCCGGGGCGGAACGTGTCGATCGCGCCGTCGCGCGTGATCCCGCCTTCGGGGAAGATGCAGACGAGCTCGCCATCGGCGAGCGCGCGATCGATCTCGTCGAACGCGCGCTCGAGCAGTTGCGGATTCTCCTTGCGCCCGGCGATCGGGATCGCCTTCGCGGTGCGGAAGATGAACTTGAGCACCGGGATCTCGAAGATCTTGTAGTACATGACGAAGCGCACCGGCCGGCGCACGCTGCCGCCGATGATGAGCGCGTCCATGAAGCTCACGTGGTTGCAGACGAGCAGCGCGGCGCCCTCGTCGGGAATGCGCGTCGTGCCCTCGACCTCGATGCGGTAGAGCGTGTTGACGAGGATCCACGACAGGAACCGCATGAGGAACTCGGGCACGAGCGTGTAGATGTAGATCGCGACGAGCGCGTTGAGCACCGCGGTGACGAGCAGGATCTGCGGGATCGAGAAACCGAACGCGGACAGGCCGAGCCCGAACGCGGCCGCGCCGACGATGAACAGCGCGTTGATGATGTTGTTGCCGGCGATCACACGCGACAGCTCGCTGCGCTCGGCGCGGCTCTGCACGAGCGCGAACAGCGGGACGATGTAGAAGCCGGCGAACAGGCCGACGAGGACGAAATCGAGCGTGATGCGCCAGCCACCCGGCGCGGCGAGGAACGCGAGCGCCGACAGGTCGTGCAGCGTCGTCGCCGCGGGGCGCGCGAAGTACAGGTCGAGGCCGAATACGGTCAGCCCGATCGATCCGAACGGAACGAGGCCGATCTCCACCTTGTGTCCGGACAGCCGCTCGCACAGCAGGGAGCCGATGCCGACGCCGATCGAGAACAGCGCAAGCACGAGGATCTGCACCGACTCGGTGCCGCCGAGGAAGATCTTCGTGTAGTTCGGCAACTGCATCGTGAAGACGCCGCCGAAGAACCAGAACCAGGAAATGCCGAGCACCGAATTGAACACGGTACGGTTCTTCGTCACGAAGCCGAGTACGCGCCAGGTTTCGGTGAGCGGGTTCCAGTTGAAGCGGAGTCCGGGCGCGGTCGCCGGCGCCGGCGGTATGGCACGGCTCGTGAACCAGCCGGCCAGCGCCACCGCGATCACGAGCAGCGAGGCCGGAAGCGGGCCGCTGCTCATCGCGACGCCACCCGCGATCATGCCGACGAGTACCGCGAGCGAGGTGCCCATCTCGACCAGGCCATTGCCGCCGACGAGCTCGTCCGCGCGCAGGGTCTGCGGCAGGATCGCGTACTTGATCGGGCCGAACACGGTTGAATGCAGGCCCATGAGGAACAGCACCGAAAGCAGCAGCGGGATGCTCTGCAGCCAGAAGCCGGCCGCCGCGAGCGTCATCGCGGCGATCTCGAACAGCTTCACCCAGCGGATGATGCGCGCCTTCTCGTACTTTTCGGCGAGCTGCCCGGCGCTCGCCGAGAACACGAAGAACGGCAGGATGAACAGCGCCGGCGCGACGTTCGAGTAGAAGCCGACCGCGTGTTCGTCGAGACCCATGTGGTAGCCGACCAGCACGACGAGGGCGTTGCGAAACGCATTGTCGTTGAACGCACCGAGCGCCTGGGTCGCGAAGAACGGCGCGAAGCGTCGCGTGCCGAGCAGTCGGAACTGGCTGGATCCGCTCATGGGTGGCCCACCTGGGAGGTCGCCCGAATGTAGCAGGATCGCAGGGCCGATCGCGCCGGGCGGACCGCTTCGCGGCGAGCGCGCCGGCGCGCTCCGCGGCGCTGCCGGGCGCGCCCGGCGGGAACTTCGAGGCGTCGGAGGGGTCGCGGCGGGGCGGGCAGCGAGGCGGTAAACTTCGCGGCTCGTCCCACGAATCCGCCAAGCCGATGTCCCTGCGTTCCCTCGCTCCGCTCGCTCTCGCCGTCGCCGTTGCGTTCGGCGCGACCCACCTGCACGCCGAGGCCCTGGTCAAGCCGGTGCCGACGCCGGACTTGTCGCGCCTGCCGCCCGCGCAGGCCGACGAACTGCGCAAGACGCGCGAGACGTTCGAGAAGAGCAAGATCGCGCTCGTCGGCGACCCGCTCGCCGAGGCGTACGCGATCCTCGGCGCGGCGTATGCGCGCAACGGGTTGGTCGACGCGGCGACGATCGCGCTCGAGGATGCGTCGCTGCTCGCGCCGAAGGACGGACGCTGGGTTTACGCGCAAGGCGTGCTCGCGCGTTCGCAAAAGCAGGCCGCGGTCGCGCAGAACTATTTCGACATCGCGCTGCAGCTCAACCAGGACTACCTGCCGATCCGCACCACGGTTGCGCGCGGCAAGATCGACAACGGCGACTTCGACGGCGCGCGCAAGCTGCTCGCCGACTACGTCGCCAAGCACACCGACCAGGCGCTGCCGTATGCGATGCTCGGCGAGATCGCGCTCAAGCAGAAGCGCTACGCCGAGGCGATCGAACAGACCCAGCGCGCGCTCGCGATCGATCCGAAGGCGACCGCGCTGTACGCGACGCTGGCCGAGGCGCAGGCCGGGGCCGGCAATGCCCAGGCGGCCGCCGACGCGCGAGCGAAGGCCGGCAACGTGCAGCCCGTTCTCGTCGACCCGCTCGGAGACGGCCTGCTCGGACGCCCGGCGGCGGCGAGCGGCACCGCCGCGGCGGCCGTGCCGAAGGGCATCGGCGACGTTCCGGCACTGCTCGCGCTGCACCAGTACGACGCCGCGCGCAAGGTGCTCGATGCCGCCGTCGCGACGAGCCCGAAGGACGCCGTGCTGCTCGCGCTGTACGCGCGTACGGAAGCCGCGGCGGGCAATCTCGCGGCGGCGAACGCGCGTGCGGACGCGGCGATCGCCGCCGACCGCAACAGCGCGCTCGCCCAGCTCAGCAAGGGTGTCGCGCTCGAGATGGGCAACGACGACGCCGGCGCGCAGCGCGCCTACCAGGAGGCCGTGCGGCTCGACCCGAAGCTCGGCGAGGCGCGCTCGCTGCTCGGCGCGCTGCTGCTGCGCACGGGGCGCGCGGCGGACGCCGCGGAGCAGTATCGCGCGCTCGTGCAACTCGACCTGCGCAACGGCGAGCACTGGATGGAGCTCGTCGGCGCCTACGTCGTCGCGGGCGAGTGCCCCTCGGCGCTGCGCGATACCAGCGACCTGCTCGCGACCGACATCAACAACAAGCTCGTGCTGCAGCTGTTCGTGCGCCTCGCCAGCACATGCCCGCAGGCGAGCGCGAGCGAGCGCCGCGGCGCGCTCGAGTACGGCAAGAAGCTCTACAGCGAGAATCCGAGCGCGCCGAACGGCGAGGCCTACGCGCTCGCGCTCGCGGCGAACGGCAAATGGGACGACGCGGTGAAGACGCAGCAGGCTGCGATGTTCGTGCTCGTGCGCAACGGCCTCAAGGCCGCGCTCACGCCGTATCGCGAGGTGCTGCAGCAGTTGCAGGCGCACAAGCTGCCGGAGCGACCGTGGCCCGCGAATGCGGCGGTCTACCACCCGCCGCGCCTCGCGCCGGACGTGGCACCGGCGAAGCGCTGAGCGTAGCGCTCAGCGCCGCAAGGCGCGGTGGCCGATGTCGCGTCGGCAGAACGCGCCGTCGAAGCGGATCGTTCGCACGCGCGCGTACGCGCGTTCGCGCGCGACGCCGAGGTCGTCGCCGATCGCGCATACCGCGAGCACGCGACCGCCCGCGGTGACGACGGCGCCGCTCGCGCCGAGCGCGGTGCCGGCGTGGAACACCTTGACGTCGCTGCCGTCGGGCGCGTCGAGCCCCTCGATGACATCGCCGCTGCGCACCTTGCCGGGATAGCCGGCCGCGGCGACGACGACGCCGAGCGCGGGACGCGGATCCCAGCTCGCGCTCGCGCGATCGAGGCGGCCGTCTAGCGCGTCCTCGACGAGATCGACGAGGTCGGACTTGAGGCGCAGCATGATCGGCTGCGTCTCCGGGTCGCCGAGGCGCGCGTTGAACTCGATCACCTTCGGCGCGCCGTCGCGGCCGATCATGAGGCCGGCGTAGAGGAAGCCGATGAACGGCGCGCCTTCGGCGGCCATGCTCGCGATCGTCGGATGGACGATCTCGTCGAGCACGCGGCGTTCGACCGCGGGCGTGACCACGGGCGCGGGCGAATAGGCGCCCATGCCGCCCGTGTTCGGACCGAGGTCGCCCTCGTCGCGCCGCTTGTGGTCCTGGCTCGTCGCGAGC
>DASTSE010000107.1:0-4922 GCA_035760865.1 Dokdonella sp.
ACGAGGGGGAAGAACGCGTCGTGGAGCGGCCCGGCGAGTCGCGAAAACCGCTCGGCGATGTCGAGGTCGCACTTCGCGAGCAGCATTTCGAGATCCTCGACGAGCGTACGGAAGAACGGCCAGTCGCGCGCCATCTCGGCGAGCAGTGCATCGTCGCCGCGCGCGGCGGCGCGTTCGAGCGCGCTTCCGACGCCGTACCAGCCGGTCAGTCCGCAACGGCACTGCGACCACGCGAACACCCACGGGATCGCGCGCAGGGACTCGACGCCGCCCGCTCCGACGCCGCGTCGCGCCGGGCGCGAGCCGAGCGTCATGCGCTCGATCACATCGATCGGCGTCGCGAGGCGAAAGTACTCGACGAACCCCGCCGTGCCGGCGACGAGCCGGCGATAGGCCGCGGCGCCATCGTCGGCGAGCGCGTGCATCGCTTCGCGCCAGCGCGTTTCGCGCGGCTCGGCCGCGCGCGGTCGCAGGGTCGCGATCAGCACCGCGCCCGCGGCCTGCTCGAGGCTGCGCAGCGCGAGTGCGCGGATGCCGTACTTCTGGTGGATGACCTCGCCCTGTTCGGTCACGCGCAGGCGGCCGTCCACCGCGCCGCGCGGTGCAGCCATTACGCCGCGCGTGATCTTGCCGCCGCCGCGACTGATCGAGCCGCCGCGGCCATGGAAGAACGTGAGCGCGATGCCGTGTTCGCGCGCGACCGCGAGCAGTTCCACCTGCGCGCGCTGCAACGCCCAGCGCGCGGCGAGGATCCCTCCGTCCTTGGCGCTGTCGGAGTAGCCGAGCATGATGGTCTGGCGCGCGCCGCGAGCAGTGAGGTGCGCGCGGTATACGGGCTCGGCGAGCAAGGCCGCGAACGTCGCGGGCGCCGCGCGCAGGTCGTCGATCGTCTCGAACAGCGGCGCGACGTCGAGCGGAACCGTGCCCGCGCCGTCGACGAGCCCGCCCGCGCGCGCGAGCGCGAGCACCGCGAGTACGTCGGCGACGCTGCCGGCCATGCTGATCACGTAAATGCCGAGCGCACCATCGCCGTGGCGCCGGCGCGCGTCGGCGAACGTGCCGAATACCGCGACCGTGCGCGCGAGCGTCGCGTGCTCGTCAAGCACGGCGAGCGAGTGCGTACCGTGCGCGTACGGCGCGATCGTCGCTGCGCGCGCCGCGGCGTCGTCCGGCAGCGCGCCGAGCGCCTCGGCAAGCGCGGCGGCGTGCACGCGCGAATCCTGGCGCGCATCGAGCCGCGCGAGATGGAAGCCGAACGTCGCGATGCGACGCTGCAGCCGCCGCACGGCGAACCAGCCCGCGTGCGCGCCCGCGTGCGCGCGCAGGCTCGCGGCAACCAGCTCGATGTCCGCTCCGAACTCGCCGACGTCGGCGTAGGCGCCCGGCGCGTCGTGCGCGGTCGCCGCGAGGCGCGCGCCGACGAGCTGCAACAGACAACGGTACGGCATGTTCTGGTGGCGTGGACGGATCTTCGCGGCCGCATCGGGAACGAGTTCGCGATAGGCGGCCCATCGTCCGAGCACGGCGTCGTCGACGCCGACGCGATCGAGCGTCTGGGTGAGCAGCCGCGCGAGGTCCGCGCACTCGCGCCGATAGCAGCCGAGCACGATCTGGCGCTGCTTGCGCAACGCGGCCGCGACCGTCGCCGCGCCGACGTTCGGGTTGCCATCCATGTCGCCGCCGACCCACGACGCGAAGCGGACGATGCGCGGCAGCGCCGGACAGGTGCCGTAGACGTCGACGATGGCCCTCTCGAGCACCTCGTAGAACACGGGGATCACGCGGTAGAGCGGGTCGGACAGGTAGAAGTCGACATGATCGAGTTCGTCCTGCACCGACGGACGCACCAGCGACAGGTCGGCGGTCTGCCAGCTGCTCGTCAACGCCGTGCGCAGGCGCGCCCAGTCCACCGCGCGTTCGGCGTCGGTGCGCGGACCGACGAGGTCGGCGACGAGTGCGCGCACGATCTCCTGCTCCTTCTCCAGCAGCGAGCGGCGCGAAGCCTCGGTGGGGTGCGCCGTGAACACGGGTTCGACGTCGATGCGCGGCAGTGATTCGAGCAACTCGGCGGCCTCGACGCCGGCGTCGCGCAGTCGCAGCAGCACGTCGTGCAGGCCGTCGGGCTGCGGCGCCGCGCGCGCGAGCTGGTAGTCGCGCCGACGCCGGATGCGCTGCACGCGTTCGGCGACGTTGACCACCTGGAAATAGGTCGAGAACGCACGCACGATCGTGTCGGCCTCCGCGGCGTCGAGGCCCGAGAGTCGAGCCGCGAGCCGCTCCACGCCCTCGCCCAGCTCGCGGCGCCGGACCGCCTCCGCGCGCGCCGATTCGACGCGCTCGTAGAACGCCTGCCCGGCCTGTTCGACCAGCAACTCGCCGACCAGGCGGCCGAGCCGGCGCACGTCCTCGCGCAGGGCGGGGTGGGTCGGTTCGAAAGCCGCTTCGCGCGTCGTCGCCAAGGTCGCCGGCTCCGGTGTCGGGAACCCCGGACTCTACCAGCGCGTTCCCGCGGCGCATCGGCCCTTGCTGCCACCCGGGATCGTCGCCCGCACCGGCCCGCGCCGGGCCACTTGCCGCAAGCCTATGATTCCGCTATAAAGCACGGCTCCCTGCACCCTTCATCGCCCTTCGGGCACGCGGATTCCGGCATGCGGTCCGCCCGCGTCGATCGGTCAGGGACCTCCAGCACCGCATGGCGCACCGTCGCCGCTGGGCCGCCGCCGATCTGGCCAAGGTCGGCATCGAGAATCGACGAGGTTCGCAATGTCCAGAGTCTGCCAAGTCACCGGGAAGGGCGCCCTTTCCGGCAACAACGTTTCCCATGCCAACAACAAGACGCGGCGCCGCTGGCTGCCGAACCTCCACGAGCGCCGCTTCTGGGTGCCGAGCGAAAAGCGCTGGGTGAGCCTGCGCGTGTCGAGCCACGGCCTGCGCACGATCGACAAGAAGGGCATCGAAGTCGTCATCGCCGAACTGCGCAAGCGCGGCGAAAAGGTCTGAGGAGTACAACACCATGGCATCCAAGCGCGACAAGATCCGTCTGATCTCCTCGGCCGGCACCGGCCACTTCTACACCACCGACAAGAACAAGAAGAACACGCCGGAGAAGATGGCGGTCAAGAAGTACGACCCGGTCGTGCGCAAGCACGTCGAGTACAAGGAAGGCAAGATCAAGTAATCGCTGCACGCACGCGTTCCGCGTCGCGCATGGACTTGCGCTGACGCGGAATCCGGTGGCTCGATCTGAAGAAAACCCGCCCATGTGGCGGGTTTTTCTTTTGCGAACGCCCGCACACGCGGCGGCCGTTTCAAGCGCGCCCGCGCGGCACGTGACCGTGGCGGCCGCGCCGCGACTATCCCGGCGCGCGACGCGCAAGAAAAAGCCCGCACGCGGCGGGCTTCTTCGACGACGTCGCGGGGTGTCCGTCAGGCGGCTTCGCCCGCGAGACGATAGCCCTTGAGGCGCGCGGCGAACTCGGCGAGGGTGCGGATGCCGGTCTGCTCCGCCTCGCGGCACCACTCCCGCACGCCTTCGAGCATGCCTTCGGCATTCCGGCCGTTGCGCTCGGTCAGTTCGGCCAGGCGCGCGCGGAACTCGCACACGGTGCGCAGGCGAGGATGCTTCTCGGTGAACGCGGTCATGCGTTCGCGCGACGCGGTATCGAGCCAGCGGCCGCCGTTGCCGAGCGCCTTGCGCAGCCTGCGCGGCAGCGCCTTGATGCCCGCGCCCGCGCTCGCGGCTTCTTCGCGCAGCGTCGGCGCGATGACGCCGCGGAAGTAGTCGCTCATGACGTGGAAGCGGTGCGACAGCAACGCCTTCACGGTTTCGGTGTCCGGCAGGTTCATGTTCGGGCGCACGTCGAGTGCCGGGGCGACGCGCAGCACCTTGGCGAGGCCGAGCATTTCGAAGCCGCGGATCGCGGCCCAGCCGATGTCGAATTCCCACTTGCGCAGCGCGAACTTGGCCGAGCTCGGGAACGCGTGGTGGTTGTTGTGCAGTTCCTCGCCGCCGATCCAGAAACCCCAGGGCGACACGTTCGTCGACGTATCGGCGGATTCGAAATTCCGGTAGCCCCACCAGTGGCCGATGCCATTGACGAAGCCCGCGGCCCAGAACGGGATCCACAGCATCTGGATCGCCCAGATCGCGCCGCCGACCGCGCCGAACAGCGCGAGGTCGATGATCGCCATCAGCGTCGGACCCCAGTACGGATGACCGCTGTACAGCACGCGCTCGATCCAGTCGTCCGGCGTGCCGCGACCGTACTTCTCCATGTCCTCGCGCTTCTCGCTCGCCTCGCGATACAGCTCGACGCCTTCCCAGAACACCTTGCGGATGCCGTACACCTGCGGGCTGTGCGGGTCTTCCTCGGTCTCCACCTTCGCATGATGCTTGCGATGGATCGCGACCCACTCCTTGGTCACCATGCCCGTGCTCAGCCATGACCAGAAGCGGAAGAAGTGCGCGACGACCGGGTGGAAGTCGACGCCGCGGTGCGTCTGGCTGCGGTGCAGGTAGAGCGTGACCGCGAAGATCGTCAGCTGGGTCACGACCAGCAGGTAAACGATCCAGGTGCCCCAGCTGGCCTGGGTGAGGCCACGGGCGGCCAGGGAAATCAGTGTGTCGGTCATGGACTTGCGGGAACCCCAGAAGGAGAAGCCAACTATACGCGCGTCAACATGGCGTCGCCACGCGACTGCGTCAAGGTTTGCGAGGCGCATCGTCGCCTGCGGGCTTGCCGTTCGCCTCCCGAAACCTTAACAATCGAGCGTCGTGACATCCCCCGCACCCACGCTCGCGCTCGTCCATGCCGGCCGCCGGATCGCCGGCCGCACGATCGTGCGCGCGCTCGATCTCGAGCTCTCGCGCGGCGAAGTGCTCGGCCTGCTCGGCGTCAACGGCGCCGGCAAGACCACGACCT
>DASTSE010000108.1:0-6622 GCA_035760865.1 Dokdonella sp.
GAACACGAAGATTGCCGATGCCGACCGATTCCGCCGCGAACGCCGCCAACGCCGAATTCCTGCTCCGGCATGCCGCGCCGGCGCGCATCGGCCTCGCCGGCGGCGACCATCCGATCGACCGCACCATCCGCAAGGCGCAGCGTGGCCTCGCCGCCGATCCGGCCGGCAGCGCCTGGTCGCACGCGTTCCTGATCGGCGAACGGCGCAGCGACGGACAGTGGTGGGTGCTCGAATCGGATCTGGACTTGCGACACAAGCAGGTGCGCCTCGGTGCGCAGGAGAACCGCCTGGCCAAGTTCTTCGACGCAGCGGCATGGCCGAACCTCGCCGTGCTCGACTTCGGCCTCGATGCGACACGGACCGGACACGTGCTCACCGCGGCGCTCGACCTGCTCGCCGCCGCAACGCGCTACTCGCTGCGCGAGATCGTCGGCACGGCGCTCGCGCTCGCACGTCCGCGCCTGCGCGAGCGCACGAACCTGCTCGCGCGCGAAGGCTCGCTGTACTGCTCCGCGTTCGTGCAGCACTGCTACGCAAGCGCCGGCGTCGAACTCGCGCCGCACGTCGGCGCGAAGAACGCGACGCCACACGATCTCGCAGCGACGCGCGTGCCGCACCGTGCGGAACGACTGCTGCGCCAGCCCGGCGGAGTGGCCTGAGCACCGTGCTCGCGAACGCGTCTCGTCGGGACGCGCCGCGGGCGGCTCGGGCGGCCCCACGCGCTGCGACCAGGATGCATTCGCTTCGATCGCTTCCATCGCGCAGGGCGGGCCGCGCCGTGCGCGTGCCGCCCGCGCCGACGGAATTTCAGTATTCGCCGGCGACCCGCTTGGCCGCGACCTCGCGCCGCGGCGGTGCGCCGAACAGGCGACGGTACTCGCGGCTGAACTGCGACGCGCTGCCGTAGCCGACCCGGTGCGCCGCGGCGGCCGCATCGAGCCCCTCGACGAGCATGAGCCTGCGCGCCTCCTGCAGGCGCAGTTGCTTCTGGTACTGCAGCGGCGTGGTCGCGGTCGCAGCGCGGAAGCGCTGGTGCAGCGACGACGCGCTCATGTGCGCGGCGGCGGCGAGTTCCTCGATCCGCAGCGGCTCGCTGTAGCGTGCCTTGAGCAGTT
Organism: Dokdonella sp.; assembly: GCA_035760865.1. Taxonomy (GTDB): domain Bacteria; phylum Pseudomonadota; class Gammaproteobacteria; order Xanthomonadales; family Rhodanobacteraceae; genus Dokdonella_A. Next base: position 1,116 of record DASTSE010000108.1, read on the forward strand.
CGATCGCACGCGCGACGCGCTGCGACGGCCCATCGATTTCGCACAGGCTGCGCAGGCGCTGGCCGAGTTCGCCGACGAGCACGCGGTAGTGGATCTCGCGCAGCGCGAGCGGCGCGAGCACCGCCGCCTCCGCCGGAGCATCGAGCAGGCGCACGAGGCGCAGCACCGCATCGAGCAGCGGCGCGCTCGTGCGCGCGAGGAACAGCGCGCGCTCGTCGCCCGTGCGCGAGGGTGCGGCCGGACCGAGCTGCGCGAGCAGTTCGTTGACGAGCTTGGGCTCGACATCGATGCGCAGACAGAGGTACGGCCGCGACGGCGTCGCCTCGACGATCTGACTCACGAGCGGGATCGACATCGACACGACGAGGTAGTTGAGCGGGTCGTACACGTAGATCTCGTCGCCGAGCAGCGCGCGCTTGCGCCCCTGCACGACGACGCACAGGCTCGGGTGATACACGCACGGGATCGGCTGCGACGGAGAACTCGCGCGAATCAGGCCAAGGCCCGCGATCGCGGTATTGCGCACGCCGTCACCGCCTGCGTTTCGGGCAATCCGGTCGGCGAGCTCGGCCTGCTGCGCTTCGATCCCCGACAGCGCTTCGACGACGCTGGATGGCTTGTCGCTCATCGTATATCCGCAACGAAGGACACGGCGACGATTATGCCGCCGGCGCGCACGCGCGCACGCGCGGCGTCCTCATCGTGGACGATCGGGCAATAATCCGCGAGCATCCGGCACGCGCGCGGCCAGCTCCCGCATTAGCGTACGCGTCGTCCTACTTCCTGCGCGGAGACCGCCATGAACACCCCCGATTTTCCACGCCGCACCCTCGGCCGCGATGGCCTCGTCGTGTCCGCGATCGGCCTCGGCTGCATGGGCATGTCCGACTTCTACGGACCGAGCGACGAGGCGACCAACCTCGGCGTGCTCGAGCACGCGATCGACATCGGCGTCAACTTCTTCGACACGGCCGACATGTACGGTGTCGGTCGCAACGAGGAGCTGATCGCGCACGTGCTGCGCCGCCGCCGCGACGAGGTCGTGCTCGCGACGAAGTTCGGCAACGTACGCGCGCCGAACGGCGACTTCCTCGGCATCGACGGCCGGCCCGAGTACGTCGCGGCCGCGTGCGACGCGAGCCTGAAACGCCTCGGCGTCGATCACATCGACCTCTACTACCAGCATCGCGTCGATCGCAACGTCCCGATCGAAGACACGGTCGGCGCGATGGCGCGGCTCGTCGAAGCCGGCAAGGTGCGCCACCTCGGCCTGTCCGAAGCGTCCGCGGCGACGATCCGGCGCGCGGCCGCGGTGCACCCGATCACTGCGCTGCAGAGCGAGTATTCGCTGTGGACGCGCGATGTGGAAGCCGAGATCCTGCCGACCTGCCGTGAACTCGGCATCGGCCTCGTCCCGTACAGCCCGCTCGGCCGTGGCTTCCTCACCGGCGCGATCCAGGCGACGGATTCGCTCGCCGGCAACGACTGGCGCAGGCAGAACCCGCGCTTCCAGGACGCCAACCTCGCGCAGAACCTCGCGCTCGTGGCGACCGTGACGCAGCTTGCCCAGGCGCGCGGCTGCACGCCTGCGCAGCTCGCGCTCGCGTGGCTGCTCCATCGCGGCGACGACATCGTGCCGATTCCGGGGACACGCCGCGTCGCGCGCCTCGACGAGAATGCCGGCGCCGCCCGCATCCGTCTCGATGCGACGGTGGTGCGGACCATCGAGGACGCGCTCGCGACCCACGCGGTCGCAGGCACGCGCTACCCGGCCGCGGGCATGGCCGCGCTCAACGGCTGAGCGTCCGCGGTGGTCGCGCGTGCCCGCCGCAAGTCCGCGCGAGCCGCGGCCGCGCGGTCCGGCTCATGGCAGCGCCGACGGCGCGCGCGCGACCACGACGCGATTGCGTCCGCGCGCCTTTGCCGCGTACAGCGCGCGGTCGGCCGCGTCGATGAGCACGTCGGGCGCCTGCGCACCCGGCGGGCGCATCGCACACACGCCGATGCTGACCGTCACGCACGGCGCGATCGGCGAGGTCGGATGCGCGAGTGCGAGCTTCATGACGCGCCGTCGCAGGTGTTCCGCATGCCGCCGCGCCTCGCGCTGGTTGCTGCCCGGCAGCAGCAGTGCGAGCTCTTCGCCACCGTAGCGCGCGACGAGCGCGTCGTCGCGGCCGATCATCGCGCTCGACAGGCGCGCGAGTTCGCGCAGGCATTCGTCTCCGTAAAGGTGCCCGCAGGCGTCGTTGAGCGGCTTGAAGCAGTCGACGTCGACGAGCAGCAGCGCGAGCGGACGGCCGTCGCGGCGGTGTCGTTCCCACTCCTCGGCGAGGCGCTGGTCGAAACAGCGCCTGTTGGCGATGCCGGTGAGGCCGTCGCTCATCGACAGTTGCTCGAGCTTGCGATTGGCGAGCTCGAGTTCGCGCACGACCCGCGCGAGGTGGATCGTGCCGGCGATCTGCGATGCGACCGCGTCGAACATCGCGCGCACCTCGAGCGTGAAGAAATCCGCTTGCGTCGCCTCGAGGTTGAGCACGCCGTGCAGGCGGGCGCGATGGCGGATCGGCACGATGTACTCGGAACGCACGCGCTCGTTGCCGGCGACGTAGTCGGGGTCGTGTTCGACGTCGGCGATCAGCTGCGGCTCGCCGGTGCGCGCGCAGCGGCCGGCGGCGCCGCATTCGATCGGCCACGGCATCCCGAACGGCAGGTCCAGTTCGAGCTTGCCGGCCCACACTTCCTGCACGAAGTGCGTCCCTTCCTCGTCGAGCAGGATGATGCTCGCGATCGCGACCGGAAGGTGCCGCGTGATGCAATCGACGATGCGCTGCAGGACTTCCTCGAGCGTTTCCCCCTGCAACGCTTCGGCGGATACTTCGGCGAGGATCTCGGTCAGGGTCGAACGCTTGCGCGCGCCCTGGCGATGACCGCGCGCGGCGGGCTCGCTCGTGGCTTGTCGATCGGCGACCGGATGCCTCATTGCAGGCGCACCCCCTGGACCGCCAGTCTACGCCACCGGGCGCGGATGCCGCGCGATGTCGCCTCGCGTATGCTCGAAGGTTCGGGCTTTCAAGCCTACAGCACGGAGTCCACATGACGAGGATCCTCGGCATTTCCGGCAGCCTGCGCGCCGCGTCCTACAACACCGCCCTGTTGCGCGCCGCACAGGCCCTCGCGGGGCCCGGCATCACGCTCGATGCGGCGACGCTGCACGGCATTCCGCTCTACGACGGCGATCTGGAACGCCGCGAGGGCCTGCCCGCCGCCGTCGCCGAGCTCAAGCAGCGGATCGTGGCGAGCGACGGCGTGCTGCTCGTGACGCCCGAGTACAACAGCGGCATCCCCGGCGTGTTCAAGAACGCGATCGACTGGCTGTCGCGTCCGGCCGCGGACATTGCGCGCGTGTTCGGCGACAGGCCGTTCGCGCTGATCGGCGCCTCGCAGGGCGGCTTCGGCACGATCCTTTCGCAGGCCGCCTGGCTGCCGGTGTTGCGCAAGCTCGGCGCGCGGCATTGGGCCGGCGGCACGCTCATGGTGTCGCGCGCGACACAGGTGTTCGACGACTCGGGGGCGCTCCGCGACGAAGCGATCCGCCAGCAGCTCGGCGATTTCGTACGCGGCTTCGCCGACTGGATCGCCGCTCGCGAGCCACGATGAACATGCCGCGGGCCGTGCGTCCGCGTCACTCGTCGCGCAGGGCCTCGACCTGGATGCGCAACGCGACCGTCATGTCGAACCCGTAGTCCTTGCCGGCGTCGAGGCCGAACGCCGCGCGATCGAACGATCCGCTCGCATCCGCGCCGCACAGTTCGCGCTTATAGATCGGATGCGCGATGCACTTGAAGCGGCCGATCGCGAGCGAGAGCGGCTTGCGCACGCCGTGCAGGTCGAGCGTGCCGACGGCTTCGGTGGGACGGCCGTCGACGAAATGCGCGAGGCGCCCCGTGTACGTCGCCTTCGGATACTTCGCCACGTCGAAGAATTCCTTGCCGCGCGCCCATGCGTCGAGCTTGTCGAAACCGAAGTCGATGCTCGCGAGGTCGATCGCGACCTCGATCGTGCCCGTCTTCGCTTCGCGATCGAGCACGACCGTGCCCGAACTCGAGGTGAGCTTGCCGCGCCAGTAGGAGATGCCCATGTGGTCGGCTTCGAAGCTCGGGAACGTATGCGCGGGGTCGAGCGCGTAACTCGCCGGCGCGGCGCTCGCGGCGCTCGTCGCGAACAGTGCGGCGGACAGCAGGGTGTGGCGGATGGCGGTGCGGGACATGCGATTCCTCGCTGGCAGTCGGTGCGATGGGCGGCCGGATGACCGTCCATGCCCGTACGACGGATGGCGAATGCGAAAATCGACATCCACTTCACGCTCGCGCAACGCGCGCTTCGCACGAACGTGAACGCGCACGCGGAGCTAGCACGAGCCGGTCGCGGTGGCAGAGGATCGATCGGGCAGCTCGCTGCCGCCAGCCATCGGCCCGGCGTTCCCCCGCCGCAGCAGGAAAGCGCGGGCCAGAACCAGGATCCGAAGAAGCCGCAGCGGGAACACGACGAACGATGCGGACCCCGTGAACCTACGTACCGCCGACGCCGTCGGCGGCGATCTGCAACGTCGAACTCAGCCGCCCCGCAGGGCGCGCCGCGCGAACAGCACGCAGATCGTGCCGAACAGCATGTGCGCGACGATACTCATCGCGATCCAGTCCGGATGCGTGAACGAGGGCGCGCGGCCGACGCGCGACAGCGGCATCACGACGAAATTCATGCCGACGTAGAGAAGGACGCCGTACAGCGGTCCCTTCACGGCGATGCCGCGCAACAATCCCGGAACGCGCCGGGCGACGAGCGCGTAGATCGCCACGAATGCCGTGGCCATGAACAGGTGCAGTGCGGCACCGAGCAGCGCGGTCGGCACACCGCCGTCGTAGCTCGCCTTGCCGAGCACGCCGACGGCGATCGACTGGAACACCCGGGTGAATCCGTTCGCGTCCCAGCTGAACCAGACGGTCGTGGCGAATGCGGCGTCGCCGGCCGCGATCAACAAGCCGCCGAACAGGACCTGCAGCCAATCGACGGAGCGCTCGACACGTGCGGGGATGGCGACCATGGCCTGCTCTCGATACGGGGGTTGGCCCAGTCTGTCAGGAACGGTGTGACATCGGTTGCGCGCCGAAGGTGCGGAATTCGCGGCTCGGCGCCGACGGCCGCCAAGGCACACGGCGAACAGGCCGAAACACCAAAGACACGACCGGAGCAGGTGATTCGATGATCCAGACACGGAGCACGCGGGTGAAGCGCTCGAGAATGAGTCGTCTCGTACTGCGTCTTCGCGTGTGCTGCGTGTGCTACGCGCTCCCGGCTTCCGCTCCGAACCCGTGCGTCCTTGCGCCGTTCGCGCAGGCCGCTCAACCGGGTCCGTCGACGTAGGGGTTGCGTGCCATCGCCTCGACTTCGCCCTGCGTGATCGTCGCTGCGACGAGCGCGACGAAGAAGCGTACGCCGACCATCAGCGA
>DASTSE010000109.1:0-2170 GCA_035760865.1 Dokdonella sp.
ACAGATCGCGCGTACCGAAGAAGCGCGCGAGTTCGCGCTGCGCGGTCGTCGGGTCGAAATGCCACGGCGCTCGCCGGCGCAAGCCCGGCAGGGCCGTGACGAACGCGGGCCACGCGACGTCTTCGCCGACCAGCGTTTCCGCGGGCGTGAGGCGCGCGAGCTCCGCCGCGAGCGCCTCCGCGTCCGCCGCTTCGCCGAGCAGGAAGCGCCCCGATGAGAGATCGATCCAGGCGAGACCGTAGTTCGACTTGCCGGCCGTGATCGCGAGCAACAGGTTGTCGCGCCGCTCCTCGAGCAGCGCCGCGTCCGTCACCGTGCCCGGCGTGACGACGCGCACGACCTTGCGCTCGACCAGGCCCTTGCTCGCCGCCGGGTCGCCGAGCTGCTCGCAGATCGCGACCGATTCGCCGAGCTTGACCAGCCGCGCGAGATAGCCTTCGACCGCGTGATACGGCACGCCCGCCATCGGAATCGGCGCGCCGGCCGATTGCCCGCGCGCGGTCAGCGTGATGTCGAGCAGGCGCGCGGCCTTGCGCGCGTCCTCGTAGAACAGCTCGTAGAAGTCGCCCATGCGGAAGAACACGAGCGTATCGGGGTACTCCGCCTTGGCGGCAAAGTACTGCTTCATCAGCGGCGTGTGTTGGGACGGTTCGACGGCAGACATCCGGTCCGGCCTCGCGGGTTGACCGGATAGTCTAGCGCGCGGGTATGCCCGAGCGGGCCAGGCCATGGCGTCGTCGAAGATCGTGTCCGGCGGCGTCGATGCGTCGATCGACTGCAGGCCGGTGTTCCCCGCGGCGAATCAGGCGGGGACGAGGTCGAATGCGATCGTCAGGCGCGTGCCCGTGTTCGAGCGGAACGGTCGCGTGCCGTGCCACAGCCAGGACGGGAACAGCACCAGCAGCCCAGGCTCCGGCTTGACCAGGTAATCGGCCGGCAGTGCGGTCGGCGTGGGTACGCCGCACTCGCCGAACGTGAGCCAGCCGGCGCCGTCGCGATCGGCCATGCCGGGCGGCAACTCGATGTAGCACGCCGACGACAGCCAGCCCTTGCCGTGGAAGTGGCTCACGTGATGGCCGCTGCTGCGCAACCGCACGGACCACATCTCGCCGACGCGGCACGCGCCGGTGTTGCGCCGGCGCAGCGGATCGCCGCCGCCCGGTCCGAGCAGGTCGAGGTAGCGGCGCACGGGGGCCTCGATCGCGTGCGCGAACGCACGGATCGCCGGCTCCGCCGCGCGTTCGGGATCGATCGAGACCTGCGTGCCGTGGCGCAACGTCTGGCGCACGGGGTGCGCCCGCAGCACATGGCGCTGGTGCAGGGCCGCCGCGAGGTCGCGCAGGTAGGACGGCAGGTCGCTCCAGCCGGGCGGGGTGTCGAGCATCGCGGCGCGCACGAACGCGCAGTAGTCGCACGCGCCCTGGTGGCGCTCGTCGCCGAGCATGCGCCAGGCGCTCGTGCGCAGCGCCATCGCGTGGCCGTCGCACGGGTCGCGACGCAGCAGTTCGCCGGTGACGGCGAGCGCGTCGTGCGCGCGGCCGAGCGCGAGCAGGGTGTCGGCGAGCGCGCCGACGATGTCGCTGCGGTTCGCCGCACTGCGCTGCGCGCGTTCGACGTGCGCAAGCGCGCGCTGCGGGTCGAAGCCGATCGCGAGCTGCGCCGCGGCGAGGTGCAGGTCCGGCTGGTCTGGCGCGAGCGCTAGTCCGGCGGCGAGCGCGGAATAGCCGCGTTCGAGTTCGCCGGCGCTCTCGAGCAATCGCGCCTTGGCGATGCGCAGCATCGCGAGCGTCGGCGATGCGCGCAATGCCGCATCGAGTTCCGTCGCTGCCGCCGCGGCATCGCCGCTGCGCATCCACACGAGTTCGGCGAGGTTCGTGTGGGCAGGCACATGCGTGGGGCAGAGACGAAGAACGTGGCGGAATTGCGTTTCGGCTTCGTCGAGCAGGCCGCCGTCGAACAGCGCGCGCGCGAGCACGAAGCGGGCGCCGGCCGTGTCCGCGCCCTTGCGTATCGCGCTGCGCGCGGAGCGCACGGCGGCATCGTACTGGCCGTGCTGCCCAAAGGCGACCGCGAGACCGAGTTCGGCTTTGCCATCGTGCGGCGAAGCCGCGATCGCTTCGTGGAAAGCCGGAATCGCGGCTTCGATGCGCTCCGCCGCGAGCAGGGCCTG
>DASTSE010000110.1:0-4472 GCA_035760865.1 Dokdonella sp.
GCCTCGCGGTGATGCTCGCGTATGCGGCGGCGTCGGTCGCGCAAGCTGCGTCGCAGCGACCGGATGCGATGTTGCACGATGGATTCGACGGTACGGCCGCCGGACCCGTCGACGATGCCGATGCCTCGCGCTTCCTCGCGCAGGCGACGTTCGGACCGACGGATGCGGACATCGCGCACGTGCGCGCGATCGGCTACCAGGCCTGGCTCGACGAGCAGTTCGCTGCGCCGCCGACGTTCGAGATGACCTACCTGGACTGGGTCGGCAACACGCTGCACGAGCAGGTCGGGCACCAGAACCGCCGCGAGGCGTGGTTCCTCGGCGCGCTCGGCGGCCCCGATCCGGCCAACAACGCGATCATCCACAACGACCAGTTGCGCCAGCGCATCGCGTTCGCGTTGAGCGAGATCCTCGTCGTGTCCGACCAGAACGCGCAGCTCGCGGAGTTCCCGACGAGCATCGCGTACTACTACGACATCCTCGTCGCCAACGCGTTCGGCAACTACCGCAACCTGCTCGAACAGGTGACGCTCAGCCCGGCGATGGGCACCTACCTCAACATGCGCGGCAACCAGCGTGCCGATCCGACGCGCAACATCCACCCGGACGAGAACTACGCGCGCGAGATCAACCAGCTGTTCAGCATCGGCCTCGTCATGCTCAATGCGGACGGCACGCCGCAGCTCGACGGCGGTGGCCACGCGATCCCGACCTATTCGCAGGCGACGATCTCCGCGTTCGCGCACGTGTTCACCGGCTGGAACTGGTACGACTGCGACGGCAACGGCTTCGACAACTTCACCGATTGCGGGCCCGACTACACGACCGGCGAGAACTGGCTGCATCCGATGGTGCCGTACGACCAGCCGAACCAGCCCAACAACGGCGATCCGAGCTACCACGACAACGGCACCGGGCCGAACGACCTGCACTCGAAGCAGCTGCTGGTCTACCCGGGCGTCCAGTCCGGCGGCGTGCTCGCCGACGGCGGCTCGGCGGCGAGCGACCTGCAGTTCGCGCTCGACAACATCTACGGCCATCCCAACGTCGGGCCGTTCATCGCCAGGCAGCTGATCCAGCGCCTCGTCACGAGCAACCCGAGCCCGGCCTACGTCAAGCGCGTCGCCGACGTGTTCAACGCGAACCGCGCGAGTCCGAACCAGCTGCGCCAGGTCGCACAGGCGATCCTGCTCGATCCGGAAGCGCGCTACGGCCACCTCTACAGCGACAAGTACGGCAAGCTGCGCGAGCCGCTGCTCGCACTGACGCACTTCTGGCGCGCGATGGACGCGCGCCACACCTGCGGCCGCGACTTCAACCAGGGCGGGATCCAGAACCACTACGCGAACCAGCCGTATCGCTACGCGGGTTACGTGACCGCATGGGGCACCGACGACGACCAGTACGGATCGGGCATCGCGCAGGCGCCGATGAATGCATTTTCGGTGTTCAACTTCTTCAAGCCGAGCTACCTGCCGCCGGGTGAAATGACGGCGGGCAACCTCGTCGGCCCCGAGTTCCAGCTGCAGACCGAGAGCGTGATCGCGAACACCGTCAACAGCGTCGAGGGACGGGCCTTCTATTTCGACGTCGCCCAGGTGTGCGATGCCGGCGACGACTTCGGCGAAGTGAAAGTGAATCACGCCAAGGATCTCGCGCTCGCCGGCAGCGGCAGCGGCGGCGCGGCCGACCCGGCCGATCGCCTCGTCGACGCCTACAGCAAGCGTTTCATGTCCGGGCAGATGTCGCCGTTCATGCGCGAGACGCTGCTTGCCTACCTCAATCGCATCGATTCGAGCTGGACCGAAGGCGTGAGCGACTGGCGGCTGTGGCGCATCCACACCGCGCTGTACCTCATCTTCAATTCGCCCGAATACATGGTCCAGAAATAGGAGCCGCCATGCGTCCCGATCGTCGCAAGTTCATCCGGGAAACGATCTGCGCCGCGCTTGGCGGTGCGAGCCTGTACTCCGCGTTCGGCGGCATGAAGCTCGTGCAAGCCGCCGCGGGCCGGGCCGACTACACGTTCCCCGACTACAAGGCGCTCGTCTGCGTCTTCCTTTACGGCGGCAACGACAGCTTCAACACGATCGTGCCGATCTCCGGCGCCGCGCGCACGAACTACCAGCTCGTGCGCCCGAACCTCGCGTTGCCCGCGGCCGGGCTGCACGCGCTCAATGCGCCCGCGAGCGGGGCGGGCAGCCCAGGCGACGGCAGCAGCTACGGGCTGCATGCGTCGATGCCCGAACTCGCCGCGCTGTTCAACGCGAACCATGCGGCGATCGTCGCCAACGTCGGCGCGCTCGTGCGGCCGACCACCAAGGCCGAATACCAGGGCGGCTCCGCGGTACTGCCGCCGCAGTTGTTCTCGCATGCGGACCAGGCCGCGTACTGGCAGTCGTCGCCGCCGTCGAACGCGCCGGTAACGGGCTGGGGCGGCCGCATCGCCGATCTCGTCGCGAGCGCCAATCCGCCCGACATCCCGATCCTCACCTCGCTCGGCGGCCAGGACGCGTTCGTGCGCGGCGAATCCGTCGCCGGCTACGTGATGAACTCGTACGGCCCGAACGTGATCGATTTCCCGTACGAACTCAGCGGCGACGGTGCGCTGCGCAGCGCGTTCGATGCGCTGCACGCGCAGGGCCAGGCCAATGCGCTCGAGCGCACGTTCGGCAACGCGATGCGCCATTCGGTCGCGACCGCGACCTTGCTGCAGGCGACGTTGTCCGCGGCGGGCATGCCGGACTTCGGCGGCTTCTTCACCGGGGCCGGCGAGCTCGGCGAGCAGCTCGAGACCGTCGCCAAGCTGATCTGGGCCGCGAACAACGGCGTCGCCGGCTACAGCGGCCTCAAGCGGCAGGTGTTCTTCGTCACCGCGGGCGGCTACGACACGCACGGCGACCAGCTCGCGACGCAGGCCGACCTGCTCATCGGCCTGTCGCGGGCGCTGTCGGGCTTCCATGCGGCGTTGGCCTCGGTGAGCCTCGCCGATCGCGCGACCGCGTTCACCGCGTCCGACTTCGGCCGCTCGCTGTCCAACAACGAGGACGGCAGCGACCACGGTTGGGCATCGCACCAGTTCGTCGTCGGCGGCGCGGTGTCCGGCGGCAGGTTCTACGGCGACAACCTCGCCGGCACGGGCTCGGCGCAGATGCCGAGCCTCGCGCCGTCTGATCAGAACCCGAACGACGGTGGCTACGGCCAGATGATCCCGACGACTTCGGTCGAGCAGTACTCGGCGACGCTCGCGAAATGGTTCGGGCTCAGCGACGGCGACATCGACCTGATCCTGCCGAACCTCGGCAACTTCAACACGCGCTACCTCGGCTTCGTCTGAGGCGGCATGGCCGGAGGCGCGGCGCTCGTCCGCGAGCATCGCGTCCTGCGTCGCTCCCACGGCAGCAGGCATGGGCCGCGGGGGCGACGGGAGTTCGGATCGTAATGCGCCGGTTTCGCGTTCGCGTGCACCGGCGCGCGGCTAGAACGCGAGCAGCCAGAGCAGGGCGACATTGACCGCGAGCAGCGCGAGCGCGGTCGGCAACTGCGCGCGGATCACCGCGTACGGATCGCGCAGTTCGAGCAGCACCGCGGGTACGACGTTGAAGTTCGCCGCCATCGGCGTCAGCAGCGTGCCGCAGTATCCCGTGAGCATGCCGATGGAGCCGAGCACGGCCGGATGCGCGCCGTGCCGTTGCACGAGCAGCGGCAGGCCGATGCCCGCCATGAGCACCGGGAACGCCGCGAACGCGTTGCCCATGATCGCGGTGAACAGCACCATGCCGAGCGCGAACGCGAGCATGCATGCGATGCGACTGTCGGTCGGGATCACCGTCGCGACGATCGCCGCGATCGCATCGCCGACGCCGGTCGCCGCGAACACGCTGCCGAGCGTCGCGAGCAGCATCGGCAGCATGATCGCCCAGCTCAGCGCGTCGAGCAGGCGATGGCCTTCGTGCAAGCCGTCGACGACGCGCGCACCGCTCGTGCGCAGCGCGGACGCGAAGGCGACCACGCAGGCGATGCCGAGCGCGACCAGCGTCGACTGCTTCGGTTCGACCAGCGCGCGCAGCGAAGCCGGGCCGTACTGGCTCGCGACGACGATGAGCAGGGTGACGAGCGGAATCAGCAACGCGGGCCCGAACAGGCGATTGCCGAGCCGGTCGGCCTGCCTCTTGCGGTCGGCGGCGACCGTGGCGTCGTCGCCGCCCGCGCGGTGACCGCTCGCCGCGGCCATCACGCCGAGTGCGATCACGCCGAGGCCCATCGCTTGCGCGGGCCACTGCGTGCCCGCGTTCGCGGCGGCGAGGATCGCTTCGCCGGCGACGAACGGCAGCGCGAGGATCGCCCAGAACGCCGCCATCGCGTGGCGGCGAGCGCGCAGGTCGGCGACGGCGGCGAAGAGCAGGAACGCCCCGAGCAGCGCGTAGATCGGCTCAATCGTCAGCATCGGGATCCCGTCGGGTGCGCGCGCG
>DASTSE010000111.1:0-4292 GCA_035760865.1 Dokdonella sp.
GGCCGGCGGACGCGACCTTGATGCCCTTGGCGCCAAACTTCATGGCGGTCTGCGTCGCCTTCTTCATCGCGCGGCGGAACGCGATGCGGCGCTCGAGCTGCGTGGCGATGTTCTCGGCGACGAGCTGCGCGTTGGTCTCGGCCTTGCGCACCTCGATGATGTTGAGGAACACCTCGTTCTCGGTGAGCGCCTGGACGTCCTTCTTGAGCGTCTCGACACCCGCGCCGCGCTTGCCGATCACGATGCCCGGACGCGCGGTGTGGATGTTGATCTTCGCCTTGTTCGCGGCGCGCTCGATCTCGATGTAGCTGACACCGGCGTGGTTCAGCTTCTTCTTGATGAAGCCCTTGAGCTTCAGGTCTTCATGCAGCCACTTGGCGTAGTTCTTCTCTTCGTACCAGCGAGACGACCAGGTCTTGATGATGCCGAGGCGGAAGCCGGTGGGATGAGTCTTCTGGCCCATTGCTATTCCTTGTCGTCCGTGACGACCACCGTGAGGTGGCTGGTGCGATGGTTGATGCGGTTGGCGCGACCCATCGAGCGCGGCATCCACCGCTTGTTGATGGTTCCGCCGTCGACGGCGATCGTGTGGATGCGCAGGTTCTCGACCGACGCATCACCACCCGACTTGTCCTCGGCGTTCGCCGCGGCGCTCTTGATCGCCTTGGAGATGATGCCCGCCGCCTTCTTCGGCATGAGGTCGAGAAGGCCGACGGCCTCCTCCACGGTCTTCCTGCGGACGAGGGCCGCGACGACCCGCATCTTGCGCGGGGACATCGAGATGCCACGAACGTATGCGCGTGCCTGCATGGTGGTTACTTCTTCCGCTCGCCGGTGTGACCGTGGAACGTGCGCGTGTGCGAGAACTCGCCGAGCTTGTGGCCGACCATCTGCTCGGTGATGAACACGGGGATGAACTTGCGACCGTTGTGAACGGCGAAGGTCAGACCGACCATGTCGGGAATGACCATCGAACGGCGCGAGTACGTGGCGATGACGCGGCGGGCCGGATTCGACTCCTTCGCGGCCGCTGCCATCTTCTTCGTCAGGTACGAGTCGACGAATGGACCCTTTTTGAGTGAACGCGGCATGCCTACTTGCTCCGGCGGCGGATGATGAACTGCTCGGTCCGCTTGTTGTGACGGGTCTTGAGGCCCTTGGTCTTCACACCCCAGGGCGTGCACGGGTGACGGCCACCCGAGCTGCGGCCTTCGCCACCGCCCATCGGGTGATCGACGGGGTTCATCGCGACGCCGCGGTTGTGCGGCCGGATGCCAAGCCAGCGCTTGCGGCCAGCCTTGCCCCACTGGATGTTGCCGTGCTCGGAGTTACCGATCGCACCGACGGTGGCGCGGCAGTCGATGTGGACGCGGCGCATCTCGCCCGAGGGCATGCGCAGCGTGGCCCAGGTACCTTCCTTGGCCATCAGCGTGACCTTGGTGCCAGCCGAGCGGCCGATCTGGGCGCCGCGGCCGACCTTGAGCTCGACCGCGTGGACGTCGGTACCGACCGGGATGAAGCGGAGCGGCAGCGAGTTACCGGGCTTGATGTCCGCGGTGTTCGCGCTGATCACCTGATCGCCGACGCCGAGCTTCTGCGGCGCCAGGATGTAAGCCTTCTCGCCGTCCGCGTACTGCAAGAGCGCGATGCGCGCCGAGCGGTTCGGGTCGTACTCGATGCCGATCACGGTCGCCGGGACGCCCGTCTTCTGGCGCTTGAAGTCGATCTTGCGATAGCGCTTCTTGTGACCCGCCGAGCGGAAGCGCGAGGTGATGCGGCCGTAGTTGTTGCGGCCGACCTTCTGCACCTTGTGCTCGAGCAGGCTCTTCTCCGGCTCGCGCTTGGTGATCTCGCCGAAGTCCTGCGTGGACATGCCACGACGGCCCGGAGAGGTTGGCTTGTAGAAACGAATCCCCATGGTTACACGCCTTCGAAGAACTCGATGTTGTCGCCGGGCTTGAGCGTGACGAACGCCTTCTTCCACGACGGACGTTGACCCGAGAAACGGCCGACGCGCTTCACCTTGCCGCGCACGACGAGCGTGCGGACCTCGGTGACGCTGACCTTGAACAGCTGCTCGACCGCGCGACGGATGTCGATCTTGTTCGCGTCGCGAGCGACCTCGAACACGACCTTCTGCGCGTACGACTCGCCCTCGGCCGCAGCGCTCGCGGCGCCGCCGGTCTCGCGGAGGCGCGCGCTCTTCTCGGTGAGCAGCGGGCGCTTGATGACAGTCTGCGGACTACGCATTGGACTTCGCTCCAGCCTTGAGAGCCTCGGTCACCTGCTGCGCCGCGGCCTGCGTGAGGACGAGGACGTCGTGACGGAGGATGTCGTAGACGTTGAGGCCTTCCGGCGCGAGCCACTGCGAGCGCGCGAGGTTCTTCGCGCCGCGCACCAAAAGCTCGTTGCTCTTCGCGTCGACGATCAGGGCCTTCGCGCCCGCGCCAAGCGCGGCGAGCGCGGCGACGACCGACTTGGTCTTGCCGTCGGTCGAGAAGCTGTCGAGCACGACGAGCTTCTGCTCGCTCGCGCGCAGCGACAGCGCCGAGCGCAGCGCAGCCTTCTTGATCTTGCGCGGCAGCTCGTACGAGTAGTCGCGCGGCTTGGGGCCGAACACCGAGCCACCGCCGACCCAGTGAGGCGCCTGACGGCTGCCCTGGCGCGCCTGACCGGTGCCCTTCTGCTTCCAGACCTTCTTCGACGAGCCGCGGACTTCACCGAGGCGCTTGGTCGAGGCGGTGCCGGCACGACGCTTCGCGAGCTGCCACTTCACGGCCTCCCAGAGGAGGTGCTCGTTGACGTCGACACCGAACACGGCGTCGTCGAGGTCGACCGACCCGACGCCCTTGCCTTGCGTATTCTTGACTTCTATCTTCATGGCACTCGCCCCCCGCGGTCCTTGGACCGCGGATAGTGATCTAGGTCTTGATCTCGACGTCGACGCCGGCCGAGAGGTCCAGCTTCATGAGCGCGTCGAGCGTCTGCTGCGTCGGCTCGAGGATGTCGAGCAAGCGCTTGTGCGTGCGGATCTCGAACTGCTCGCGCGACTTCTTGTCCGTGTGCGGCGAGCGCAGCACGGTGTACTTGTTGATCTTGGTCGGCAGCGGGATCGGGCCTGCGATCTTCGCGCCGGTACGCTTCGCGGTCTCCACGATCTCGCCAGCGCTCTGATCGAGCAGCTTGTGATCGTAGGCCTTCAAACGGATGCGGATACGTGGAGTGGTCATGGTGTTTCTCAGTCGTTGATCTTGGTGACGACGCCGGCACCGACGGTCTTGCCGCCCTCGCGAATCGCGAAGCGCAGGCCGTCCTCGCAGGCGATCGGCGAGACGAGCTCGACGTCCACCTTGATGTTGTCGCCCGGCATCACCATCTCGGTGCCGGCCGGCAGCGCGACCGTGCCGGTCACGTCCGTCGTGCGGAAGTAGAACTGCGGGCGGTAGCCGTTGAAGAACGGCGTGTGGCGACCACCCTCCTCCTTCTTCAGCACGTACACCTCGCACGTGAACTTCTTGTGCGGCGTGATCGAGCCCTTCTTGCACAGCACCATGCCGCGCTCGACTTCCTCGCGCTTGGTGCCGCGCAGCAGCACGCCGACGTTGTCGCCCGCCTGGCCCTCGTCGAGCAGCTTGCGGAACATCTCGACGCCCGTGCACGTGGTCTGCCGCGTGTCACCGAGGCCGACGATGTCGAGCTCGTCACCGACCTTCACCACGCCGCGCTCGATGCGACCCGTCACGACCGTGCCGCGACCGGTGATCGTGAACACGTCCTCCACCGGCATCAGGAACGGCTTGTCGATCTCGCGCTTCGGCTCGGGGATGAACGAGTCGCACGCCTCCATCAGCTTCTGGATCGACTTCGTGCCGTAGTCGCTGTCCTCGCCCTCGAGCGCCTTGAGCGCCGAGCCGCGGATGATCGGCGTCTCGTCGCCCTTGTAGCCGTTCTTCTCGAGCAGCTCGCGGAGCTCCATCTCGACCAGGTCGAGCAGCTCCTCGTCGCCCTTGCCGATCATGTCGCACTTGTTCAGGTACACCACGATCGCCGGGATGTTGACCTGACGCCCGAGCAGCACGTGCTCGCGCGTCTGCGGCATCGCACCGTCCGGCGCCGAGACCACGAGGATCGCGCCGTCCATCTGCGCCGCACCCGTGATCATGTTCTTGATGTAGTCGGCGTGGCCCGGGCAGTCGACGTGCGCGTAGTGGCGCTTGTCGCTCTCGTACTCGACGTGCGCCGTCGAGATCGTGATGCCGCGCGCCTTCTCTTCCGGCGCCTTGTCGATCTGG
>DASTSE010000112.1:0-2360 GCA_035760865.1 Dokdonella sp.
CCGGGCGTTCGCCCGCGAGCGCGCGCACGCGCGCGAGCGCCGCGCGCCAGGCGTCGGTCTGGTGCAGGGCCTCGTTAAGGCGTGCCTGCAGCAGTGCGCACTCGTAGTCCTGCTCGGCCCAGCGCGCGACGCGGCCGACGACTTCGCTCGCGCGATCGAGCTCGCGGTCGGCGATCAGGCTCGCGCCGTAGGAGGAAACGACGACGGCGAGGTCGTGCGGCACGCCCCATCGCTCGGCGTCGGCGAATGCGGCCGCATAGTTGCGGTAGGCGTCTTCGCGGCGCGACCCCGCACGCGCGAGTTCGGCGTCGGCGAGGCGCGCGAACTGGCCGATCGAGGGCATGTCGGCATGCTCCTTCGTCCAGCGCTGGAACTGCGCGCATTCGTCCTGCGCGTCGTCGCTGCGCCCGGCGGCGAGCAGCGCGCGCACGCGCGTGAGCCAGGCCTGCGCACGCACGTGCGCCTCGTCGGTGGTCGGCAGTGCGGCGACCGCGCGGCGCGCCGACTCGGCCGCCCCGGCCGCATCGCCCGCGGCGAGCTGCAGGCGCGCGCTCTCCGCGGCGATGCCGCCGGGCAGTTCGGCCTGGTCCGCGAGCGAAGGATCGCGCCCGAGCTCCTCGAGCAGGACGCGCGCATCGGTGAGGCGACCGACCGCGGCGAGCGCGCGCGCCCGCTGCAGGTCGAAGTTGCCGCGCGTGCGCGCATTCACGAGTTGCGCCCGCTGCGGCAGCAGCGATTCGCTCGTCGCGACCGCGCCGGGCGCGTCGAGCAGCGCGAGCTGGGCGCGGATCTGCGCCGTCACCGTCAAGGCGAGATCGTTGAGCGCGCCGAAATGGCGGAAGCGGTCGGCCGCGCGCTGCAACACCGGCAGCGCCTCGGCATGGCGGCCGCGGTTGCTGTTGAGGATGCCCTCGTTGGCGTCGACGCGCGCGAGCGACAGCGTGTCGTTGGCGAGCGTGAGCGCGATGCGCGCGCGCGCGAGCGCGCTCGCGGCCTCGTCGAACCGCCACAGGTTGACGAGCGCGGCCGCGAGGCCCGTGTAGGCCTGGCCGACCACGACCGGCTCGTGGCGCGACTCGGTCAGGCGGATCGCTTCCTCGAAGATCGGCACCGCGTCGGCGCTGCGATCCTCGCGCACCGCGAGCGCGCCGAGCATGTGCAGCGCCTGCGCACGCAGCACCGGATCGGTCTCCGCCGACACGGTCTCGAGCACGTGCTCGAGCGTGCCTCGCGCGGCGTCGAGGCGGCCGCTGCGATAGTCGATCTGGGCGAGCCGGACGCGGATCGCGGGTGTTTCACGTACCGCGGCGGGCGCGGCCTCGATGAGTCGTCGCGCGGTCGCGAAGTCGTCGCCGAGCAGCGACGCCTCGGTGCGCTGCAGGAGTTCGGCCACCGACACGGGCACGTCGTCGTGCGCGGTCAACGGCGACTTGCCGAGCAGCACGAGCAACTGGTCGCTCGCGTTGCGCGTGGTCTCGATCGGGTCGCCGCCGCGCGTCTCGATCGTGCGGCGCCGGCCGTCGTCGTCGCGCACCTCGATCTGCACGAGCCATTGGTCGGCGACGCGCGCGACCTGCGGCACGATCACCTGGCGCGCGCCGGTCAGGCTGCGCACGACGCTCGCCGGATCGCCGCGCGACCCGTTCGCGCTCGCGGTGCGCCACGCGGCGACGACGTTGTCGCTCGGCGCGACGACCTGGCCGGCCTGGCGCAGCCGCGAGGCGATGAGGTCCATCAGCCCGAGCCGCAGCCACGCCCACTCCTCGCTCGATTCGACCGTCGCCGGCAATACGACGAGCGCCTCGTTCGGCGCCACCGGCGCGGCCGTCGTGCTTGCCGCGTCGCGGCCGCGCATGGACAGCAGCCACGGCCAGGCGAGCGCCGCGGCCGCGGCGAACACAGCCGCGACGATCGCGGCGGCAAGCAACCGGCGTGGCCGCTTCGGCGCCGCCGCGGCACTCGCGGACGGCTCGGCAGCGGGCGTCGCCGGCGCGACCGACGCGGCCGCCTCCGCGATCGGAACGGGCTCGCGTACGACGTCGCGCGCATCGGCATCGCTCGCACGCGCGGTTTCGAGTTCGCGGATCCAGCGGTAGCCAAAGCGCGGGATCGTGCGTATCGCATTCTGCTCGTTGCCATCGTCTCCGACCGCGCGGCGCGCCTTGAGCAGGGTCTGGCCGAGCAGGGTGTCGCTGACATCGAGCTTGCCCCATACCGCGGCGATGAGTTCGTCGCGCCCGACCGCGCGGTCGCGGTGCTCGATGAGGTAGACGAGGCAGTCGAACACCTTCGGCGACAGCGCGAGAAGCTCGCTGCCGCGATGCAGCTCGCGCGCAAGTGGATCGACGCGGTATTCGCCG
>DASTSE010000113.1:0-2016 GCA_035760865.1 Dokdonella sp.
AGTCACGCTCGCGCGCACCGCGGTCGCCCGGCGGCCGCGTGGGCCCATCGGTGCGGATTCGTGTGTTTGCTCCACTCACTCGTGGCATATGGAAAGACGCATGAAAACGCGCATCGAACTGCTGCAGGGCGTGAGCCAGCTCGCCGGCGACGGGCTGCTCGGCGCCGTCGACGTCGTCGAGGACATGCACGTCGCCATCGTCTCCGGCGTGTCCCGCTTCGTCCCGCTCGCCGGCGCGGTCGCACCGGCGACGCGCTTCACCTACGCACGCGTGCGAGACGCCGTTCGCCTCGGGCGACGCGCGGCGGATGTCACGACCGGCCTGCTCCGGCAGCGGCTGCCGCCCGCCGTGCGCGACGGTGTCGTCGGGCCGACGCCGCTCGCATGGCTGGCCGCGCTGAACGGCGCGATCGGCGATCGGCTGGCCGCGAGCGGCAATCCGCTCGCGCTCGACATGGGCCTGTACCGCGACGGCGCCGAAGTCGGTCCGGGCGCGCCGATCGGACGCGCGATCGAGTCCGCGGGCGGCACGCTGCTCGTGTTCGTGCACGGCCTGGGCATGAACGACCTGCAATGGCGCGACGCGCGCGGCCGCGATTTCGGTACCCGCCTGGAGCGGGAGGGGGTCGGGTTCGCGCTGCACGCGCGCTACAACAGCGGCCTTCGCATCTCGACCAATGGCCGCGAATTCTCGCGCCTGCTGCAGGAACTGCACGAGCGCCACGCACCCGCCATCCGGCGCATCGTGCTGGTCGGCCACAGCATGGGCGGACTCGTCTGCCGCAGCGCCTGCGCGCACGCGGAGCGCCATCGCCTCGGCTGGACCGAGACGCTCGAACAGGTCATTTGCCTCGGCACGCCCCACCTCGGCGCACCGCTGGAGCGACTCGGCAACGCACTCGGCACGCTGCTCGCCGCGACGCCGTACACGCGTTCGCTCGCCGCGCTCGCGGAGGTGCGCAGCGAAGGCGTCAAGGACCTGCGCCACGGCTGGTCCAGCGATCGCGACCGCGGTCGCGGCGAGTCCGCGCCCGACGACGATGGCGGCCTGCCGCTCGCCGACCGCGTGCATTGGCGCCTCGCCGCGGCGACCCGTTCCGCGCGCAGCACCGGCGCGCACGCGCGCTGGCTCGGCGACGGCCTCGTGCCGGTACCGAGCGCGCTCGGCGAGCACGAAGATCCGGCGCGCGCATGGACGCTTCCCGCGAGCCACCGGCGCGTGTTCACGCGCCACGGACACCTCGACCTGCTGACCGGCGAGGACGTGCTGGCGCAGGTTCGCGAATGGATCTCGCCGCGCCCCGGCGCGGCGCGCCGTTGATCGATCCGCACGCGCGCGCCGCGACCGCGTTCGCTCCGGCGCGCTGGCGCCGACTTCGCCACATCGTTTCCACGGCGGTCGCGGCCCGCGGCCGACCCGCGCTCAGTCGTCGCGCGCGACGAGTCGCCGGAGCGCGGCGAGGTCGGTCGCGACCGCGGCGTCAGCGGCCGCACGCATGCGCGCATAGCGCCGGAGCACGGTCTCGCCGAGGCGCGTGAGGCGCGCGCCGCCGCCGCCGCTGCCGCCCTTGCTCGCTTCGACCAATGGGCCGCGGAATCCGCGGTTGAGCTCCTCGACGAGCTGCCACGCACGCCTGTAGCTCATGCGCATGCGACGGCCCGCAGCGGCGATCGAGCCGGTCTCGCGGATGCCCGCGAGCAGGTCGCACTTGCCGGGGCCGAGCGCGACGCCTGGCGCCGGCAGCACCCGCAGATGGATCGAAGGAGCCTGCTTCGTGCGCTTCATCGCGACGCTCGCTGGATGTTCGAGCGCGATCATGCGCGCGCCGCGCGCACGCGTCACGCGCGCGGCCGGCTGGCGCAGCAGTGCCGCGGAGCGGTTCGCCCCTGCGCAACGCGCTCGCGTCCTAGCACTCGCGCGCAGTTGCGCGAAGCGATATGTTCAGCCGGACATATCGACGGGAGCGGACGGGATGAGCCCTGCAACGAACACGGCACGCCTGCGCCGCCTCGTGC
>DASTSE010000114.1:0-5977 GCA_035760865.1 Dokdonella sp.
GCTTCGACGTCGACGTGTTCACGCGCCTCACGGGCGGCCGCTTCACGAGCGTGCGACGCAGCGACGTTGCCGCGACGATCTTCGCCGCGCTCGGCGATGCGGTGGAGACACGCTTCGGCGATTCGATCGCAGGCATCGACGACGGCGACGACGGCGTGCGCGTGCGCTTCGAGCGCTCCGCCGCGCGCGACGTCGACGTCGTCGTCGGCGCGGACGGCCTGCATTCGCGCGTGCGCGCGCTCGCGTTCGGCGACGAGCGCGCGTTCGAGGTGCCGATCGGCTACCACGTCGCCGCGTTCGACGCGACCGGCTACCGCCCGCGCGACGAGCTCACGTACATCAGCCACGCGGTCGCCGGGAAACAGGTGTCGCGATTCTCGATGCGCGACGACCGCACCCTGTTCCTGTTCGTGTTCGCGGACGAACACCTGCACGGACGCGAACCCGCGACCGACACCGAACGACGCGCCGCGGTCGCGGCCGTGTTCGCCGACGTCGGCTGGGAATGCCCGCAGATCCTCGACGCGATGCGCGCAGCCGACGAGGTCTACTTCGATCGCGTGAGCCAGATCCGCATGCCGGCATGGACGAAAGGCCGCCTCGCCCTGCTCGGCGACGCGGCCGCGTGCGTGTCGCTGCTCGCGGGCGAGGGCACCGGCCTCGCGATGACCGAGGCGTACGTGCTCGCGGGCGAACTCGACCGCTGCGGCGGCGACATCTCCGCCGCGTTCGCGCGCTACGAAGCGCTGCTGCGGCCGTTCCTCGCCGCCAAGCAGGCCGCGGCGGTGCGTTTCGCGCCGGCGTTCGCGCCGAAGACCGCGCTCGGCGTGCGCTTCCGCGACGCGGTCACGCACCTGCTGCGCATCCCCGCGCTCGCGGACTACTTCATCGGCCGCGACCTGCGCGACGATCTCGTGCTGCCCGAGTACCGCTAGCGCGCGGTCGCCACGCGTGGCGACGGCGCTCGCAGCGGCGACCGCACGCATTGCGATCGGCGTCGGACACGCCCGGCGGCCGGGCACGAACGCGTCGTCGCCACAGCGACGCGCTCGTGCCGATCAGCCCGGCGCGAGGTCGAATCCGTCCGCGAACACGACGTCGTCGAACAGCGTGACGGCGACGCTCGCCGACGTCGTGTCGTCGCCGGCGATCTCGAGCACAGTCGCCGCTTCCGCAGCCGTGCCGCCGACGACGAGCGTGCAGCTCGCGCCCGGCGCGAGCGGTGCCGTGCAGGTGCCGAGGTCGACGACGATGGAACTCGCCGGCGGTACGGCGACCGCGAGGTTCTGCGCCGGCAGCGGCGAGTCGGCCGCGTTGCCGATCGTGATCGTGGCCGTGCTGCCGATCGCGATCGCGACCTCGGTCGGCGTCGCCGCGATCGTCGCGACCTGCGCCGGCAGCAACGTCACGTGCAGCTGGTCGGCCGCCGCGGGCTGCCAGCACTGCAGCGGGCTGCCGTCGATGCAGACGACCGGGCCGCCGTCGATGTCGCCGGCCATCGCGCTGCCGACGAGGTGCAGCGACAGCGCGCATGACGCATGCGACGCGAGCACGAACGGGTCGGCGCAATGACCGCTCGAGGTGTCGATGTCGATTCCCGGAATCGGCGTCATCGCGAACGTGCGCGTCGCAGCGGACGCATTCGTGACCTGATAGGCGACGACCGCGTCGCCGTTGGCGGGCAGCGTGAGCGTCGTCGGCGTCAGCGGTGCGAACGTGAGCACGGGTTGCGCGCCGGCCGATCCGCACGCGAGAACGGCGGCAGCCACGGCGACGGGAATGCATCGCGACGTCATCGGTATCCCCACGGCCGTCGAGGCCGGCCTTTCGCGACGGACATTCTTGCATGGGCCGTGGACGGACGCGCGCGGAAGGCCCGCTGCGCACACGGACGATCGACGAAGCCGAAGCGCGCACCGCGCGCGCAGTCCGAGCACGGCGACCGCCGACGCCGCGACGTGCTTCGTCAGTGATGACGCAGCGTGGTCCAGCCGCGCGTCGCGGCCGGCGTCCGACCCGGCGTGCGCCAGCTCTCGATTGCGCCCTGCGCAAGCCGCACCAGGCTCTTCAGCGGCTTGTGCATGCGTCGCATCGAGCGCAGCAGGTAGCCGCGCGCGGCGCGCGGATGATGGCGCTCGTGCAGGCAGCGCCCGAGCCAGTAGTCGGCGGCGGCCTGCGCGCGCGCGAGATCCCGCGGCCGCGGACCCCCGTGGTCCAATGCGCGTACGCCCTGCAGCACATGGTGGTGCATCGTCGCGAGGCGCCACGGCGAGCCGAGCCGGCTGAGCTGGTCGGCGCGCGCGAACTGGCGCAGGAAGCCGGGCGCGTCGACGTAGCCGCCCGGGCCGAGCAGGCACAGGCGCGCCGCGAATTCCCAATCCTCGAGGTAGCGGAAGCGCGGGTTGAACGGACCCGCGGCCCACGCGGCCGGTCGGCGGATCGCCAGTCCCGAGAGATAGAACAGGTCGCCGAACAGGATCGCGGGCGAACAGTCGCCGATCCGCAACGCGTGCGACGCGCCGTTCGCGCGCGCTCGGATCGCGAGGGCGTCGAAGCCGTCGGCCTCGAAGCCACTGCGGTTCCAGCCCGGGTTGTTGCGCACGATGTGATGGCGCACGTCGTCGGGCCGGTCGGCCGCGTACGCATCGCCTTCGAGCGTCACGAACTGCAGGTCGGGCGCGGCGCCGAACGCCGCATACGCGAGCCGCAACGCATCCGGCAGCAGCTCGTCGTCGGAATCGAGGAACAGCACGTAGTCGCCGCGCGCGATCGCGAGCCCCGCGTTGCGCGCGCCGGAGGGGCCGCGGTTGCTGTCGAGGCGCACGATGCGCACGCGCGGTTCGTCGCGGTAGCGCGCATCGAGCGCTTCGGCGGTGCCGTCCGTCGAAGCATCGTCGACGACGATGACGTCGAGCGCCTCGCCCATGTCGGCGGCGAGCACGCTGTCGATCGCGCGCACGACGGGCGCTGAACGATCGTGGGTCGGGATGATCACCGAGAAGCTCATGGTCGACTCCTCGCGCCGTGCGCCAGGAAGAGGGGGCGTGCGATCAGCGCTCGACGCCGAGCCAGCGGATCTCCGCGGCCTTGCGCGGCACCGCGGCCGTCGATCCGGCCGGATGGCCCACGATGATCGGTGCGACGGGCTGGATCGTCAGCGGCACGTGCAGGAACGCCTTGCCCTCGGTGCTGCGCAGCCACGATTGCGCGAAGCCGATCCAGCACGTGCCGAGCCCCGCCGCGTGCGCGGCGAGCATGAGGTTCTCGGCGGCGAGCGCGCAGTTCTCGACCGCCCACGGGTTGTCCGTCGTACTGCAGATCAGCACGAGCGCGGGCGCGCCGTAGAAGATGTCGAACGTCGGATCGTGCAGGGTCAGATCGAGGTGATGCGAGAGCAGGCCGGCCGGCGTGTTCGCGAGCATGTGCTCCTTCGCGCGCCGCGAGATGTCCGCGAGCATGGTCGTGTCGCGCACGACGCAGAAGACCCACGGCTGCGCGTTCATCGCGCTCGGCGCCTGGATTGCGGCGTCGATGAGTTCGCGCAGCGCCGATTCGCTCACCGGCTCGCTCGTGTACGCGCGCACGGCCCTGCGGTGGTAGATCGCGTCCTTGAGGTCCATGCGGCGTGCTCCGCGAGAGAGACGCCAGCGTCCGCCGCGATGGCCTTGCGCGTATTGACCGAGATCAAGGAATGCGCGGGTCGCGCCGGGCGGCGTCATCGCGCCGCCCGGGCTGCATGGGCGCTTCGATTCCGGCCCTGCAGGACGCTCGGCACGGCCGGCGCAACCGCCGGCCGTGCACGCATGCGGTCGCGCGATCGCTCAGCGATGCACGGGCGAGACGAACAGCGGCGACGGATCGCTCGTGACCTTGGTGTAGACGCTGCCGGTGCTGCCCGCGGCCGCGTTGGTGCCGATGTTGCCGCTGTTGCCGCCCGCGCCGCCGGACCCGCCGCCGCCGCCGCCGAACGCGGTGTTCGCGTTGCTGTTCGTGCCGCTGCCGGCGCCGCCGCCGTTGACGTTGATCGAGCCGTTCGTGATGGATGGCGCGAGCAGGTTGACGACGCCACCGCCGCCGCCGCCCGACGCGGCGGAACCGGTCGCGCCCGCGAGGGCATCGGCGCCCTTGCCGCCGACGGCGCTGATCGAGCCGTTGTTGGTGATGCCGGTCTTCGACGCGAGGACGATGACGCCGCCGCCGCCACCGCCGCCGCCGATGCTCGTCGACGGCACGGCGGCATTGCCGTTCGCGCCGTCCGCGCGGACGGCTCCGCCGGCGCCGATCGTGATCGAACCCTGCGCGATGATGACGATCGTGCCGCCGCCGCCGGCCGGATTGGAGACGTTGCTGTTCGTGTACGGGCCGATGCCGCCGCCGGCCGAACCCGGGCTCACGCCGAGGCGCGCGAACAGCGGACTCACGGCCGCGCCGCCGAGGCCGACCGAATTGTTGCCGAGCGTCGCCGCGCTGTTGCCGATGCCCGCACCCGCGTTCGTGTTCGTCGCGACGACGATCTGCCCGGTGATCGAGACGTTGCCGGTGGCGCGGATCACGAGCCCGCTCGGCACGGTCAACGTGCCGCTGACGGTGAGGTTGGTGAACTGCAGCGTGCTCGCGGGCGGCGACAGCGTCCAGTCGACCGTGCCGAACGAACCCACGCCGTCGGAACCGTCGCCGTAGAGGTTCGCGACGCCGGCCGGGCCTTGCGGGCCTACGGGGCCGGTCGCTCCGGTTGCGCCCGTCGGGCCGGTCGCACCTTGCACGCCTTGCGGTCCCTGCGCGCCGGTCGCACCCGTCGCGCCTTGCGGGCCGATCGGCCCCGTCGCGCCCTGCGGGCCCGTTGCACCCTGCGGTCCGGTTGCACCGATCGGTCCGGCCGGACCCTGCGGCCCAACGGCACCGGTCGCACCTTGCGGACCGGCGGGCCCGATCGGGCCTGCGTCGCCTTGCGGGCCGGCCGGACCCGGCGCGCCGGTCGCGCCTTGCGGTCCGGGCGGACCGGCCGCGCCGGTATCGCCTTGCGGACCGGTCGCGCCCACGGGCCCTTGCGGTCCTGCCGGCCCCTCGGGACCCTGCGGTCCTGCCGGCCCCTCGGGACCCTGCGGCCCGGCGGGACCCGCGGGTCCGGGATTGAGCGAGTACTGCGCGACCGGCACCGCGGAAACCGCCTGCCGTCCCGCGAGCGTTTCCTGGTTCGCGAGCGTCGTGCCGACCTTGATCTCGAGCCAGTACTGCGTGCCGTTGAAGACCGGGCCGAAATCGAGATCGGTCGTGAACAGGCCGTCGACGACGACGATCGACTGCTGGATCGGCGTCGTGCCGACGACCTGGGCGCCGCCGCTCGCGGCGTCGAACAGCGTGAACGTGAACACGTAGGTGCCGTTCGCGAGCGTGCCACCCGCGTTGAGCTGGCCCTGGTAGGTGAATGCGCTCGACTGCGGCGCGAGCGGGGCGGCGACGGCGCCGTGCAGGAGCAGCGCGAGCACGAACGCGAACAGCACATGCAGGCAACGTTTCATCGTCAGCACCCCTCGAATCCGCTGAAGAACATCTGGTCCGGCGGATTGCCCGCGGCGGACCAGAAACCGGAAATGACTTCCATCGTCGGTCCGCTCGAATAGCCGGGCGCGGCTTCGCCGGCGCTGCCCGCGAGGCGATAGCACGCGCCGTGCAGGCGCGCGGCGCCCGAGCTGATGCGACGGAAGTCGATCGAATAGTTCGGCGTGCCGGCCCGGCTGTCCGAAACGGGAGATATGGACAAGTCAGCGAGCGCGATCAGCGCAAGCCCGCACGCAAGCAGGCGCGCGCGCCCGCGTGGGCGCGTACTAAACGTGAGCATCGATTCCCCCTGTTGGACTCGACTGGCGCGCCGAGTATACGTCGTCCGCGTGTCGTCGCGTCCCGCGGCGCCGCCGCCACGATCGAGGCGATCCCCGGCCCCGGTGCGCGCCTCGCCGGACACGCGGATGATCACGAC
>DASTSE010000115.1:0-18029 GCA_035760865.1 Dokdonella sp.
TGCCAGCGCGGGTCGGCAAGCCGTGCATGGAACCGTTCGGGCAGCGCGCGGCCGGCCTCGTGCACGGCGATCGCGCTGAGCAGGGCTCCGGCGAGCGCGCACGGCGCACCGAGCGCCGGCCCCAGCACGACGATCGTGAGCGCGATGAGCAGGTTGACCGGGAACGCGACGAAGCCGCCGACGACGAACGCGCCGAGCAGAACGGGCGCCGACCACAGCGAGCCGCCCCATGCACGCGCCGCCGCGAGCAGGTCGGCTGCGGTCGATGCCGTCGCATACGGCACGAGCCGCCACAGTGCGGCGACGACCGCCGCCGTTGCGAGCGCGAGGGCGAACGCGAGCACGCGCTTGCGCCGCCGATGCCGCACACCGCCATGCGAAGGATGGTCGCGCGCCGACATCGTCATCCGTCATCGATCCGTTCGCGCGGCACGCGACTGCGGCGCCGCGGCGCATCGGTGCCTGCGCGCGCCGCGCGGTGCGCGCCGATTGCGCACGAGGTGCATGCCCTGTCGTCGAAAGCGTCGATCGGCACTAGAGCAGGCCTTCGATCGGCAGCAGGCGCAGCATGCGCAGCTTCGCGCGCTGCCAGCGCGAACTGCCCGGATCGTGATCGAATTCGACGAGCTGGCCGTCGTCCTCGCCGGTCCAGTGCAGCCGGCCGCGGACGAGCTCGACCTGATACGCGTTGTCGGGCGCGGTGGCGTGGGCGAAGAACTGCTCGATCGCGTCGGCGAGGCCGGGACTGTCGACGATCACGCCCATCTCGGTGTTGAGCGCGACCGAACGCGGATCGAAGTTCATCGAGCCGACGAACACGAGGCGATGGTCGACCACCATCGCCTTCGCGTGCAGGCTCACGCCCGACGACGTGCCGTGGGCATGCTGGTCGGTGACGCCGCGCAGTCCCTTGAGTTCGTACAGTTCGACGCCGGCCTTCAGCAGCGCCTCCCGGTACTTGCCGTAGCCGGCGTGCACTTCGGGTTCGTCGGTGGCGGAGAGCGAATTGGTGAGCACCTTGACCGAGGCGCCGCGCGCGACGAGCGCGGACAGCAGCGCGACGCCTTCGTCGCCGGGAATGAAGTACGGCGACACGAGCAGCGCCTGCGAGCGCGCCGCGTCGAGCACGCGCTGCAGCGCAGGCGCGATGTGCCGCAGCTTGCGTTCGTCGACGCCGGGCGCGGGATCGACCTTGTCCGGATCGTCCGCGGCGAGGTGCGCTTCGCCCCAGAACCACGCGCCCCTGCGCTCGGCGCTCGGGCCGTCCGGCAGGTCCTGCGCGACGACGTCGGCGTAGTCGCTCTGCTTGAACGCACGCGCGTCGCGCAGCAGGCGGTCGCGCAGGGTCGCGAGGTTGGCGTCGCTGACCTGGTTGTCGCTGTACGCGGTGACCGGGTACGCCGCGTCGCTGTTCCAGTAGCGATCGAACATCGCGGCGACCTGCGGCACGACCGGCCCGATCGCGAGCACGTCGAGGTCGCGGAAATGCACTTCGTCGCCCGCATCGAAGTACGCGTCGCCGATGTTGCGCCCGCCGACGATCGCCTGCATGCCGTCGACGATGAACGACTTGTTGTGCATGCGCCGGTTGAGGCGCGGCCCTTCGATGAGGAACTGGCCGGCCTTCGAGACGATCGAGCGCTGGCGGAAGCGGAACGGGTTGAACAGCCGCACCTCGATGTTCGGATGCGCATCGAGCGCATCGAGCATGCGGTCCTCTTTCGAGATGTCGATATCGTCGAGCAGGATGCGCACGCGCACGCCACGGTCCGCGGCCGCGAGCAGGCGCTGCGCCATGAGGCGGCCGGTCGCGTCGTTCTTGAAGATGTAGTACTGCAGGTCGATCGAATGGCGCGCGGCGTCGGCGAGCACGACGCGGCTCATCAGCGCGTTCGCATTGCCGAGCAGCGGCCGGAAGCCGGACTGCCCGGGATGGGCGGCGACTTCGCCGGCGACGTAGCGCGTCGACGCGGTGTCGGCGACCGCGGGCAGCGCCGTCGAGGGCATCCGCGGCGCATTCGTGCGCAGCGTGGCGCACGCGCCGAGCGCGGCGGCGAGCCACACGATGAAGCCCCCACGCAGGAACGGGACCAGGGCACGACTGTGCATGCCACATGATTGCATCGGAAGGCGTGAGCGCTTTCTGAACGACCAGCGCGCGCGGCGGACCGAACCGGTCCGACGCGACGATCGCAGCTCGTCGGCGCGGCGAGCAGGGCCCGATCGTTGATTCGCCTTCAGGGGATCCGAGAGGCGTTCACGCGGAATGCACGAACAAAAAGAGAGGCGGGGTTTCCCCCGCCTCCGAAGACAGCTCGTTGCCGCGATTACGGAATCGTGATCGCCGCACCACTATTGTCGTACCACCAGCGCTTGACCGTCGCGGGGAATCCGTCCGGCCCCGTCGTCTCGATCTGTGCATAGCCGTAGCAGATGCCGCCGGCCGGCGGTACCGGCAGTGCCGAGCAATCGAACTTGAAGCCGAGGTAGCCGAGCGCGCCGGCGGCCCAGTTGCTCATGTCGGCCGGCGGATTGCCCGCCAGCGTGATGAACTCGGACGCCGGGCCGATCGTCGCACCGGATGCGAGGATCGAGTACTGCATCGTCGTCGCACTGCCGACACCGCCGGAAACGGTCGCGCCCTGCGGCCAGAAGAAATGGATCACGCCGCCGCCGGTCGAGTACGCGTTGAACGTCGCACTGTCATCGCAACCCGCCGTTTCGCAATGCGAATTGTTGATCCAGTTGATGTAGGTGCCGTCGACCGTGTTCGGCACGTCGATGTCGAGCTGGCCGCTGTCGACGATGTTCGGATTGCCGGCAGGAGCAGAACCCGCGATCGCGACGTACAGGTGCAGGTCCGGCGACTGGCCGCCCGTCTCGTGCAGCACGACTTCGGCGAATGCCGGCGTGGTGATGTCGGACGTCGTCGCCGCATCGATCGTCAGCGCCTGCGTCGCCGTGGTGTTGCCGGCGCCGAAGTTGAACGTCGTCGGGCTCACCGTCACGTTGAGTTCGGCCGGGTTGACCACCGAAGCGGTCCAGCTCGACGCGGTCGCCAGCGTGTTGCGGAACGTGCGCGTGAAGCTGCAGCCGTCGTTGCACGCGAGGTTGCGCGCGCTCGGGATATTGAGCGTCTTCGGGTCGCCCGCGGTGGCCGGGTCGGCGGCGAGGAAGTTCGCGTACGTCTCGTCCATCACGAGGCCGGTCTTCGCGGCCTTGGTCAGGTCGATGCGGCCGCTGCCGACGTCATCCGGATCCCATGGCGTAGTGAGGTCTTCCTTGTGGCCGTCGGTGAATGCGGTGAGCATGAGCGCCGACTTCACTTCCTGGTTGGTCCAGTCCGGATGCGCGGCGCGCAGCAGCGCGCCCGCGCCCGCGGTGTGCGGCGAGGACATCGAGGTACCGCTGAGGTAGCCGTAGTAGTGCTCGGTGGCACCGTTGGTCAGCGCAGCGTAGATGTTCACGCCCGGGCCGGTCACGTCCGGCTTGGTGACCGACGTCAGCGCGCTCGGACCGCGCAGGCTGAAGCCCGCGAGCACGTCCCCCTGCTTCACCGCCGGCGTGAAGTCCGACACCGGCGCCGGCGGCGCGATCGGGCCGTCGAAGCCGTCGGCGAACACGATGTCGCCGTCGCCGGCCATGAACGCGACGATCGCCTGGCCTTCAGACTGCAGGATGCTGTACGCCGGCAACGTCGCGCCGCCGACGTTCATGTTGATGACGCCCGCGGCGTTGTTGTAGATCACCGCGAGGTCGGCACCCGCGCCGGCCGCGTTGTTGATCTTCTCTTCGAACGAGCAGGTGCCACGCGAAATCAGCGCGATCTGGCCCGTGAAGAAGCCCGCCGGGAAGCCGCCGGATGCCGTGCAACCGGTCGGATTCGCCGCGCTGTAGCCGATCGGCTCGCCGGTCGCCGGCGCACCGAGGTTCGGACCCGTTCCCGGATTCAGCGAGATGTTCTGGATCTCCGGCGGCACGGTGCCTGGCCCGGTGATCGAGAGCACGCCCGCGCCCGCGACGTTGTTGTCGTGCGTGGATGCGGCGACCGTCGTCACCCACGGTCCGAGGTGGTTGACCTGACCGACTGGATCCGGGGTCGCGGGGCGCGTGTTGCCCGCGGAAGCCGCCACGAAGACGTCCGCGTTGACCGCATCGAGGAACAGGCGGTCGGCGTCGTTCCACGGGTCGGTGCCGCCCGAGATCGAGAAGTTGATGACGTCGACGCCGTCGGTGATCGCGTTTTCGATCGCTGCGTCGATCGCGGCGCCATCGCAATTAGTGGTCGGACAGACCTTGTACGTGCGCACGCTCGCGCACGGCGCGACGCCGGACATGTGCGTGTACGGCGCCGGGATGACCGGCGGAGGAACCGCATTGCTGTCGAGCGTGTTACCCGCCGCGGTACTCGCGGTGTGCACGCCATGGCCATTGTCGGCAGCCGCTTCCGGCGTCGTGCCGGTGCAGACGCCGCCCGAGCTCGTGAGGCAGTCCGCGGTGCTCAGCAGCTTGTGGTTGGACGGCCCGAAGCCGCAGGCCGCATCGTCGGCGAATGACGGATGCGCGGCGAACGAACCCGTATCGATGACGCCGACGACGACACCTTCGCCACGCGTTCCGACGCCGCCGGGCACGTTGCTGCCGTCCCAGATCGTGTCCGCACCGATGAATTCCGGGCCGCGGAACGTCGTCGTGTGGAATTCGCCGGCGGCTTTCACGCTCTTCACGCCCGGCAGGTTCTTGACCTTGATCGCTTCTGCGAGGCTGAGCTCGGACGCGATGCCGTTCATCGTGACCGCGTAGCTGTGCGGCACGCTGATCGTGCGGCCGAGCGCGGCGTTGATCGCGTCGACGTGCACGTTGCGCTGCGCCGACAGATAGTCGAGGTAGGCCGTCGACGCAGCGGACTTCGCATCGATCTTGCGCTTGCTGCCGTTTGGCGCGGTCGCGGCGTAGCCGTTGACGCCGCCGTTGTAATGCATCAGGCCTTCTTCGGCGAAGCGGATGATGTAGACCTTCCGCTCGGCGAGCGTCTGCCGCTCATGCGCGGAGTCGACGACCTTGCCGGCGCCCTGTCCGGCTGCGAACGCGGTGTGTGCAGGCAGCGCGACCGCACCGCCGACGAGGGCGAGGCTGACCGCGGAGGCCAGTGTCTTAAGGCGAAGCGAATTCCCCATTTTTGCTCTCCGGATTCATACACGATTACAAAAGCGACCATCACGATCGACCGCATCGCGATGCGATTCGCAAGGACACTCGATTGGATCGCCACCCCTTTGCTCATCCCCTCATGGGCCTTCACGACCGTAGGGTGTTTGTCCCGGCAGCGGAGACTCCAACGGCAAAGACTACATTGACTTTCGTCGAAAACATTTGTGCGACGCAGCGAATGCGGATGGCGCAATGCTTGCATCGGCGGCGTTCGCGCGCGCGGAGGCAGCGGAGGCGCGAAATCGCCCGAAATAGATCGCGCGGCGGGTTCAGCCCAGGGGCGCGGAGAAGCGCCTCGCGCCGGCGTTATCGCTGCTTAGCGGCAAGGCGCGGCGGACTCGCGCGGAGCCGCGCCAGTCATCCGCCGAAGAAGCGCTGCACGTCCGCGAGCGAGCCCGTCCGCGGCAGCGCCAGCAGGCTCGCGAGGAAAACGCGGCCACAGCCGCGCATGGTCAGGCGCGGGTCGCACGGCATGAGCATGCCGCGGTCGTGCACGTCACGGATCAGCCGCGCTGCTCCCTGGCGCAGCGCGATCACCGCGTTCGGCACCTGCCAGTCGGCGAACGGATTGCCGCCCGCCTCGCGCAGCGCGTCGAGGCGCGCGACGAGCACGGGGTCGTCGGGTGCCGCGAACGGCAACTTGTCGATGATGACGACGCTGAGCACGTCGCCGCGCGACGTCTGCGCATTCTCTGAAGCCGAGTTTCCCTATCGGTTCGGGGCGAAGTAGGGATGGTGCTCTCAACGAGCACCGCAGCGAAGTTGTCGATCCGACCCGATCCGACCCGGCTTCAGCCGGGCCAGATCGGTCGATCGTCAATCAAAACGCATGACCGAAATTCTTGGTGGCACTACAAACGTGCTTTCAGAATCCCGAGCTGCCGTAAGCGACAGCCGCTTCGGCCTGGTCATTCGACGAATTGGTGTCGCTTGGCGCGGTTGGGGTGACTAACGAAACACTCATAATCCCCGTTCCTGGTGAAGCAGCTGAGCTTGAAAACACGAGAGTCGCTGACGAGTAGGGTCCAATATTGCCTATCGTGCACGTAAAGCTCGCGACAAGCTGGGGAGGGGGGAACTGCCCCAGGGGGTCCGCCGAGCAGCTCGACGGCGCGGTCATCGCCACTCCTGGAACACTGGCCGTAAAGCTGACCTTCAGCGCAACACCGAAAAAGGTCGCTCCACTCAGGTTGCTCGCATGCGCCGAAACGTCCGCAGACCTTGCGCTGACGGCGATATCGGGCAAATTTGCGGCGACGATAGCAGTAACGTCACTTGCTGCGTTGTTCGAAGTAACGACGTCGCCGCCTCCGTTCACCGTCGCCACGTTGGTCACGCTAGACGGTGCAGCGGCTGCCACAACCACCTCGACCGTGATGGGCGGATAGCCGGCGCCTGCCGCCAAAATATCACTCCGAGTGCACGTTAGCGTACCCAAAGTGCAGACCCAGCCCGTCCCGCTCATTGCTGTTGCTGTCAAGCCCGAGGGCAATGCGTCGACAACCGATACGGCGGCAGTCGTCGGTTGTGCGCCAGAATTGCTGACGACGATCTTGTAGCTGGCTGCAGCGCCGCGCGCGAAATTTCCCGTATGCGACTTTGTAATTCTGAGATCCGGGCCGCAGCTCGCACTCGTGCATGCCACGATCGCCGTCGCATCACTGGCCGAGTTATTCGTCGCGGCCGAATCTCCGCCACCGCTGACCGTTGCCGTGTTGACGACGCTCATGGGAGCACTCGGCGACACGTTCACGGTGACGGTGATCGGCGGATAGCTGCCCCCGCCAGGCAACGAATCGCTTCGCGAGCAGGTCAAGGTACCTAGTGCGCAAGTCCAACCAGACCCATTGATGGCAGTTGCCGTCAGCCCTCCGGGGGGAAGCGAGTCAATCACGGACACGGCACCGCTGGTCGCGGTTCCGCCACTGTTGCCGACGACAATCGTGTACGTCGCACCAGTCTGACCTCGCATGAAACTTCCCGCATGCGTCTTGCTGATCGTCAGGTCGGCACAGCTTACGCCGCCGGAACATATCGGCTGCGAATCGCGCGCGCTGAAGACCCAGCCGAGCGAGACGGGCGACTGGTCATAAGCCCCTCCCGTATATCCGTCCGTAGCGGTGCAGCTAGTTCCACCCGCCCCAGTGCCGAGGAAGAGCGCATAGTCATGGCGCGTCGAGTCGTACGCCCGGCACAACTTTACCGTTCCAGGGGGCTGCGCGATCGTCGATGGATAAACATAACCCTCGATTCCATCGAGACGATAGCCGAGGCTCAGCCACTGCGAAGCATCGCTCGCACTCGTCGAATAGACGTGCCACAACTTGTCCGGCTGCGTATTGCAGTAGCCGTCGGAACTGCCAAAGCAGGTACGGCTGAACCGGTTGAGCGCAACAAGCTCCGCTCCCCCCAGTGGATTGACGTGCGAAACGAAAATCGAAGCGGTCGCCTCCGGCGCACACTGTGCACCAGCGCACGGTGGAGCCGGGAACTGCGTATACAGACTGAGTGGCTCGCCTATGGATGCATATTGCGTCGGATATGGCGTCGCATGCGCCGGGTCGCCCGGCTGGGGCAGGAGTTGACCCGACGTCAGCGCCGCCATCGCCATCTGCGGCACCGTTGTGTAGAAATGATCCTGCGCGCTCGAGCTATAGAAGCTGAAGAGCGGGGTCAGGCGATTAATCGCCCCGGCCAAACCGATTGTTGCCGCAACTGAGTCGCCCGCGTCCGGAATGCCATTGCCGCACTTTTCGCTGTCCGCCCCCACGCAGGGCGTCGTGTTGGCCGTCAGGATCGATTCGATCGCCTGCTTGCTCAGCAATGGATTGACAGAACGCAGCAGACCCACGAGCGCCGTCACGTGCGGTGCGGCCATGGAGGTGCCGGTGCAGTCACCGTAACCCGTAGAATTTGACAGCTCGGGAGGGTAGCCATCTCCGCAATGGACGTACGCGTTATACGTTGGATTAGTGATCGTTGAAATGACGTCCATTGCAGGCGCGACGATATGTTGCTGCGGTCCGTAATTGGAGCCGCATTCATCACCGGATACTCCGGGCGTGCACGCGTTCCCGTTCCCATAGCCGTCACGCCAGAACGAGTTGCCGTACTCGATGCCGCCAACAGCAATAACTCCACTCTCGCGCGCCGGCCACTGCACGCGACTCGCATACTCGTTTCCAGAGGCCGCGACCATGACCAGATCCCTCTGACTGGCATAGGCAATCGCAGTACAAAACGCCTGGGGCGCGTTGCTGGTACAAGCGTCGAACTGTTCAGCCGGCAACAGTCGGCCGTCGCCGAAGCTCATGTTGACCGCCTGCAAGCCGTGATCTGCTGCATACGTGACTGCTTCCGCCCCTTGTGCTGTCAAGGGACTTGGCGCCTTGAGCATTACCAGCGAGCAGGTCCAGCATCCACCAGCGACGCCGGAATTGGAGTCTCCGTTGCTGTACGAACCATACGCCGGCGTCGCTGCCATGATGCCGGATACGTGCGATCCGTGGCCGAGAGCGTCGAAGTAGGTGTCGACGATGAACGCATGCATGAAGTTCTTCGAAAACTGGTGTCGGAAATTCTGCTGCAAGTCCGGATGCGTCGTGCCGGAACAACGCCCCGTAGGGCAAGGAACACCGGTGTCGATGGCGCCGATGTAGGCATGCCCACGCTCGATGGTCCACGCCTGCGCCATATTCATGGCCTGCATGCCCCATTGGTAGTTCCCCTCGAAAGGCAGGGAAGCATTGAAGGCGTAGTATCGATCGTTCGGCGTCGTGGAATAGGAGAGCTCCACGTTGTCTTCGACCGATAGTACGCGCGCATCCGTCATGAGCAATGCCTTCGCCGCCGCCGAAGATTGCGCATCGACGTAAGTCAGAACGACATACTGCTGGAGCAGCGCTCGCGGACTCGTCGGATCAGCCGCCAGCGCCGCCGCCAAATCGGGGGAAGGTGTCTCGCTGATTAGTAGCCGCCCCTCAACCGGATAGCCGAGGTCCGCGTATAACGTCGAAGAGTCGCGCCCCTCTGAATTGGCGCTTGCGACAATGTCTTCAGCCGAGGGGCTCGCTGGACTCAGTGGATCGAATACGACGATCAGCTGATCAGCAGCCCCCGCTGAGCGCGCGGCCACCGAGAGGCAGAGTGCCAACGCAAGTGAAAAGCAGGACGAAAATATGCGGATTAATGGATTGGATGAAACATTTCTCATACTGTCTTGCCCCTTCGTGAAATGATTGGACATTTGGCCAGGAATCGATGCCCATCGATAGACCTCGCCGGGCCGGATGCCTCCCAGGCCGGTATTGAGATTCGCCATATCACACAGAACGATAGATAGCCCTGCTCATTGGATTTGGATGAACTTGACTTCCAATTGCCACCACTCACGTCAGCGAAGGCGTCCGCCACCCGCCGATCCAAGAGGATGCGCGTGAGAAGCCAAAGCGACGCCCCAACGACCTAGCGCGACGCGCACCCGCGCCAACATGTAACCGGAAGCAGTGATTGCCGGTATTTCGCGTACAGAATTTGTGGAATCCAGAAATCAGGAGAATCCAAAGTCGACAACGACAGAAACATGATCGAGCGCCCGACATTTCACCGCGACGCCACATGCAGCGGGTGATCGGACTCCGGTTCTTCTCGGGGTGAGGGAGGTAACGCCGACAGCGCTCCCATCAGATCCTCGGACGAACGAGGCTCCTGTGACGCCCGGCCAACGCCCCAAGTGCCAGCGCCAAAGCGGCCAGCCCCCACCACGATAGCGTCGGCGTCGACATCATCGTACCGCCAGCGATCGCCGCGGGAAGGACAGCGGAAAGTCGCAGGGGCGCACCCACATCCAAGGGCTGAGTCCAGACGACCTGATAGCTTTGTTTGCTCAGGACTCCGAGGTCGGCAATGACACCGTAGGGGATAGACGTGCGCGGCAGGGAAGATAGTCCCAGCCCCGCCGGCGAGGTCATGGTTATCGTAGTGCCGTCGATGACGATTCCATCAGGCGGCAGGAAAACCGGGGGGGGACATCCGTCAGTGCTTCCGGAAACGACCGCTTCGATCGAGCCGGAGACGGAGCGCCTGAACGACAGCGACTCACTCGTGGCCGAGGCAGAAGCCGATGCAAGGAGGGCCCCCTAGGAAAACATCCTGCACGCCGACAATACCGAACAGCAATTGCATGATGTTTACCTATCCATAAAAAAACAGGAAGATTTTGCACGCCTTCCCTTTTTGCGTCAAGCGAAGGGGGAGCCCGCGCCGGTCACGCGCCGAAGAAGCGCTGCACATCCGCGAGCGACGCCGTGCGCGGCAATGCCGGCAGGCTGGCGAGGAACAGCCGACCATAGCCGCGCGAGGTCAGGCGCGGGTCGCACAACATGAGCACGCCGCGATCGTGCACGTCGCGGATGAGGCGCCCTGCTCCCTGGCGCAGAGCGATCACCGCGTTCGGCACCTGCCAGTCGGCGAACGGATTGCCGCCCGCCTCGCGCAACGCATCGAGGCGTGCGACGAGCACGGGGTCGTCGGGCGAGGCGAACGGCAGCTTGTCGATGACGACGACGCTGAGCGCGTCGCCGGCAACGTCGACGCCCTCCCAGAAGCTCGCCGCTCCAAGCAGCACGCCGTTGCCCGAGGCGCGAAATGCATCGAGCAGCAGGTTGCGCGGCGCCGTGCCCTGCACGAACAACGGAAACGGCACGCGCGCGGGCAACAGCTCGGCCGCGCGGCGCAACGCGCGGTGCGAGGTGAACAGCAGGAACGCGCGCCCGTTCGACGCCTCGAGCACGGGCACCGCAGCGTCGACGACGCGTTCGACGTAGTCCTCGGCAGCCGGGTCGGGCAAGCCCGTCGGCAGGTAGGCGAGTGCCTGCCGGGCATAGTCGAACGGGCTGTCGACGCGCAGTTCGACCGGATCGTACAGGCCGACCTGGCGCGAGAAGTGCGTGAAGCGACCGCCGACCGCGAGCGTCGCCGAGGTGAAGATCCACGCCGCGTGGCTCTGCGCGCGCAGCTCGCGCAGCGGGCCGGCGATGTCGAGCGGCGTCGCGTGGAACGCGAAACCGTGCGCGCTCAACTCGTACCAGTGCACCGCGTCGCGCGCGCCGCCGTCGGTGAGATGGGCGAGGCGCGCCGCCTGTTCGGCCGCGCGTTCGGCCACGCTCGCGAGTCCGCGGCTGC
Organism: Dokdonella sp.; assembly: GCA_035760865.1. Classification (GTDB taxonomy): domain Bacteria; phylum Pseudomonadota; class Gammaproteobacteria; order Xanthomonadales; family Rhodanobacteraceae; genus Dokdonella_A. The sequence continues at coordinate 11,395 of DASTSE010000115.1, forward strand.
GCGCCGAATGCTTGTCGAGCGCTTCGGCGAGGGCACCGAGCGCGCCGGCGAGCTCGGCAAGCTCGCGTTCGACCTCGGCGTCGCGCTCGATCCGGGTGAACGCGCCCTTGGCCGGAAAGCGGTCGAGCGCGAGGCGCAGGCGCTTGACCGCCGCGCCGAGCGGCTCAAGCACCGGTTGCAGCACCGCGAACGCGCCGCTCACGTTCGCGCATTCGGCCTGCACGTCGGAGGCGAGTTCGGTGAGCTGGCGCGCGGACAGCGTGACCGAGAAGAACTGGCCCGCGAGTTCGGGGATCTGGTGCGCCTCGTCGATCACGAACGCATGCGCGCCGGGCAGGATCTCGCCGAAGCCTTCCTGCTTGATCGCGAGATCGGCGAACAGCAGGTGATGGTTGACGACGACGAGGTCGGCGTCCTGCGCGGCGCGCCGCGCCTTGACGACGAAGCAGTCGTTGAACATCGGGCAGTCGGCGCCGAGGCAGGTCTCGGTCGTCGACGTCACGCGCGGCCACAGCGGCGAATCCTCGGCGACCTCGGCGAGCTCGGCGCGGTCGCCCGCGAGCGTGCGCCGCGACCACGCGTGGATCGCCTGCAGCTGCGCGGCCTGCTCGCGGCTCGCGAAGCGGCCTTCCTTGTGCGCCTGGTCGAGGCGATGCAGGCAAAGGTAATTCGCGCGCCCCTTCAGCAGCGCCGCGGACAGGCGCGCGCCGAGTACGCTGCGCACGCGCGGCAAGTCGCGGTGGAACAACTGGTCCTGCAGCGCCTTGGTGCCGGTCGAGACGATCACGCGCTTGCCCGACATCAGCGCGGGCACGAGGTAGGCGTACGTCTTGCCCGTGCCCGTGCCCGCCTCGGCGACGAGCATCTGCCGGTCGGCAATCGCCTCCTCGACCGCAGCCGCCATCGTCTGCTGCGCCTGGCGCGGCGCGAAGCCGGGCACCTCGCGCGCGAACGGGCCTTCCGGACCCAGCAGGTCGGCCGCGCTGGTCGTTGCAGAATCGATCATTCGGTCGAGGACGCCGCGAACGAGCGGCGGAAATCAGGCGGAAGCGAATGATCGCCGATCACGTCGCCGCGCACCACGGCTCGCGCGCGGCACATCGAAGTGCCCGCGCGATCGCGCGCGGACGCCCCCTGTGCGAGCATTGCGATTCAAGCAATCAGGCTGCCGAAAATGGTCATCCGCTTCACCCCTTTCCGCCTGTTGGTCGCTGCAACCGCTTTGGGCATGTCGGCTGCGCACGGCGAACTCGCCTACGTAGCCGACGCAGCGAACGATCGCGTCGTCGTCATCGACACGGCAGGGCCGACGCCGATCGATTCGATCGCAGTCGGCCACAGGCCGATCGACGTGATCGTCAATCCATCCGGGACGCGCCTGTATGTCGCGAACGAGTACGACGATACCGTCTCCGTCGTCGAAACAGTCGATCGCGCGATCATCGCCCGCATTCCCGGCATGACGGCCCTGCGCGGCCTGGCCATGAACGCGTCGGGCACACGCCTGTTCGTCGCCGCGTACGACAGCATCCACGTGGTCGACACCGCGACGAACCAGGCCGTCGGCGTTCCCCTGCCGCTCGCCTTGGGGCAGTGCCGATATGCATCCGGCAAGCCGGCCGTTGATCCTCCGGGCATTACCGTGTACGTCCCGATCGACGACTGCGCGTATCCATACAGCTCGCGCGGAATGCTGGCGATCATCGACGTGCGTGACGCCGCAGCGGTCGTGAACGTGATGGTGGGCACCGGCCCGAACAGCGCGACGCTCGACGCGGCTCGAAATCGCCTGTACGTACCGAACTGGTGGGATGGCTCGATGTCGATCATCGATACGCGCGACCGCAGCGTCATCGCAACGATTCCGTTCGGGCCGAATGTCTATCCGACGTTGGCTGCAGCAGACCCGGTCCGCCCACGCGCGTATGTGACCGACAACGGCGCCGGTGGGGTGCGCATCATCGATACGGCCGATGGCACGATCAGCGGAAACCCGATCGACGTGGGCGGGGGGGGGCATTCGGTATCGCGGTCAGCGAAGATGGCGCGCTCGCGTACGTGAGCACCCAAGGCGGCGAGTTCCTTCTCATCGATACCGTCGCCGGGGCCGTGATCGGTCAACCGATCGAAGTCGGCGGCAATCTCGTCTCGATCGCCGTGCCGCGAAACGTCGTGTTCGGCGACGGCTTCGACGTCCACGACGATCCCTGACTACGCTGGGGTGCGCACGCGCGTGCGGCGAGGCGACGGCCTGGGCGTCACATCCGCAGCAACGGCTTGATGCGGCATTCCTTCAGGCGCTCGCGCGCCGCCTCGACCGTCGGCGCATCGCCGAGCGCGGTGCGGGCCTCGACCACGGTCTGCCAGTTGCGCGCGCACAGGCTGCCCGAGCGTGGGCCGAGCGCGTGGCTCTTGAGCGCGAGGCGCTCGGCCTCGCGCCACTGCGCGCGTGCGACATCGATCTCCGCGCGGTACTGCAGCAGGTCCGGCGCATCGGGCGCGAGCGCGAGCGCGTCATCGGCCGCGCTCGCGGCGGCAGCGTAGTCCTGGTGCGCTTCGGCGTCGCGCGCGCGCTGCATGAAACCCTCGATGGCCGCGTCGCGCAACGGCTGCACCTGCACCGCAGAATCGAGGCCGTCGCCGGCCGCGCGGATCGCCTTCAACGCGGCGACGGGATCGACCGGCGGCGGCGGAGGAGGCGGCGGCGGACCTGGTTGGGCGCACGCGGCGAGGACGAGGGCGAGCGATGCGGGGGCGAGGCGATGCGGCTTCATGCGATCGGAGACCGGCGGTGGCGCCCGGTGTCGGGAAAACGCGCATTCTCGCACGGCTTGCTCAATGCTCGCTGCCGAAGAAGCGCCGCAACTGGTCCATCGGGCAGTGTTCCTCCTCGCTCGGCGCGTAGCCGCTCGCGAACGGCAGTTCGCGCGCGCCCTCGCAGGCCTCGTCGGTGCGCTTGCCCGCCGGCGACACGTAGGCGCGCTCGATGCCGTCCTGCGGCACCACGAGCGGCGCGGTCGGCAGGCGCTTCATGAGTTCGATCCAGACGCGCAGGCCGCCGGTCGAGCCGAACAGGCCGGTCGGCTTGTTGTCGTCGCGGCCGACCCACGCGACCGCGAGCGTGTCGGCGGTGAAGCCGGCGAACCAGGAATCGCGTTGCGTATCGCTCGTGCCGGTCTTGCCCGCGGCGCGCAGCCAGCCGAGGCCGCTGTCGTTGATCGCGTGCGCGGTGCCGCCGACGGCGACCTGCTGCATCGCCCAGGTAACGAGGCGCGTCGCGGTCGTGTAATCGCCACCACCCGGCTTGACCTCGTAGCGCGACAGCGGGCGTCCCTTCGCGTCGAGCACGCCGCGCACCGCGCGCAGCGGCAGCGCATGGCCATCGGCGGCGAGGTACTGGTACAGGCGCGCGACGTCGAACGGGCTCAGGTCGACCGCGCCGAGCAGCATCGACGGATTCGGGTTGATCGGCCGGCCGAGACGGAACGATTCGAGGAATCCGCGCACGCGATCGACGCCGATGCGCTGGCCGAGGTTGATCGTGGCGAGGTTCCAGCTCTGCACGAGCGCATCGACGAGCAGCACCTGGCCATGGCTCTCGTGGTCGTCGTTCTCGGGCCGCCAGCGGCCGCCGCCCGGCTGCGGCAGGTCGACGGGACCGTCGTCGAGCAGCGTCGCGAGCGAGTAGCGCTGCGGCTGCGCGAGCGCGACGAGGTTGACGAAAGGCTTGACCAGCGAACCGATCGGGCGCAACGCATCGAGCGCGCGGTTGAAGCCCGGCGCATCGACGTCGCGACTGCCGATGACCGCCTCGACCTCGCCGTCGCGTGCGCCGGTGACGACGAGCGCCGCCTCGACCGCATCGCCTCGCTTGCCGAGGCTCGCCAGCGCCTTGTCGATCGCGTCCTCGCCGAGCGCCTGCACCGACGGCGCGAGCGTGGTGTGGATCGAGAGCCCGGCGCTGTTGAGTTCGGCGTCGGGGAAGCCTTCGCGGATCTGCCGGCGCACGAGCTCGAGGAAGGCTGGATAGCGGTCGCGCGGCAAGGTCGCGCTCGCTGCGGTCCCGATCGGTTGCTTGCTCGCCGCGGCGAACGCGGCGTCGTCGAGCAGGCCGGTGTCGCGGAACACGCCGAGCACGACGTTGCGGCGGCCGAGCGCGCGTTCAGGGTTGCGGCGCGGGTCGTACAGGCTCGGCCCCTGCACCATGCCGACGAGCAGCGCGATGTCGGCCGCGCCGAGCGAACGCACGTCGCGGCCGAAGTAGAACTCGCTCGCGGCAGCGAAGCCGTGCACCGCCTGCGCGCCCTGCTGGCCGAGGAACACCTCGTTGACGTACGCCTCGAGAATGCGCTTCTTGTCGTAACGCGCCTCGATGATCAGCGACAGCAGCGCCTCGTTGAACTTGCGCGAGAAGGTCTGGCCGCGGTCGAGGAACAGGTTCTTGACGAGCTGCTGGGTCAGCGTCGAGCCGCCCTGTACGACGTGCCCGGCGACGAGGTTGGCCCACGCCGCGCGCGCGATCGCCGCGACGTTGATGCCGTGGTGGTGCTTGAAGTCGCGGTCCTCGACCGCCTGCAGGCCCGACAGCAGCAGCGGCGGGATCTCGCCGAGGGCGACGTAGCGACGGTCCTCCTGCTGCGCGCCGTAGAGCGTCGCGATGCGCGCGGGGTCGAGCCGCACGCGCTCGAGCGCGGCGCCGCTGTCGGCGTCGACGAGGCTCGCGACGCGGCCGTTGGCGAGGGTCAGCGCGATGCGCTTCTCGCGCTCGCGGCCGTCGAGGTAGATGAATGCGCGCCGCGCGATCGTCCAGCGCGCACCGTCGCGATGGAACGTGCCGGGCTCGCGCGCCTGCGCGTCCTCGGCATAGCGCGCCGCGGCGAGTTCCGCGCCGAGCATGTCCGCGTTCATCGGCAGGTCGCGCGCGAGCAGCAGCGGGCGCGCATAGACGCGGCTCGGCAGGTCCCACGACAGGTCGTCGAAGCGGCTGCGTACCTCGCTGTCGAGGTACCACGCGTAAGGCACGAGGAAGCCGATGGCGAAACCGGCGCCGAGGAGGAACGGGATGCGCAGCACGCGCCAGGTCACGCGCAGGACGTCGAGCGAACGGGACAGGAAGGACAAGCGCGGTTCCGGTGGGACATGCCGAGGGCCGCGCGAGTGTAGCGGCAGGCGACCGCACCGGTCGAACGCGAGGGCCTGCGGGCGCGGCGCGGCGGGGGAATAGGCGATAATCGCGCCCCGCACACCCGCGCCCCGGAGACTTGATGCACGCCAGCCCGTTCGCCGCCCCACCGTCCGACGGCGACGGCCTGGTCCTGCGCGACGTCCGCGTGTGCATCCATGACGCCGATGCCGCGTCGCCGGCGCGGCTCGAGGCGCTGCGTTCGCGCCTGCCGGCGGATGCGCGCATCGCGTTGCTCGGCGCCTGCGCGGCGATGGTCGACCGGGACGACGTCGTGCGCGTCCACGACGTGGACGCAGGATCGGACGATCGCGCGCTGCTCGAGGCGGCCGCGCGGCGCTTTCCGGGCGAGCACCTCGTGCTCGTGCACGCCGACGCCGAGTTGCCCGAGTTCGGCTGCGAGCGGCTGCTGCGTGCGCTCGACCGCGCGGACGTGGTCGGTGTGCGTGCGCTCGACGCGGCCTGGCGACGGCCGCTCCCGCGCGACCCCGGCGTCGAGGCGAGCGTCGCGCGCGTCGATGCGCTCTGCTTCGCGCATTCGGAGCGCGCGTTCTTCGACGACCCGCACCTGTCCCTGCCGAGTCCGCTCTCCGCCTGGCACGGCGATCGCCTCGCCCGCCTCGGCGCGGCGAATGCCGTCGATCGCGATGCGCTCGATGCGGCCGGACTGCGCGTGGTCGTGCTCGACCACCTCTTTGCCGGCGGCGGTCCCACGCCGCGCGACGCGCGCGCACGCGAACACGACCCGAGCGATCCCGAACCGCCCTCGCCGCTCGCTCCGCTGCGGCAGCGCATCGCCGCCGCGCTCGCGACGACGGCCGCGCCGGCCCAGCCGGGTCTCGACGCGAAGCCGGTGATCCTGCACGTGCTGCACGGCTGGGGCGGCGGCGCCGAACGCTGGGTGCGCGATTTCGCCGCGGCCGACGCGCATGCGCATCATCTCGTGCTGGTCGCGCGCGGCAGCTTCGCGCGAAGTCGCCACGGCGAATGGCTCGAACTGCACGACGGCGCGATGAGCGGGCCGCCGCTGCGGCGCTGGCCGCTGCCGCGACCGATCGCCGACACCGCGCTGGCCGACCGCACCTATCGCGACCTGCTCGCAGACGTGCTGCGCACCTTCAGCGTCGACGCGGTGATCGTTTCCTCGCTGATCGGCCACAGCCTCGACGCGCTGCGCACCGGCCTGCCGACCACCTGCATCGTGCACGACCACTACCCGCTGTGGCCGACCCTGCATCGCGACTTCGGCGACGCCACGCTTCGTTTCGACGAAGCGCAGCGTGCGGCCGACCTCGCCGCGCAGGGCGACGACGCCGAGTTCGCGAACCGCGACGCCGCGCACTGGCGGCGCGTGCGCGACGGCTTCGTCGCCGCGGCACTCGCGGCGCGCGCGGCGCTCGTCGCGCCGAGCCGCTCCGCGCTCGCGAACGAGCTGCGTCTCGCACCCGAGCTC
>DASTSE010000116.1:0-15556 GCA_035760865.1 Dokdonella sp.
ATGGCCGCGCAGCGCCTCAGGGATGAGCCGAAAAATCCCTCTCCATCATGTCGCAGAGGCCTCTGCTCTCCAGGGGCATTGCGCTACTGGCGGAGAGCGCAGGGTGGAGAACCGGCGCCTTCGCGCCGGTTGACTCTGGGCGTCCCGCCCTTCGCCATGCCGGCCAGCGGCTTAGCCGCTGTTCGCTTCGGCATCCATGCCTTCGCAGTGGCCGATTCCCCTGGAGCGAGTCGGAACAGCCGCGCAGCGGCTGGTCCCGGAGCGCGCAGCGCGGAGGGGAGAGGCTCAGGATGAGCCGAATAGTCCCTCTCTCCGCTCGCCCAGCAGAACGCCCCCTCGCGGGGCGTTCGCGTTACTGGCGGACAGTGCAGGGTGGAGAACCGGTGCCTTCGTAGGACGGGCCCCAGCCCCACCGTTCGCTTCGGCCTCGAGGCCTTCGCAGTGAGCCCTCAGGGCGAACCGACAAGGTCGGCGGAAGGGACGTATCCGCAAGCCTGCGTCGGCGGAGCGCACTCCGGCGAACGCGGCGACGCGCGGCAACTGCGCAGAGAATGCACAGCTTCTGCGCAGACGTTCGCCGATCGCGACGAATATTGCAGAAAAAGGTTGACGCACGGCGTCGCGATCAGAATAATCGCGCGCCTTCCGACGCTGTTTCGACGGACTCGCCGAGGTGGTATGTTAGGCGACCGTCGCCGCGGTGACGGAACACAGGTTGCAATGCGCCCGTAGCTCAGCTGGATAGAGCACCAGGCTACGAACTTGGTGGTCGGGAGTTCGAATCTCTCCGGGCGCGCCACTTGTACTCGAAGGGTGCTTCGGCACCCTTTTTGTTTCTGCAGGAAACCGGTTCGACGCGCGGCGCAGACGGCTTCGCGATGGTTCCGGATTGACGCCAGGGGCGGTGCTTCGTACCATCGGCGATCCTTTCATCGCGGCCGGCAAGGCGCGAAGGCAGGCTCGACGGGGTATAGCGCAGTCTGGTAGCGCGCCTGCTTTGGGAGCAGGATGTCGGGGGTTCGAATCCCTCTACCCCGACCATCTGCTCGCCTTGGCAGCGCGGATCCGGCACAGTGTCAGGCGCCGGAGCCTGCGACAATGCGGCTGTCGATGCGCCCGTAGCTCAACCGGATAGAGCATCGGCCTTCTAAGCCGACGGTTGCAGGTTCGAGTCCTGTCGGGCGTGCCATCCACCGTGCGGTTCGACGGCGGAATGGAAGCCTGCAACGAGGTGTTGCGCGGCGGTGTCTTGCCGGTGTGCACAGCTTCAGTGGTGGGCGTAGCTCAGTTGGTTAGAGTACCGGATTGTGATTCCGGTTGTCGTGGGTTCGAGTCCCATCGTCCACCCCAACTTTCGTTACAATCTTGAAGAGAAAAGCGGGCCGTTAGCTCAGTTGGTAGAGCAGGAGACTCTTAATCTCTTGGTCCTAGGTTCGAGTCCTAGACGGCCCACCATTTTTCCCCTGGCGCGAGCGCGCCGGCTCCCGGAAAGAGCCTTCGCGCGGGCGACAGGCCGGTCCGGGCGAAAGTGGCGAAACTGGTAGACGCACCAGATTTAGGTTCTGGCGGGGCAACCCGTGAGAGTTCGAGTCTCTCCTTTCGCACCACTTCCCTCCGTAACGTGCCTGACGCAGCGACCGCCTGGGGCGACCCAGCCAGCGGCGCTTCGTGACGTCCGCAGCGGGGGCGGAGAATGCATCGGCACAGGACGTGCCGCCGCATCGAGCGCGAGAGCGCGTGAAGCGAAAAACGTGGCGCCGTGATGCCGCGACCGTTTTTCAGCGAGCCGCGACCGGATGCGCGGTCTCGCCAACTGCACACTGATCCTGAGGAACACCATGCAAGTCTCGATCGAAAACGTCGGTTCGCTCGGCCGCAAGCTCACCGTCCGCCTTCCTGCCCAGCGCCTCGAGGACACGGTGCGTTCGCGCATCCAGGAGATGGGTCGCAGCGCGCGCCTCAAGGGATTCCGCCCGGGCAAGGTGCCGGCCAAGGTGATCGAGCAGCGCTACGGCAGCCAGATCCGCAACGAGGCGTTGTCGGAGATGATCGGCTCGAGCTTCCAGGAAGCGGTGACGCAGGAAAAGCTGCGTCCCGCTGTGCAGCCGTCGATCGCGACGACGGGACGCCCCGAGAACGGCGAGATCGAATACACGGCCACCTTCGAAGTGCTGCCGGAGATCGGCAAGCTCGACGTCAGCGGCCTCGAGATCGTCAAGCCGGTCGCGAGCGTGACCGACGCGGACATCGACCAGATGATCGAGACGCTGCGACTGCAGCGCCGCACCTGGCACGCGGTCGAACGCGCGGCGAAGGATGGCGACATGGTGCTGTTCGAGTTCTCCGCCCAGGGCGAAGGCTTCCGCCACCCGGAAAGCGGCACCGACCGCGTCGGCGCCGTGCTCGGTTCGGGCGCGTACTCGAAGGAACTCGAGGACAAGCTCGCCGGCCACAAGGCCGGTGACGAATTCGCCGCGCACGTCGATTTCCCCGCCGCCGTGCGCACCCCGGCGCTCGCCGGCAAGTCCGTCGACGTCAGCGTGAAGCTCGTGCGCGTGCAGGAAGCCCAGCTGCCGCCCGTCGACGAGGCGTTCGCGGCGAGCTTCGGCGTCAAGGAAGGCGGTCTCGCGCGTTTTCGCGAGGACGTACGCGCGAATCTCGAGCGCGAACTCAAGGGCGTGCTGATGGGCCGCCTCAAGGCCGGCGCGCTCGAGAAGCTCGTCGAGGCGCATCCCGAGCTCGAACTGCCGCAGGGCATGGTCGAGAACGAGGCGCGCCAGCTCGCGCGCCAGGCGGGCCTGCAGAGTCCCGAGGCGGTCAGCCAGTTCCTTCCGACCGCACGCCGTCGCGTCAGCGCCGGCCTGCTGATCGGCGAACTCGCGCGCCAGAACGACATCCGCCTCGACTCGCGCCGCGTCAGCGAGGCGCTCGCGACGATCGCCTCGACCTACGAAGAGCCGGAGCAGGTCGTTGAACTCTATTCGCGCGACCCCCAATTGATGAGCGCGCTGCAGAACCGCGTGATCGAGGACCAGGTCGTCGAATGGATGGCCGACCACGCCAAGTGCAGCGAACAGCAGCTCAGTTTCAACGACGTCATGCGGCCGGGCGCCTGAGCGACCGGCGCCGGGAGAATGCCATGTCCAGCCTGATCACACCCGCCACCGGCCTCAATCTCGTCCCGATGGTGGTCGAGCAGACTTCGCGTGGCGAGCGCGCCTACGACATCTACTCGCGCCTGCTCAAGGAGCGCGTCGTGTTCGTGGTCGGGCCGATCGACGACTACATGGCGAACGTCGTGGTCGCCCAGTTGCTGTTCCTCGAGTCGGAGAATCCGGACAAGGACATCAACCTGTACATCAACAGCCCCGGTGGCGTCGTCACCGCGGGCCTCGCGATCTACGACACGATGCAGTACATCCGTTGCGACGTCAGCACCATGTGCATCGGCCAGGCCTGCAGTGCGGCATCGCTGCTGCTGACCGCGGGCACCAAGGGCAAGCGCTACGCGCTGCCGAACTCGCGCGTGATGATCCACCAGCCGTCGGGCGGCGCGCAGGGCCAGGCGACCGACATCGAGATCCAGGCGCGAGAGATCCTGTACCTGCGCGGGCGCCTGAACCAGATCTACGTCAAGCACACCGGCCAGGCGCTCGAGCAGATCGAGCGCGACATGGAGCGCGACCGCTTCATGAGTGGCGAGGATGCCAAGGCGTACGGCCTGATCGATGCGGTGCTCGACCGCCGTCCGGGTGAAGCCCCGGTAACGCCGGCCTGATCCCGCGAAACGGCGCCACTTCACGATTCCTTACATCGATCGCGGCCGGACCGAGGGTCCGGCCGTGCTGTGCTATCCTGCGCCGGAAACTGCGGCGAAACTCCGAGGCGGAGCATGACTGACGACCGGCAAAGCCGATCGGGCGACAACGGCAAGATCCTCTACTGCTCGTTCTGCGGCAAGAGCCAGCACGAGGTGCGCAAGCTCATCGCGGGCCCGTCCGTGTTCATCTGCGACGAGTGCGTGGAGCTGTGCAACGACATCATCCGCGAAGAGCTCGAGGAGAAGGCGGCCAGCGCGCGCAGCGACCTGCCCAAGCCGGCCGAGATCCTCGACGTGCTCGACCAGTACGTGATCGGCCAGGCGCGCGCGAAGAAGGTGCTCGCGGTCGCGGTGTACAACCACTACAAGCGACTCGAGACGCGCAGTCGCAACGACGACGTCGAGCTCGCGAAGTCCAACATCCTGCTCGTCGGCCCGACCGGCTCGGGCAAGACGCTGCTGGCCGACACGCTCGCGCGCCTGCTCAACGTGCCGTTCACGATCGCCGACGCGACGACGTTGACCGAAGCCGGCTACGTCGGCGAGGACGTCGAGAACATCATCCAGAAGCTGCTGCAGAAGTGCGACTACGACGTCGAGAAGGCGCAGAGCGGCATCGTCTACATCGACGAGATCGACAAGATCTCGCGCAAGAGCGAGAACCCGTCGATCACGCGCGACGTGTCGGGCGAAGGCGTGCAGCAGGCGCTGCTCAAGCTCATCGAGGGCACGGTCGCATCGGTGCCGCCGCAGGGCGGACGCAAGCACCCGCAGCAGGAGTTCCTGCAGGTCGACACCAAGAACATCCTGTTCATCGTCGGCGGTGCGTTCGCGGGCCTCGAGAAGATCATCCTGCAGCGCTCGGAAGCGACCGGCATCGGCTTCAATGCCGAGGTGCGCAGCAAGGACCGCCAGGCCGACGCGAGCAAGCTGCTCGCCGACGTGCAGCCCGAAGACCTGATCAAGTTCGGCCTCATCCCCGAATTCGTCGGTCGACTGCCGGTCGTCGCGACGCTCGAGGAGCTCGACGAAGCGGCGCTGGTCAAGATCCTCACCGAGCCGAAGAACGCGATCACCAAGCAGTTCAAGAAGCTGTTCGAGATGGAGGGCGTCGAACTCGAGTTCCGACCCGACGCGCTGTCCGCGATCGCGCGCAAGGCGATCAAGCGCAAGACCGGTGCGCGCGGGTTGCGCACGATCCTCGAGCAGGTGCTGCTCGACACGATGTTCAACCTGCCGTCGCTCGAGCACGTGAGCAAGGTCGTCGTCGACGAGGCCGTCATCAACGGCCAGGCCGAGCCCTACCTCATCTACCGCGGCAACATGCAGACGCGCGCCGCGTCGGAGTGATCCCGGCGCGCGCCGCGCTCTTGCAAACCGCGTCGCACATCCTCACTTGACGATACGGCAGCGTGGGTCCACGCTGCCGTTCGTGTTTCCGCGAAACACCGTTTCGCCACCGTTTATCTTCAAGCCGATGACCGACAAGCCGAGCAAGCTCCCGAAGACGCCCCACGACCCGATCGAACTGCCGGTGCTGCCGCTGCGCGACGTGGTCGTGTTCCCGCACATGGTCATCCCGCTGTTCGTCGGGCGCGAGAAATCGGTGCGCGCGCTCGAAAGCGCGATGGCCGACGACAAGAAGATCCTGCTCGTCGCCCAGCGCAGCCCCGACGTCGACGAACCGGTGGCGGGCGACCTCTACACGATCGGCACGATCGCGAGCGTGCTGCAGTTGCTCAAGCTGCCCGACGGCACGATCAAGGTGCTGGTCGAAGGCACCGATCGCGCCGAGATCGCCGCGTTCGGCGAGCGCGACGGGCTCATGGTCGCGCACGCACGCGTGCTCGAGGCGAACTACACGCGCGGCGAGCGCGAGATCGAGGTGATCGGCCGCCAGCTGACGAGCCTGTTCGAGCAGCTCGTGAAGCTGTCGCGCAAGATCCCGCCCGAACTCATGTCGACGCTCGCGGGCATCGAAGATCCGTCGCGCCTGGCCGACACGATCGCCGCGCACATCGCGGTGCGCGTCGCCGAGAAGCAGCGCGTGCTCGAGACCGTCGACGTCGCTGATCGCCAGGAACTGCTCGTCGGCCTCGTCGACGGCGAGATCGACGTCCAGCAGATCGAGAAGCGCATCCGCGGCCGCGTCAAGTCGCAGATGGAGAAGAGCCAGCGCGAGTACTACCTCAACGAGCAGATGAAGGCGATCCAGAAGGAGCTCGGCGACATCGAGGATGCGCCGAACGAACTGGAGGAGCTCGCGCGCAAGATCGCCGCCGCCGGCATGCCCAAGCCGATCGAGGCGAAGGCGCGCACCGAGCTCAACAAGCTCAAGCAGATGTCGCCGATGTCGGCCGAAGCGACGGTCGTGCGCAACTACATCGACTGCCTGCTCGGCGTGCCGTGGAAGAAGAAGACGAAGGTGCGCCGCGACCTCAAGCGCGCCGAAGAGGTGCTCGACGCCGACCATTTCGGCCTTGAGAAGGTCAAGGAGCGCATCCTCGAATATCTCGCCGTGCAGCAGCGCGTGCACAAGATGAAGGGGCCGATCCTCTGCCTCGTCGGCCCGCCCGGCGTGGGCAAGACCTCGCTCGGCCAGTCGATCGCGAAGGCGACCAACCGCAAGTTCATCCGCATGTCGCTCGGTGGCGTGCGCGACGAGGCGGAGATTCGCGGCCATCGCCGCACCTACATCGGCTCGATGCCGGGGCGGATCATCCAGAACCTGACCAAGGCCGGCACGAAGAATCCCCTGTTCGTGCTCGACGAGATCGACAAGATGTCGATGGACTTTCGTGGCGATCCGTCGGCGGCGCTGCTCGAAGTGCTCGATCCGGAGCAGAACCACACGTTCAACGATCACTACCTCGAGGTCGACGTCGACCTGTCCGAAGTCATGTGGATCGCGACGGCGAATTCGCTCAACATCCCGCCGGCACTCGCGGATCGGATGGAGATCATCCGCATCCCGGGCTACACGGAGGAGGAGAAGCTCAACATCGCCGAGCGCTACCTCGTGCCGAAGCAGTTGAAGGCGAACGGACTGAAGGCGGCCGAGCTGACGGTGTCGGAGGAAGCCCTGCGCGACGTCGTGCGCTACTACACGCGCGAATCGGGCGTGCGCAGCCTGGATCGCGAAATCTCCAAGATCTGCCGCAAGGTGGTCAAGGAACTCAGCCTCGCCGCGGCCAAGGCGGCGAAGAAGGGCGCCGAGCGCAAGCGCGGCAAGGTCAGCGTGACGGCGAAGAATCTCGACGATTACCTCGGTGTCCGCAAGTTCACCTACGGCCGTGCCGAGCAGCAGAACGAAGTCGGCCTCGTGACCGGGCTCGCCTGGACCGAAGTCGGCGGCGACCTGCTCAGCATCGAAGCGACGATCGTGCCCGGCAAGGGCAAGCTCATCCACACCGGCCAGCTCGGCGACGTCATGCAGGAGTCGATCCAAGCAGCCCTCAGCGTCGTTCGAGCACGCGCCAGTCGCCTCGGCGTGGATCCGGAGTTCCACCAGAAACTCGACATCCACGTCCATGTGCCGGAAGGAGCGACGCCGAAGGACGGGCCGAGTGCAGGCATTGCCATGTGCACCGCGCTCGTGTCGGCGCTGACCAAGGTGCCGGTGCGCTCGGAAGTCGCGATGACCGGCGAGATCACGTTGCGCGGACGCGTGCTGCCGATCGGTGGACTCAAGGAAAAGCTGCTGGCCGCGCACCGGGGGGGCATCACGACCGTGATCATCCCGGAGGAGAACCGCAAGGACCTCGTCGACATCCCGAAGAACGTGACCCAGTCGCTCGAGATCCATCCCGTGCGCTGGATCGACGAGGTGCTCGACATCGCGCTCGAGCGGCCGCTCGCGCCGGTCTCGAAAGCGGAGGGCGATGCGCCGATCGCACGCGAGGAGCATCCGAGCGAGGCCGGGGTTCGACCGCATTGACGGTCGTGATGGAGGCGACGCGTGCGACGTCGCCTGCATCGTTGTCGCGAGGCGGCCATGGCCGGGTGGCATGAATGTCGTCGAGTCGTGCGCAAACACGCGAATTTGCTGCAAATCCGCGCTCCGTATCGTGTTGCGTGGCCTTGGGGCCACTGGTATAAAGAGCGCGCCGCGATCCAGGTGACGCAGCCGTCCGGGCGATTGCGGGGTACCGAGACGCGCTGACCCGAGGTGCATCACCTCCGCCCATGCGCGTTTCGACTCGATCAAATTCTGCGGGGCGCGTGCCCCGTGCGGGAGTCCTACATGAATAAAGCCGAATTTGTCGCCGCGATCGCGGATGCCTCCGAACTGACCAAGGCCGACGCCGAGCGCGCCATCGAGGCGATGTTCAAGGTGGTGAAGAAGACCCTCAAGGCCGGCGAGTCGATCTCGCTCGTCGGTTTCGGCACCTTCGTGGTGCGCAAGCGCGCCGCGCGCACGGGTCGCAATCCGCGCACGAACGAAACGATCAAGATCAAGGCTTCCAAGGTTCCCGCGTTCAAGGCCGGCAAGGCCCTCAAGGACGCGCTGAACTGACGCAGATGCACGCGGCCGCGGCACGTCGCCACGGCCATGGCAATACGGGTGCTTAGCTCAGCGGTAGAGCGTCGCCCTTACAAGGCGAGGGTCGGGGGTTCGAAACCCTCAGCACCCACCAAGTAGGCTGAGCGGGCTTCGCGGCCGCCGTACTCCGCGCGAGCGGAGTACGCACCCGATCCCGCGACCGGATTCCGCGAGCGGCGGCCGCCGGCCGCGATCCCGCAATCCCAGCGACGGCGCCCTCGGGCGCCGTCGTCCTGTCGGAAAGCGTCCCGCTCGGCGTCCGTGACCGCGTAAAATCGCCCTCCCGGTCCGGTCGGTACGCCCGTACCGTCTCCATCAGACAGGTTCCCAATCCATGCTGCAGCTTCTGCGCGGAAAGAAATCCAGCTTGTTCGTGAAGATCGTCCTCGGGGTGATCGTCGTCGGCTTCTCGTTCTTCGGCATCGAGTCGTATTTCGTCGCGAACACGAATACGGATGTCGCGAAGGTCGGCGCCAGTTCCATCAGCGAGCAGGAGTTCACCCAGCGCTACAACCGCGCGGTGCAGTTCGAAATGCAGCGCATGAAGCAGCAGTTCGGCGCCAACGTGAATGCGTCGATGTTCCAGACGCCCGCGTACAAGCATCGCGTGCTGGAAGACCTCGTCAACGAGAAGGTCCTGCTCGAGGCCAACGACCAGCTCGGCCTCGTCGTTCCGGTCGAGCGGCTGCGCGACGAGATCCGCAAGGTCCCGGCGTTCCAGAAC
This sequence comes from Dokdonella sp., assembly GCA_035760865.1. Taxonomy (GTDB): domain Bacteria; phylum Pseudomonadota; class Gammaproteobacteria; order Xanthomonadales; family Rhodanobacteraceae; genus Dokdonella_A. The sequence continues at coordinate 9,088 of DASTSE010000116.1, forward strand.
GAAGGTGCGTTCGACGCGGAGCAGTACAAGCAGGTGCTGGCCGCGAACGGCATGAGCCCGCAGTCGTTCGAAGACGAGATGCGCAAGGAGATCGGTCGTGGCCTGCTGCCGACCCAGATCGGTGCGACCGCGATCGCGACCGACCGGGATGTCGACGCGTATCTGCGCCTGCGCGACCAGACGCGCGATTTCCGCTACGTCAAGCTCGACAAGCCGGCCGCTCCCTCGGGCGAGGTCAAGGACGACGAGATCGAGGCCTGGTACAAGCAGCACACGGCCGAGTTCATGGTGCCCGAGCGCGTCGCGGTCGAGTACCTCGAGCTCGACGCCTCGAAGCTCGCGATCGACGACAAGCCGGACGACAGCGTGCTGAAGGAGCGCTACGAGAAGGCGAAATCGCGCTACGTCACGGCGGAGCAGCGGCTCGCCTCGCACATCCTCGTCAAGGTGGGCGGCAAGGGCGCACCCGAGGACCAGAAGGCGGCGCTCGCGAAGGCGCAAGCGATCGAGCAGCAGCTCAAGGACGGCAAGGATTTCGCAACGCTCGCCAAGCAGGAGTCGGCCGATCTCGGTTCGAAGAACCAGGGCGGCGATCTCGGCTGGCTCGATCGCGGCGCGACCGAGGAGGCGTTCGAGAACGCGCTGTTCTCGCTCGCCAAGGGGCAGGTGTCCGAACCCGTGTTGACCGCCGAGGGCTACCACATCATCGAGCTGCGCGACGTGCGCCCGGGCAAGACGCGCACCTTCGAGGACGTCAAACCGGACCTGCTGAAGGAATACGCCGACGGCGAACGTGAGCGCGTCTACTCGGACAAGGCGGGGCGGCTCACCGAGCTCACGTACCAGAATCCGTCCACGCTGGAGACCGCCGCAACCGAACTCGGCCTCACCGTGCAGAAGACCGATCTTTTCGCGCGAACGGGCGGCGAGGGCATCGCGGCCAATCCGGCGTTCGCGCGGGCCGCGTTCAGCGACGGCGTGCTCGTGCAGAACAACAACTCCGATCCGCTCGAGCTCGGGCCCAACCACATCGCGATCCTGCGCATCGCCGAGCACAAGCCGGCGACGCCCAAGCCGCTCGCCGAGGTGCGCGACACGGTGCGCGCGCGCATCGTCGCCGAGCGCGCGAGCAAGCAGGCGAAGGACCGCGCCGATGCGCTGTTCGCGCAGCTGGGCAAGGGCAAGACGCTCGATGCGCTGGCTGCGTCGGACAACCTCAAGATCGAGGAGCAGAAGGGCGTCGGTCGCGAGGCCGCGACGCTCGACAGCCGCCTGATTTCGGCGGTGTTCGCGATGCCCCGACCCGCGCAGGACAAGCCGAGCTATCGACTCGTCGACCTCGGTGGCGACACCTATGCGCTCGCGCAGCTGACGGGAGTGACCGACGGCGATCCGGCCAAGCTCGACGCGAAGACGCGCGAAGCCGCGCGCAACACCTTGCAGCAGCAGCTCTCGGCGTCGGTCACGCGTGAATTCGTCGACGCCGTGCGCAAGGCGACCAAGATCTCGATCTCGGAAAGCAAGCTCCAGGATCAGAATCCGTAACGCGAGTATCGTGCGACACGGAAAGGGCCGCGCTTGTGCGCGGCCTTTTCGTTTCTGGCGCGCCCACGCCGGATGAGCGGATGCGGCGTTCGTGTCCCGCGGCCGTGGCGTCGCCGTCGGGCGCCACGATGCGGCGGCGGAATCGATCGACGCTCCCGGTCGTCGCATGCCCCGGCGCGGCCTTCGTCGCACGCATCGCGAAGGGGGCGCCACGCCTCGACCGGCGCTGCAGGTCCATCGCGGAATTCGGAAGCAGGACGCTGGATCGGGACAGCGGGGCAGCGCCCTTCGAAAGGCCGCGCTTGCGCGCGACCTTCGATGGTCCCCTGCGCTGGTCAGCTAGCGTGCGGGGGGCCTCAGGGCTCGAAGCCGTCGCGGAAGATCACGTCGCTCTCGTTCGGACCGCAGCTCACCGCGACGTTCGTGACGGCGGCTTCCACGTCGCCGCTGCCATGGGCGACCGTGCACGCCTGAATCGCCGGCTGCGTTTCGATCGTCACGTCGTAGCTCGACCCGTACGGCAACGTGCCTGGGAATGCGAAGCTCGTTGCGCCCGCGGGAACGTCGAGCGGTTCGCCGCCATTGAGCGACAGCACGAGGCCGTCGACCGCGAGTCCGGCGACCGTACCACCGATCGTGAACTGGTCCGGCTCGAACGTCGCGGTCAGCGTGCAGTCCGACAGCAGCGGGCCCGCCGTGAAGGTCGGCGGATCGAAGGAGCCGGGGCAGCCCGCAATGTCGCCCACGTGCTGCCCGGCAGCGGGCGTCAGCGTGAACGCGAGCGACGCTCCGGACGCCACCGACTGGGGCGTCGACGGATCGATCGAACCGGCGCCGACGACCTGCGGCGTCGCCGTGACCGTGCCCGGCGCTTCGGGCACGTCGACGAACACCGCATTCGGCGTGCCCGGTGTGCCGTTGCCGCCGCCGAGGGTATTGATGCCCTGCACGTACACGAGGTGCCGCCCCGCAGCGAGACCCGTGAGGCCGATCGTGCCGCTCACCGCTTCGTTGTTCGCGTTGAAGACGCCGTCGACCGCTGCGAGCGCGATCGGCGTCGCGCCAGCGGCCCAGGGCAGCGTGTCGACGTACGCGTTCGCGGCGCGGATCGGATAGGTCGCCTGCGTGCCATTGCTCTGGTTGTAGCGGCGGTCGTCGATCGTCGCGGTCAACGTCACGTAGGGCCCGCCGGCACCTTGCTGCACGGGCGAAACCGCGAGGCCGTACGCGTCCGGACCGGCCGGCAGCCTGTACGTCGCGTGCAACGTGCGCGCGGCGTAGCGGAGCGCGTCGATGTTGTCCGGCGCCGTCGACGCGTTGAACGTGCCGCAGCTCTCGAAGAACGCGGTGTCGGTCTCGATCGTGAAACCCGGTACGCCGAGCAGGCCGTACATGGTGTCGTCCGTCGTGCCGTCGGTCGGGTAGAGCGAGTCCGACTGCTCCGGCGTGTAGTCGTTGAACCAGGCGAGGCGTCGTCCGAGCGTGCGCAGCGGTACCTGGTTCGGCGCCGGGCTCGACGTATCGCCCCACGGCCACAGCACGAGTTCGGCATAGCTGTGGATGTCGATGAAGAAGCCGGACGTGTCGTCCGGCGCCGCTGCGCCGCCGTCGCCCGCCGGACTCGCCGGATTCATCGGCCCGCTGCGACGGTCGGCGAACACGCCGCCCGTGCACACGCCCGCGTTGTCGCAGGTGCCGGCGACGTACTGCACGAGGTTCTGCGTTTCCGGCTCCGACTGCTTGAGCGGGCCGCGATAGGTCTCGTCGCACGGGTAGCCGCTCGAGCCCGCATCCCAGCCGTCGCCGGTGATGTGCCAGTGGAACGGGAAGTTGCGGTTGAGGTCGATGCCGATGTCGGCGCTGCTGCAGCTGCCGTTCTGGTCGTCGACGTTCTTGCGCTGGTAGACCTGGCCCTCGGCGATCTTGCGGCCGTCCGGATTCGCCTGCAGCACGAGGCGGAAGTCGTTGTGGTCGACGAGCCAGGTGGCTTCGGGGTCGCTGCCGTAGTTTTGGACGAGCCACTCCGCGAAGCGCGTGCTCAGCTCGGCCGGCGCGTACTCGCGCGCGTGGATGGAGCCGAACACGACCATGCGCGGGCGATCGGGGTCGCTCGCCGCGGTCGCGAAATTGGTGATGCGCAGCGCGCGCATGTCGTAGCCTTGCGCCGCGTTCTGCGTCTTCTTCCAGCTCGGGCCGAGGTCGTCGATCGCGACGATCCCCGGATGCGCCGCGGCGAGATCGTCCATCGTCTGATACGTCCCCTCGACGGTGCGATAGCACGCATAACCGGGAATGCCCGGATAGCCGTCCGGATTCCGGGTTCTCGCGCCGGAACGGATCGCGTCCGCGATCGTCGCCTCGAAGCCTCGCAGGCGTGCGGTCGCCGCGCTGTCGATCGTGACGGCCAGGCCGTCGGCTTCGAGGCGTGCGATGCCGGCTTCGTCGGTGTCCACTTGCAGGACCTGGCGCTCGGCGTCGACGCGCACGTGCTGGAAGCGCGCCGCCGCCCGTGCGAGCGCCGTCGCGTCGGGGTAGTGCGCCTCGACGAACCAGTGGTCGGCCTTCGCCGATGGGATAGCGGTGCCGGCGATCGCGAGCGCGAGCAAGGTCTTGCGCATGGGTACTCCCCTCCCGAGAATCGTTCGATCCTAGCAGGATGCCCCAGCGAGTCCACGCCGCGCCGCGGCGTTTCGCGACCTGCCGCTACTCGATCTGCTCGCGCGCCCAGGCCGCGTCGAGCGCCTCCATCGCGTCGCGCGGCTTCAGCCTTGCCGCCTTGTCCCATGCCTCGGCGACCTCGTCCTCGCGCTTGTCGCCGTGCAGCAGCAGCAGGCCGTTTCCGTACTCGATCCACGCGATCGGTGCCGCCGGGGTCAGCTTGAGGGCCTGCTTGAGGTGCTTCTCGGCTTCGGCCGCGCTCGCGCCGTACGTGAGCTTGGCGAGCATGCCGCCGACCTTGCCGACGATTTCGGCATGGTAGAGGCCGAGCGCGGTCTCGGCTTCGGCATGCTTGGGCGCGAGCTCGAGCGTCGCGTCGAGCGATTCGCGCACCTTGCCCGCGAGCCCCTGCGCGAGCGCCTTGGCGATCGAAATCGCCTGGCTCAGGCGGCCGATCGCGAACGCGCGCCGGTAATGGCTGTTCGCCTCGTCCGGCAACGCCACGATGGCAGCCTCCGCGAGCGCGATGAGGTCCTCGTAGCGCGCGGCCTTCGCCTTGTCGTCGTCGAGCAGGTAGGTCGCATGGATGCCGCCGGCCTTGATCGCGACCGACGCGCCGAGCGCCTTCAGCGCGACGCCGGACTCGTACGCGTGCTGGAAATCGCCGCGATGGAACGCGCGCCACGCGTCCTGCAGCGCGGCGGCGATCGATGCTGCGTCCTTGCCGAGCTTCGGCTGCTTGCGCAGCAGCGCGGCCACGCGCGCTTCGTCCGGGAACGGCTCCTGGTCGCCCGCGTGGAGGTCCTTCCATGCTTTCGCGAGCTTGTCCCCGGCGTAGTCGTACGCCCGATCCGGATGCGGAAACGCGGCCCAGCCCTTCTTCGCCATCGTGGTGTCCTCGCGGCAAGCGATACGCGCGGGAGTCTGCCGCGGGAGGGGCGGGGCGTCACGCCGCCCTGCGGCAAGCCGCTAAACTGGGCGGATGAACCCGCCACGCCAGACGCCCGCCGCGCGCGCCGCCGAATTGCGCGCCCGCATCGAAGACGCCAACTACCGCTACCACGTGCTCGACGAGCCGGACATCGCCGATGCGGAGTACGACCGCCTCATGCGCGAACTCGAGGCGCTCGAAGCCGGGCATCCGGACCTCGCGACCGCGGACTCGCCCACGCGACGCGTCGGCGCGGCGCCTTCGGGGGCGTTCGCCGAGGTGCGTCACGCGATCCCGATGCTGTCGCTCGGCAACGCCTTCAGCGACGAGGAGGTCGAGGATTTCGTGCGGCGCATCGTCGACCGCACGGGCATCGTGGACCCGGTGTTCTCGGTCGAACCGAAGTTCGACGGACTGGCGATCAGCCTGCGCTACGAGGACGGCGTGTTCGTGCGCGGCGCGACGCGTGGCGACGGCGAGAAGGGCGAGGACGTCAGCGCGAACCTGCGCACGATCAGGGCGGTGCCGCTGCGGCTGCGCGGCACGGGCTGGCCGCGCGTGCTCGAAGTGCGCGGCGAGGTCTACATGCCGCGTGCGGCGTTCGAGGCGTGGAACGCGCGCGCGCGCGAGGAGGGCGGCAAGGTGCTCGCCAATCCGCGCAACGGCGCCGCCGGCTCGCTGCGCCAGCTCAACCCCGCCGTGACCGCGCAGCGGCCGCTCGCGTTCTACGCCTACGCGATCGGCGTCGTCGAGGGCGCCACGCTGCCGCAGACGCATTCGGGCGTGCTCGCGCAACTGCGCGCGTGGGGCTTCCCGGTCAGCGCGCTCGTCGACACCGCGCGCGGCGTGGCCGGCTGCCTCGCGTACTACGCGCGGATCGGCGCGCGGCGCGATGCGTTGCCGTTCGACATCGACGGCGTCGTCTACAAGCTCGACGACCTCGCCGCGCAGCGAGAGCTCGGGTTCGTCGGGCGCACGCCGCGCTGGGCGATCGCGCACAAGTTTCCCGCGCAGGAGCAGCAGACGGTCGTCGAGGACATCATCGTCAACATCGGCCGCACCGGCGCCGCGACGCCGGCAGCCAAGCTCGCGCCGGTCCTCGTCGGCGGAGTGACCGTGACGAATGCGACGCTGCACAACGCCGACCAGGTCGCGCGCCTCGACGTGCGCGTGGGCGACACCGTCATCGTGCGCCGCGCCGGCGACGTGATCCCCGAGGTGGTGTCGGTGGTCGCCGCGGAGCGCCCCCGCGGCACCGTGCCGTGGACGATGCCCACGCACTGCCCGGTATGCGGCTCGGAGATCGTGCGCGAGGAGGGCGAAGCCGTCGCGCGC
>DASTSE010000117.1:0-2017 GCA_035760865.1 Dokdonella sp.
CGGGTTTCGTCGACGAATTGCTGCTGTACGTCGCGCCGGTGCTGCTCGGCGACGACGCGCGCGCGCTGCTCGCGCTCGCGCCGATCGCGCGGATGGCGGATCGCGTGCGCCTGTGCGTGCACGAGCAGCGCTCGATCGGCGACGACATGCGCCTGCTGCTGCGTCCGGAACGGGAGTAGGCATGTTCACCGGAATCGTCCAGGCCGTCGGTCGCATCGCATCCCGCGAACAGCGCGCGGGCGGCGTGCGTCTCGCGATCGACGCCGGCGGGCTCGATCTCGGCGACGTCGCGATCGGCGACAGCATCGCGGTCGCGGGCGTCTGCCTCACGGTCGTCGCGATCGACGGCACGCGCTGGTTCGCCGACCTGTCGGCCGAGACGCTCGCGCGCACGACGCTCGGCGCGCTCGCGGTGGGCGGCCATGTCAACCTCGAAAAGGCGTTGCGCCTCGCCGACCGCCTCGGCGGTCATCTCGTTTCCGGCCATGTCGACGGCGTCGGCGCGGTGCTCGCGATCGACGACGACGGTGGCTCGCAGCGCTGGCGCTTCCGCGTGCCGCGCGCGCTCGCACGCTACATCGCGGTCAAGGGCTCGATCTGCGTCGACGGCACGAGTCTCACCGTGAACGACGCCGACGACGACGCGTTCGGCGTGACCTTGATCCCGCACACGCTCGCGGCGACGACATTCGGCCAGCGCCGGGTCGGCGACGCCGTGAACATCGAGGTCGACCTCATGGCACGGTATGCCGAACGGCTCGCGAGCATCCCGCCCGGGCCCGCCTGACGTTCCACCCGCGACGGAATGCGGGCATGCGCGGCTTCCTGGCCGCACGGATCCGAGCATGACGCCCGCCGCCGCGGGTGACGCACACAACGAGGCCGCACCGACGATGTCCTTCGCCACCATCCCTGAACTGCTCGCCGACATCCGCCTCGGCCGCATGGTCGTGATCGTCGACGACGAGGACCGCGAGAACGAAGGCGACCTCATCATGGCCGCCGAAAAGGTGCGGCCCGAGGACGTCAACTTCATGGCGCGCGAAGGGCGTGGCCTCATCTGCCTGTCGATGACGCGCGCGCGCTGCCGCCAGCTTGGCCTCAAGCCGATGGTCGACACGAACACGTCGCCGCACCACACGAACTTCACCGTCTCGATCGAGGCCGCCGAAGGCGTCACGACCGGCATCTCGGCCTACGACCGTGCGCATACGATCCGCACCGCGGTGCGTGCCGATGCGGGCCCGCAGCACATCGTGCAACCGGGTCACGTCTTTCCGCTCGCGGCCACGCCCGGCGGCGTGCTCGCGCGAGCGGGCCATACCGAGGCCGCGAGCGATCTCGCCGCGCTCGCCGGGCTCGAACCCGCGGGCGTGCTCGTCGAGGTGCTCAGCGACGACGGCACGATGGCGCGCCGGCCCGAACTCGAGGCGTTCGCGGCGAAGCACGGCCTGCGCATCGGCACGATCGCCGACCTCATCCGTTACCGCCTCGAGACGGAGAAGACCGTCGAGCGCGTGCACGAGGCCACGGTCGACACCGAATTCGGCCGCTTCCGCCTCGTCGCCTGGCGCGACGTGCTCGCGCGCGAGCTCCATTTCGCGCTCGTGCGCGGCCGCATCGACGATGGCGCACCGGTACTGACGCGCGTTCACGTGCGCAACACGCTGTCGGACGTGCTGCACCTCGAGCGCGACGACCTCGGCCTGACCGTGACCGCCGCGCTGCGGCGGATCGCTGCCGAGGAGCGCGGCGTCGTCGTCGTGCTCGCGGGCGAGGACGGAGGCGAGGCCTTGCTCGAACGCCTGCGCGGCGATGGGCCGGGCGACGCCGGCACGCCGGCGCAGTGGCGGCGCCTCGGCCTCGGCGCGCAGATCCTCGCCGACCTCGGCGTGCGGCGCCTGCGCGTGCTCGGCACGCCGCGAAAGCTCGTCGGCCTCGCCGGGTTCGGGCTCGAGGTCGAGAGGTATGTGGAAGAGCGAGGGCTGAGGGCTGAGGGCTGAGGGCTGAGGGCTGA
>DASTSE010000118.1:0-2320 GCA_035760865.1 Dokdonella sp.
ATCGCGCCGACGCCGCCGCGCGCCGGCCGGCGGAGTAGCGACTCGTCGCCGTTCGCCATGGCGACCGATTATCTGTCGAAGGGCCTGTACGACCGCGCGTCGGCCGAGATCACGCGCGCCATGGCGCGCGGTCATGCGCGCGGCGAGGGGCTGGCGCTGCTCGGCGACGTGTTCGCGAAGCAGGGGTTGTTCGGCGAAGCGCTCGAGCGGTATCGCGAAGCGCTGCACCACGAGCCCGATTCGTGGCGCGCGATGACCGGTGAAGTGAACTCGCTGCTGCGGCTCGGCCGTGCCGGCGAAGCGCGGCCGCTCGCCCAGCGACTGCGCCTCCGCGCGCCGTCCGATCCCGACGTGCTGCTGCTCGTCGCCTCGGCCTGCGCCGATTCGGGCGATCCGGCGGCCGCGCTGTCGACGCTCGAGCACGCCCGGCGCGCCGCCCCGGCGCGCGCCGACATTCTGCACAAGGTCGGAGACATCGCGCAGTCGCTCGGCGACCAGGAGGGCGCGATCCTCGCCTACCGTCAGGCGCTGCAGCTCGATTCGGCCATGGCGGTGGTCCGCTACCAGCTCGCCAGGCTGCTCGAGGTCAAGGGCCACAACCGCGAGGCGGAGCAGGAGCTCATCGCGGCGCTCGAGGCGGTGCCGACCTACTCCGAGGCGACGCTCGCGCTCGCGCAGCTCCGGCGCCGGCTCGGTCACCCGGCCGACGCCCGCGACCTGCTGATCGAGCTGCTGCAGCGCGACCCTTACCACTTCGACGCGCTCATCGCGCTCGGTGAAGTGCTGCTCGTGCTCGGGCGCAAGCGCGACGCGGTGCACGCCTTCGCGCGCGTCCTCCGGTTCGACCCCGATCACGTGGGCGCGCTGTTCCACGAGGGCGTGCTGCTCGCCGAGCAGCATCGATACCGCGACGCGGTCGAGCGCTGGCAGCGCGTGGTCGACCTGGGCCCGTTGACCGACTACGCGCGCCGGGCGCGCCGCGAGATGCGCACCGCCGGCGACCTGCAGCTGATCCTCGGCCGCCGAGCGAGCTGACCATGGCGATCGAAGGACCGCTTCGCGAGCTCGGCATCCACGACGTCTTCCAACTCCTCGATCTGAGTCGGAAGACCGGGGTGCTACGCGTCTCGTCGGAGCTGCGCGAGGACGAAGGCGTCGTGTACTTCAACGCCGGCCGCGTCGTGCAGGCGAGCATCCGCAGCAAGCGCGCGCCGGTGCTCGATGCGGACACGATCTCGCGACGCGAGCTCGAGCGGCTGCTGCGCCTCCAGATCGAGAGCGTCGTGTTCGAGCTGATGTCGTGGCAGGAGGGATTCTTTTCGTTCGAGGAACTGCCGAAGGACCAGTTGCCGCGCGACTCGCGCATCTCCGTGTCGACGGAGTCGCTCCTCATGGAGGGCGCCCGCCGCATCGACGAGTGGTCGCGCATTGCCGACGTGGTGCCGAGCGCCGCCGTGGTGCCGCAGTTCGCGCCGGTGGAAGGCGAGCAGGGCGGGACGATGCTCGACCTGTTGCCGCACGAATGGCAGGTCCTCACGATGATCGACGGCGAACGAGACTTGCGCGACATCGCCGCCTCGCTCGGTCGCGACGAGTTCGAGGTGGCCAAGATCGCGTACGGGCTCGTTGCCACGGGTGTCGTCGAAGTGCAGCGCGCCGCGCCGCGCACGCCGACGAACGGCGCGACGCCGGCCGCGGCGCCGTCGCCCGACACGGCGCGCGCCGTGTCGAAGGAGGTCGCGGCCGCCCGCACGGCGATCGAGCATCTGCTCCGGCTGTCGCCGAACGGCAGCGCCGCGCCGGAAGCTCGCGACGCGCTCGAAGCCCTGGCGCGCCTGCAGCGCGTCCTCGCCGGACGGTTCGATGGCTGACCAGATCCGGACCTGGAGCGACGAGCTGGCGCGCGATCCGAACAGTCTCGTGTTCCTGGAACTCGGCGAAGCGCTGCGCCGCCAGCGCCAGCTCGACGTCGCGCACAAGATCGCGCTCCGCGGCGTCGAGCGGCATCCGCGCAACGCCGACGCCCACGATCTCGTCGCGCGGATCGCCGTCGATCGCGGCGATCTGGCCACGGCGCGCGAGCGCTGGTCGACCGTGCTGCAACTCGCGCCCGGCCATGCCGGCGCGCTCAAGGGCATGGGCTACGTGTCGTACCAGGAAGGGCGGTTTGGCGACGCCGAACGGTATCTCTCGCACGTGGCCGCGGCCGGCGGCGACGGGCGCGTGACGACCGCGCTCGAGACCGTGCGGCGCACGTCGATGTCGCTGCCGGCAGTGCCCGAGCCGGCCGCCGCGCCACGGCCGGCGTTGGTCGCGTCGG
>DASTSE010000119.1:0-9331 GCA_035760865.1 Dokdonella sp.
CCGGCGGCCACCACCGACATCGCCGGTGGGCCGCATGCGCCAGCGGGAGAGCCCGAATTCGTACCGTCGTTTGCGCGCCCGCCGGCGCCGCCCATGCGCACGCCCGCCCCGGCGCGGCCCGCCGATACGTCCACGCGCAGCGCGCGCGTCATCGACTGGGCGCTCGGCTTCGCGCCGGGCGCGCATCGCGCGCGCATCCGCGAGTACCTCGTGCTCATGCGGCTCGACCGCCCGGTCGGCGCGCTGCTACTGCTGTGGCCCACCTGGTGGGCGCTGTGGTTCGCCGCGAACGACTTCCCGCCGCCGGGCGCGCTCGTGATCTTCACGGTCGGGGTGTTCGTCATGCGCAGCGCCGGTTGCGTGATCAACGACTATGCCGATCACGGCTGGCTCGACGCGCACGTCGAGCGCACGCGCGGCCGGCCGATGGCGGCCGGACGCGTGACGAAGAAGGAGGCGCTGCTGCTGTTCGGCGGCCTGCTCGCGTTCGCGTTCGTGCTCGTGCTGTTCACCAACACGCTCACGATCGAGCTCTCGTTCGTCGGTGCCGCACTCGCGGCCGCCTATCCGTTCACGAAGCGCGTGACGCACCTCGCCCAGGTCGTGCTCGGCGCCGCGTTCGGCTGGTCGATACCGATGGCATTCGCCGCCGTGACCCATTCGCTGCCGCCGCTGTGCTGGCTGCTGTTCCTCGCCAACGTGCTGTTTTCGGTCGTCTACGACACCGAGTATGCGATGGTCGATCGCGACGAGGACATCCGCGTCGGCGCGAAGTCGACCGCGATCCTGTTCGGCGACGCCGATCGCGCGATCATCGCCATCCTCATGGCGACGTTCCTGCTCGCGATGCTGCTCGCAGGCACGCGCGTGCAGCTGCCCTGGCCGTATTTCGCCGGCCTCGCCGGCGCTGCGGGCCTGTTCGGCTGGCAGCAGTGGCTGATCCGGGCGCGATCGCGCGACGCGTGCTTCGCGGCGTTCCGCAACAACAACCTGGTCGGATTGCTGATCTGGCTCGGGTTGTTGTTCGCGATGGCGGTGCGCTGAACGCCGGGTTTTTCGCGTTCTCGTCTCGTCTGCTGCTCCCTCTCCCGCTTGGCTGGCAAGGGTTGCGCGTGTCATGTGTCGTCGTCGCTTGTCAGAGGACGGGTGAGCCGCACCGCTACGGCGCACGCGCGAGCGCCCATGCGTCCACGCGCGCGACGCCGGCGCGCTTCAGCGCGAGTGCGGCCTCGCGCAGCGTTGCGCCGGTCGTCATGACGTCGTCGAACAGCGCGACGTGCGCGGGCAACGCGAGGCCCGGCGCGACGGCGAAGGCGCCGCGCAGGTTGCGACGGCGCATCGTCGCGTCGAGACCGGTCTGTGCCGGTGTCGCGCGCGTGCGCGCGAGCAGGTCGTGCCGCAGGGGAATGCCGAACGCGCGCGCGAGCGGACGCGCGAGTTCGAGCGCCTGGTTGTAGCCGCGCTCGCGCAATCGGGTCGCGTGGAGCGGGATCGGTACGAGCAGCGCCGGCAATGCCGGGCGTTCGCGTGTGGCGCATTCGACGAGGGACTCGGCGAGCACGCGCCCCGCGGCGAGGTCGCCGTGGAACTTGAAGCGTGCCTCGAGCAGGTCGAGCGGATGGCCGTAGCGCAGCGGCACCCAGGCGAGGTCGAACGGCGGCGCGCGCGACAGGCAGATGCCGCACGCGGGCGCGGGCGTCGCGAGCGGCGCCGCGCAGTACCGGCAGCATGGCGCGTTCGGGGCGAAATCCGCCGCGCAGCCCGCGCAGAGGTCGCGGCGGCCGGCGCCGCGACCGCCGCAGAGCACGCAGCGCGGCGGCAGCACCACGCGCAGCGCGCGATCGAACCAGCCGTCAACCGCGATCGCCATGGTCAAGTTGACAGCCTCCGGTCCGATGCCGAGACTTCCGAGCCTGCATGGCGCGCGCAGGCGATCGCGAGCGCGCGCCGCCCACCCCGCTCGTACGACTTTCCGGATACCGCATGACTGCCCTGCGCCACGACTGGACCCGCGCCGAGATCCTCGCCCTGCTCGAGCTGCCGTTCGCCGACCTCCTCGCCCGCGCGCAGGCCGTGCATCGCGAGCACCACGACCCGAACGCGGTCCAGGTTTCGACCCTGCTGTCGATCAAGACCGGCGGCTGTCCCGAGGACTGTGCGTATTGCCCGCAGGCCGCGCGCTACGCGACGGGCGTGGATGCGGAGAAGCTCATGAGCCTCGATGCCGTGCTCGCGAAGGCGCGGGCTGCTAAGGATGCGGGCGCGACGCGCTTCTGCATGGGCGCGGCATGGCGTTCGCCGAAGGATCGCGACATCCCGAAGGTCGCCGCGATGATCGGGGCGGTCAAGGCGCTCGGCATGGAAACCTGCGCGACGCTCGGCATGCTCAGCGAGCCGCAGGCGCACGCGCTCAAGGACGCGGGCCTCGATTACTACAACCACAACCTCGACAGCGCGCCGGAGTTCTATTCCGAGATCATCCATACGCGCGAGTACCAGGATCGCCTCGACACGCTCGGCCATGTGCGCGACGCGGGTCTCAAGACCTGTTGCGGCGGCATCGTCGGCATGGGCGAATCGCGCGAGCAGCGCGCGGGGCTGCTGCACGCGCTCGCGACCCTGCCCGCGCATCCGGATTCGGTGCCGATCAACCGGCTCGTGCAGGTCGAGGGCACGCCGCTCGCGGGCACGCGGGCGCTCGATCCGTTCGAGTTCGTGCGCACGATCGCGGCTGCGCGCATCGTGATGCCGAAGTCGATGGTGCGGCTGTCCGCGGGCCGCGCCGACATGAGCGACGAACTGCAGGCGCTGTGTTTCCTCGCCGGCGCGAATTCGATCTTCTACGGCGAAAAGCTGCTCACGACCGGCAACCCCGACGTCGAGCGCGACCAGGCGCTGTTCGCGCGCCTGGGCATCCACGCCCTCGAGGTCGAGGTCGAATCGAACACGGTGCATGCGGACATCGTCGAGCGCTGCACGGCCGACGCGGCCGCCTGATCCCGCGCGTGCCGTCGCCGGCGAAGCCGATGCGTCCCGACCTGCTCGCCCGCCTCGCCGACCAGCAGGCCGAACGCGCGCGCGCGTCGCTGCTGCGTCGATTGCGCAGCGTCGATGCGGTCGACGGCGCGTCGATCGTCGTCGACGGCCGGCGCCTGCTCAACTTCGCGAGCAACGACTACCTCGGCCTCGCGCAGCACCCGGCGTTGCGCGAGGCCTTCGCGTGCGCGGCGGCGCGCTGGGGCGTCGGCGCGGGCGCGGCGCACCTGCTCGGCGGCCACCGCGACGAACACGCCGGGCTCGAACGCGCGCTCGCGCGCTGGACAGGCCGCGAACGCGCACTGCTGTTCTCGACCGGTTACATGGCCAACCTCGGCGTCGTCTCGGCGCTGCTCGGCAGCGACGACCTCTGCGTGCAGGACAGGCTCGACCACGCGAGCCTGCTCGACGCAGCCCGGCTCGCCGGCTGTACGCTGAAGCGCTACGTGCACGGCGACGTCGCGAGCGCGGCGCGCCAGCTCCGCGCCCGGCCCGGCGCCGCCGCGCTGCTCGCGACGGATGGCGTATTCAGCATGGACGGCGACGTCGCGCCGCTGCGCGAGCTCGCGCTGCTCGCGCGCACCGAGGGCGCGACGCTGATGGTCGACGACGCGCACGGCCTCGGCGTGCTCGGCGCCGACGGCGGCGGCAGCGTCGCCGAGGCGGGGCTGTCGCAGGACGACGCGCCCGTGCTCATGGGCACGCTCGGCAAGGCACTCGGCGTCGCCGGCGCATTCGTCGCCGGCGGCGCGGCGCTCATCGATGGCCTCGTGCAGTCCGCGCGCACGTTCGTCTACACGACGGCGCTGCCGCCCGCGCTCGCCGCGGCGACGCGCGTCGCGATCGACATCGCGCGTTTCGAGCACTGGCGCCGCGAGCGTTTGCACTGCCTCGTCGCGCATTTCCGCGGCGGCGCGGCCGCGCGCGGCATCGCGCTGCTCGAATCGCGCACGCCGATCCAGCCGGTCGTCATCGGCGACAGCGCGGCTGCGCTCGCGTGGTCGCAGCGGCTCGCGGACGCCGGCTTCTTCGTCCCCGCGATCCGTCCGCCGACGGTCGCGAAGGGCCATGCGCGGTTGCGCGTCGCGTTGTCCGCGCTGCATGCCGAGGGCGATGTCGAACGCCTGCTCGATGCGCTTGCGGCGGCCCGCGCGCGCGACCCGTCCCCCGCAACGCAGGCCTGAGCGCGCATGCACATCGAAACCCACGGCGGCGGCGCCGATCTCGTGCTCATCCATGGCTGGGCAATGCACGGCGGCATCTTCGCGCCGCTGCTCGCGGCGCTCGCGCCGCACTTTCGCGTCCATCTCGTCGACCTGCCCGGCCACGGCCTCGGCCGCGACGAGACGCGCTTCGACGTCGCCGACAGCGCGCGGCGCATCGCCGCGGCGACGCCGCGCGCGCTGTGGGTCGGCTGGTCCCTCGGTGGCCTCGTCGCACTGCGCGCCGCGCTCGACGCGCCGGAGCACGTGCGCGGTCTCGTCATGCTCGCGTCGAGCCCGCGCTTCGTCGCCGCGCCGGACTGGCCGCACGGTGTCGCGACGACCGTGTTCGGCGAGTTCGCGAGCGAGCTGCACGCGCGCTACCGCCATGCGATCGAGCGCTTCCTCGCGCTCGAGACGCTCGGCTCGGCGCACGCACAGGCGGAGTTGCGCGAGCTCAAGCACATCGTGTTCGCGCGCGGCGAACCGCGCCTGGATGCGCTTTGCGACGGCCTCGCCGCGCTCGATGCGAACGACCTGCGCGGTGCGCTCCCCGCGCTCGCGATGCCGAGCCTGTGGATCGGCGGCCGGCGCGACCGGCTCGTGCCTCCGGGCGCGTTGCGCTGGGCGGCCGAGCACGCACCGCGAGCGCGCCATCTCGAATTCAACGGCGGCCATGCGCCGTTCCTCGACTTCGCCCCCGCGATCGCCGACGCGCTCGTCGCGTTCGCGACGGAGCTGCCCGCGTGAGCGCCGGACTGGACCGATCGCACATCCGGCGCGCGTTCGGGCGCGCTGCGCGCAGCTACGCCGCGCATTCGCCGCTGCAGGCCGAGGTCGCGCAGCGACTGCGCGAACACCTCGACGGCTTTCCCGAGGTTTCCCCGCGTCGGATCGTCGACGTCGGCTGCGGCCCCGGCGAAGGCTGCGTCGCGCTGCGTGCGCGTTACCCGCACGCGGAGATCGTCGCGCTCGACCTCGCGCTGCCGATGCTGCGCGAAGCCGGACGGGCGGGGTCCGGCGGTTCGCGCGATGAAGACGTAGCCGACCGCTTTCTGCGTGTCTGCGCCGATGCGCAGGCGTTGCCGCTCGCCGATGCGAGCGTCGACCTCGTGCACTCGAGCCTGTGCCTGCAATGGTGCGACGATCCGGGCCTCGCGCTCGCCGAATTCCGTCGCGTGCTGCGGCCGGAAGGCTTGCTGCTGTTCTCGACGTTCGGCCCCGATACGCTCAAGGAGCTGCGCGCCGCGTTCGCAGAGGTGGACCGCGCGCCGCACGTGAGCCGCTTCATCGACATGCACGACATCGGCGACGGCCTGCTCGCGAGCGGCTTTCGCGATCCCGTGCTCGAGCGGGAGGACTTCACGCTCACGTATGCCGACGCGCGCAGCCTCATGCGCGAACTGCGCGCGATCGGCGCGACCAATGCCGACGCGCAGCGCCAGCGCAGCTTGACCGGCAAGGCGCATCTCGCCCGCGTCGAGGCCGCGTACGAACGTTTCCGCGCCGACGGCGTGCTGCCCGCGACCTACGAAGTGGTCTACGCGATCGCGCGTGCGCCCGCACCGGGCCAGCCGCGCCGCGACCGCGGCGGCGACGTCGCGAGCTTCCCGATCGATCGCCTGCGTGGGAGCCGGCGCCGGCCATGAGCGGAACGCCGCGCAGGGCGCTTGCCGCGGTCGCGCTCGGCCTCGCGGCCGCGCTGTTCTTCACCGCGACGTACGTGCTCAACCGCGCGATGGCGAGCGCGGGCGGCCACTGGGCGTGGTCGGCTTCGCTGCGTTACCTGTTGACCTTGCCGATGCTCGCTGTCGTGCTCGCCTGGCGCGGCGGCTTCGGCGCGGTGTGGTCGGCGCTGCGCGCGCATCCGGTCGCATGGCTCGCGTGGAGCGGCGTCGGCTTCGGCCTGTTCTGCGTGTGCCTGACCTGGGCCGCGGCGTTCGCACCCGCGTGGCTCGTCGCGGGCACGTTCCAGCTCACGGTGATCGCGGGCATGCTGCTCGCGCCGCTGCTCTATCGCGACGCGCGAGCGCGGCTGCCGCGCGCCGCGCTCGCGTTCGGCGGCGTGATCGTGGTCGGCGTCGCGCTCATGCAGGGCGCGCATTTCCACGGCCACCTCGATCGCGATGCGTGGCTCGCGCTCGGCGCGGTGGCGCTGTCGGCGTTCCTCTACCCGCTCGGCAATCGCGCGATCCTGCTCCACCTGGAGCGCACGGGCGAGCAGCTGGATGCGACCCAGCGCGTATTCGGCATGACGCTCGCGAGCCAGCCGTTCTGGTGGCTCGTCGCCGCCTACGCGGGGCACGCTGCGGGTGCGCCCGCGCCGATGCAGCTGCTGCTCGCGGCCGGCGTCGCGCTGCTGACCGGGACGATCGCGACGATCCTGTTCTTCCGCGCGACCGCGATGGTGCAGGACGATCCCGCCGCGCTCGGTGCGGTCGAAGCGATGCAGGCGGCCGAGCTGCTGTTCTCGAGCGTGCTCGGCGTGCTGTTCCTCGGCGAGGCCGTCCCCGATGGCTGGGCCGCGTGCGGCGCGTTGCTCGTCGTCGCGGGCATCGTCGCGCTCGGCATCCTCGTCGGGCGTACCGCCGCGGGCGACCGCCGCGCGACGCGCGCGCTGCATTGCGACCGCGGCGCGTGAGGCCTGGCGGCGCGATCCTGTTTGCGTGCTCAAGCCGAGTACAGCGGCGAAACGAACTGCGCACCTTCGTCGCGCGCGATCGCGCGCGCGAGTTCGAGGCCGAGCAGCGAAATGCGCAACGGCGCATGGGCGTCGAGCGTGCGCAGCCAGGGTAGGCGGCGCTGGTCGAACACGAGCAGTCGCGCACGCCAGGCTCCGGCCAGTCGCGCGATCGCGTTTCGCAGGAATGCGCCGTGCGCGCTCCAGCGCGTCGGCGCTGCGGCGACGGGTGCGCAGCGACAGCGCGCGGCCATCTCGTCCCAGGCAAGATAGTCGCTGTCGGGCAGCAGGAACACCTTCGCGCGCGCCTCGCCGCCCGCATCGTCGAACGCGAGCCATTCGCGCGGACCGTTCGGCGTGACCGCCTCGTGGATCGCGACGTCGGTGCAGCGTGCAAGCACGCCGATCGCAGGATGATCGAGCAGGACGACGTCCCCCGCATGCACGCGCGCGGTCGCCTTCGGCGCGAATGAACCGCGCTCGAGCCATAACACGGTGCCGAGCTTCGGCAACGCGTCGGCGACGTACGCGAGGTCGAGTCGCGGCGACGCCGGCGCCTGGGCCGCCGCGGAAGGCGGCTCCGCAGGCCCCGCAACCTCGCCGGCGTCTCTGTCGTCGAACGCGATCATCGTGGTCCTCGTCGACGCGCGTTGCGGCGACCCGGGCGGTTCGATCGAACGCGCGCGGCGTTCGATCGGCGCCGTCACTTGGTCAGGATGAGCTTGTCGTTGCGCGTGAGGCGCAGGCGGTACTCCTGGCCCGCGTGGTCGATCACGAGTTCGCGACCGCCTTCGAGCAGCTTGCCGCTGCTGATCCGCGCACGCGACGTCATGGCGACCGAACGCGGCGCGGAGGTGCCGCTGTCGGTCGGGAAAGCCTGCGAGGTGGCGTTGGCGTCGAGCATCGCACTAGCTCCGTTCTGGGCAGGCCATGGATGATAATGATTCGCATTTGCATGTCAAGCCGCTGATCCGCTGACAGTCCGTCGGCGCCGGGCTGTCAGTTTGGCCAATGCCTGTCATTCCGACGGTTGCCCAACGGCGATCTGAAGTCACGTCCCCAAAGCGGACTATCGGCTCAAGGAGATCGCGGCGCGCGAGAAACTCGACGGTCAGCCGTATGGTCAACCTGGGCTCGCTCGCGCCGGACATCGCGGACGCCATTCTTCACGAGCGGCTGCCGCCGACGTTGACCTTGTTCGAACTCGCGGTGGATACACCGGTGCTGTGGGAGGAGCAGCGGCGGAAGTTTGGATTGGAGCCGCCGCTGGACTACTTCGCGAACAGCACCGTACCCAAGAAAAGTGCACCGCTCACCACAACGATCAACGGCCCGGCGGGCAGTCCGACCAGCATGGACAGCGCAACACCGAGCGCAGCCGATCCGGCACCCGCGGCAATAGAGACAAGGGTGTATTGTCGGAGATTCCTGCCGAGGTTGCGGGCCGCGCACGGGGGAATGGCCACAAGTGCCGCGGTCAGCAGGCCGCCCACCATTTTCACCCCAAGCGCGACGATCACGGCGATCAGGAACAGGTAAAGGAGGTTGTACCGCCGGACACTGATTCCCTCACTGGCGGCAAGCTCCTCCGAGATGTTGGCCAGGATCAGTTGAGGGAATGCGCGCCTCAGCATCAGCATGATGGCGATCGATGCGACGACGGACAGGGCTGTTCCGCCCAGGCCAATCCTCGAAATATCGCCAACCAGCGCAGCCTCGGCCTGCGCCATGGGCAGGAACAGGAACGCGATCGCCACACCCGATGCGAAGACAACGGCCGTCAGGGCCTCCATCGGAAGCCTTGTGTTCCGCTCCAAGATCCAGATGATGATCGCGCCGAGGATGACGAACGGAAAAGCGCCGATCGAAACATCGAGGTCCCAGAGCAGCGCGAGTGCGATTCCTGGCAGGGTCAGGTGCCCTAGGGGCCCGGCCACTAGCGCCATTCTGCGGCTGAGCATCAACGTGCCGAGGTAACCGGCCGCAGCGCCGATGAACACGCCCGAGACCAGACTCAGTAACAACGTGTTCATGTCCGCTACCCGTGTTGGTGCTCGTAGAATTTCACTTCACGCCCATACAGCCGCTGGAGGTTTTCGGGCGTAAGCGTCTCGAGAGGTGGCCCCATGCAGACGCGGCGCTTGTTCAGGCATAGCACCATGGTTGAGAGCCGGTGGACGACCGCCAGATCGTGCGTCACGAGCAACATGGTCAGGTTCCGATCGCGCTGGAGCTGCGAAAGAAGTCCATACACCGTTTCTTCGCCGCCGATATCGATGCCCGCCGTGGGTTCGTCGAAAAGGAGTACATCAGGGTCTTTGGCGAGCGCCCAGGCAATCAGGATGCGCTGGAACTGACCGGAGGAGAAATCGCCGATGAGCCTTGCCCCGAGCTCGGGCGCAAGTCCGACAGA
>DASTSE010000120.1:0-17769 GCA_035760865.1 Dokdonella sp.
GGTGCTGGATCTGGTACCACGCGCCCTGGTTCATCGGCTCTTCCTGGCACCACACCACGTCCTGCGCGGCCGGGTACTTCGCGAGTTCCGCGGCGACCTCGGTACGCGGGAACGGATACAGCTGCTCCACGCGCACGATCGCGACGTCGTCGATCTTGCGCTTGCCCGCATCCTCGACGAGGTCGTAGTAGACCTTGCCGGAGCAGAGCACGACGCGGCGCACCTTGGCGGCCTTGTTCGCGGTGGTGTCGCCGATCGCGAGCCGGAAACCGCCGTTGGCGAGCTCGTCGAGCGACGACACCGCGAGCTTGTGGCGCAGCAGCGATTTCGGCGTCATCACGATGAGCGGCTTGCGGCAATCGCGCAGCATCTGGCGCCGCAACAGGTGGAACATCTGCGCCGGCGTGGTCGGCACGCAAACCTGCATGTTGTCGAGCGCGCACAACTGCAGGTAGCGCTCCAGGCGCGCGGACGAATGCTCGGGGCCCTGGCCTTCGTAGCCGTGCGGCAGCAGCAGCACGAGCCCGGAGAGGCGATCCCACTTCGCCTCGCCGGACGAGATGAACTGGTCGATCACGACCTGGGCGCCGTTGGCGAAGTCGCCGAACTGCGCTTCCCAGAGCACGAGCGTGTTGGGCTGCGCGGTCGAGTAGCCGTACTCGTACGCCATCACCGCTTCCTCGCTGAGCAGCGAGTCGATGATGGTGACGTCGGCGTCGTCGCGCACGCGCGCGAGTGGCACGTACTCGCCGCCGCTGTTCTGGTCGTGCAGCACCGCATGGCGATGGAAGAACGTGCCGCGCCCGGAATCCTGGCCGACCAGTCGCAGGTCGCAGCCGTCGGCGATCAGGGTGGCGTAGGCGAGGTTTTCGGCGAAGCCCCAGTCCATCGGCTGCTCGCCCGCGGCCATCTTCACGCGGTCCTCGTAGATCTTCGCGACGCGCGGCTGCAGGGTGAGGCCTTGCGGCAGGGTCAGGATCGTGCGGCTGAGCGCCGACAGCCTGTCCGCGGCGACGCCGGTCTTGACCGCCTGCGAAAGCTTCGCGCCGACGTGCGGGCGCCAGTCGACGGCGAACTCGTCCTTGAACGCGGGATCGAGTTCGGCGATCGGCGTGCCCGCCTCGAGCCGTGCGCGGTATGCATCGACGAGCTGCTGCGCGTCGCCGTCGGCGATCACGCCCTCCGCGACGAGCTTCTGCGCGTACAGCTCGCGCGCGGTCTTGCGCGCGCGGATGACCTGGTACATGAGCGGCTGCGTCGCCGCCGGCTCGTCCGCCTCGTTGTGGCCGTGCCGGCGGTAGCAGACGAGGTCGATGACGACGTCGCGCTTGAACTTCTGGCGGTAGTCGAACGCGAGGCGCGCGACGAACAGCACCGCTTCCGGATCGTCGCCGTTGACGTGGAACACCGGCGCATTGACCATCTTCGCGACGTCGGTGCAGTACAGCGTCGAGCGTGCGTCGTGCGGGTTGGAGATCGTGAAGCCGACCTGGTTGTTGACCACGACATGGATCGAGCCGCCGACGGCGAAGCCGCGCGCCTGCGACATGTTGAGCAGCTCCATGTTGACGCCCTGGCCCGCGAAGGCGGCGTCGCCGTGGATGAGCACCGGAACGACGTGCTCGCGCGCCGCGTCGCGGCGATGGGTCTGGCGCGCGCGCACCGAGCCGCAGACGACCGGATTGACGATCTCCAGGTGCGACGGGTTGAACGCGAGGGCGAGATGCACGGTACGGCCGGGCGTCTTCACGTCCGCGCTAAAGCCCATGTGGTACTTCACGTCGCCGGAGTGCGCCGGGTCGTCCGGGTGGTCGAACTTGCCGTCGAATTCGGCGAACAGCTTCTGTGGCGACTTGCCGAGCACGTTGACGAGCACGTTGAGGCGGCCGCGGTGGGCCATGCCGACGACCATGTCGTTCATGCCGTCGGCGCCGCCGCGCCGGATCAGCTCGTCGAGCAGCGGGATCAGGCTGTCGCCGCCTTCGAGCGAGAAGCGCTTCTGGCCGACGTACTTCGTGTGCAGGTAGCGCTCGAGGCCGTCGGCCTGCACGAGTTTCTCGAGCACGCGCTTCTTGTCGTCGGCGCTGAGGCCGTAGTCGCCCGACGCGCGTTCGAGCTGCTCGTGCACCCACTGGCGCTGCTCGACGTCGGAAATGTGCATGAACTCGGCGCCGATGCTGCCGGCGTAGGTCGCCTTCAGGCGCGCGACGAGGTCGCGCAGCTTGAGGCGCTGCGGGCCGGCGAGCGAACCGGTGCTGAACTCGCTGTCGAGGTCCGCGGGGCCGAGGCCGTGGAACGACGGATCGAGGTCGGGCGCGGCCGGACGCGGCAACAGGCCGATCGCTTCGAGGTCGGCCTCCGGGAACGCATGCGCCAGGTCGAGCGGGTCGAGGCGCGCGGCGAGGTGGCCGCGCGAGCGGTAGGCAGTGACGAGCTTGAGCACGCCGGCCTGCTTCTGCGACGGCGCGTCGCCGCCCGCCACCGGAGCCAGCGCCGTTGCGCGCGGACCGAGCTTCTGCGCGGCCTCGATGCGCGCGATCGCGGCCGAGTGCGGCAGGTCGCCGGCCTCGCGGCCCTTCAGCGACGCGAAGTAGGCCTGCCAGCTCGCGCCGACGCTCGCAGGATCGGCCAGCCATGCCTCGTAGAGGTCTTCGACGAACGCGGCATTGCCGCCGGAGATCGGCGAACTCGCCTGGAATTGCTGGAGTAGGCTGGGCTGGGAAGGGTTTGCGCTCACGCTGCCACCATGCAGACGAAAAAGCGCGCGGTTGCGCGCCTCGGGGTGTGCTCGCGGCGGCCGTGGCTCGACCGGCCGGCACAACGTCGGAAGTATAGCCCGTTCAGTCCGGTTTGTTGCAGGTGCACACGCGATCAGGTGGGGATTCGCACTCAGATCGCAAGCACGCGCAGGTCCTCGCTCGGGGTCGAGCGCTCCCAGATCTGCTCGAACAGCGAGGCGAGTTGCGCGTGGCGGCCCGGGGCATAGGTCGAGCCTTCGCCTTCGAGACGGTTGCCGAGCGGGCGAAACAGATAGCCGCGCCGGTCGTTGAGCAGGAAGGCGGCCGGATACTGCAGG
Source organism: Dokdonella sp. (assembly GCA_035760865.1). Classification (GTDB taxonomy): domain Bacteria; phylum Pseudomonadota; class Gammaproteobacteria; order Xanthomonadales; family Rhodanobacteraceae; genus Dokdonella_A. The sequence continues at coordinate 3,077 of DASTSE010000120.1, forward strand.
TCCTGTTCCTCGACCGGCGAGCGGATCGCGATCGCGCTCGGCAGGCGCTGCGCGAGCGCGATCAGCCGATGGCCGTCGGCGACGGCCTTGCGCGGATCCTGCACGAGGATGCGCACCTGGGCATGGCGGCCCGACAGCGCGACGCGCTTGATCGCATCGAGCGACGCGGCGACGTCGAACAGCGCGGCGTCGAGGTCGCGCGTGTAGATCGCGAGTTCGTGGCGCGCGTCGGCGAGCAGTTCGCCGATCGCGGCGAGCGCCTGGTCGCGGTCCTCGACGACGAGCGTGCGCGCCTGCGGGATCGGCGCCAGAGCGGGCTGTTCGCGCGCGGCAGCCGGATCGATGTCGCAGCGCATCGTCTGGTGCGCGATGCCGCATTCGAGGAACGGCTCGCCCTCGACGCGGAAGCCGAGCGCGGCGTAGAACGGGATCGCGTGCACCTGGCTGTGCAGCTCCACCGACGCGAAGCCGAGCGCGCGCGCCTGTTCGAGCAGCACGCGCATGACCGCCCGGCCGACGCCGCGGCCGCGCCAGTCGGCGAGCACGGCGACGCGACCGATCGCATGTGCAGGCGTGAGCCGACCGGTGCCGATCGCGCGGCCGTCGCCGTCGCGCGCGATGACGTGGTGCGACTTCGGGTCCTGGTCGTCGATCTCGTCCTCGCGCGGCACGGCCTGCTCGAGCACGAACACCTGCTCGCGCACGCGGCGAAGGTCGTCGAAGTCGGCGTCCCAGGATGCGGGTTCGACGTGGAAGTCGTCGCGGATCGTCGGGGCGTTCACGGCAGTCCTCCGGGGCGGCGCGCACGCACGAGCGCGAAATGGCCAGCGTCGACGAGCGTGCGCACGAGGGCGAGGTCGCGCGGGTCGGGCATGGCCGTGAGCGAAGGCGCACGGTCGCCGCCGAGCGCGCGCGCGAGCGCGAGCGAGCAGCGGTACGCCTCGCCCGCGACGAACAGCTGCGCGCCGCGGCCGTCGCGCATCCAGGCGCAGCGCGACCACGGGTTGCGTCGCACGCTCGCGCCGTCGGCGACCGCGCGCAGGAAGGCCGCGTCGCCGAGCCGCCGCGGCGGCGGCGCTGCGACCTGCGCGCTGCGATAGCGCGTGATGAAGCGGCCGAACCACGCACGAAGCGAGGACGCGGAAACGGTGCCCGAATAGCCGCGGGTTCCGCGTCCGCGAACGCCGGGCGAAACGCCCCTCGACGCACCGTCCCGCCCGGTCGCTTCGTCGATGCGCAGCCACGGCATCGCCCGCGCGACGCGCGCGATCGCGGCCTCGTCGATCTCGCCGTCTCCGCGCGCCGGGTGCAGGTCGGGATCGGTGTAGCGCGCCTCGTCGGGCAGCGCCTCGATCAGGTGGTCGACGAAATCCCCCAGCAGGTCGGCCTGCGACGGCGCGCGCATGCCGATCGAGTAGGTCATGCACGCACCGAGCGCGACGCCGTGATGGGGCACGCCGGGCGGCAGGTAGAGCATGTCGCCGGGTTCGAGTACCCAGGCATGGGTCGGCACGAACTGCGCCAGCAACTTGAGTTCGACGTCGTCGCGGAACGCGCCCGGCGCAGCCGGGTCCGTGCTGATCTCCCAGCGCCGGCGACCGAGGCCCTGCAGCAGGAACACATCGTACTGGTCGACGTGCGCTCCGACCGAACCGCCGTCCTCGGCGTAGCTGATCATGACGTCATCGATGCGCCAGCGCGGCAGGAACGCGAACGCCTCGAGCAACGCGGCGACGTCCGCATCCCACTTGTCGACATCCTGCACGAGCAGGGTCCAGTGCGTCGGCGGCAGGTTCGAGAAATCGCCTTCGGTGAACGGGCCGTTGCGCAGTGTCCATTCGGCCTGCGCGCCTCGTCGTTGGCCGGCGCCGGCGCGTCGGCGCGCGGTCGACTTGCCGTCGTAGCGCGGCCGATGGATCACGATGCGCGACAACGCGAGTTCTTCGCACGCGAGCCCGGCCAGGTCGTCGGGTGCGACCGGATTCTCGAAGCCCGCGAACGCGGCGCGAACCAGCAGCGGACGCTTCTGCCAGTAGTCGCGCAGGAACGTCGCCGCGGGCATGCCGAGCGGCTGGTCGCGCCGGGCCTGGACCTCGATCTTCACGGCGCGGACGCCTCGCAGGACTTCATCCTGCGCGCATCCGTACGGCGGCGGGCGTCGGTGGCGACCGGCGGTGCGTCGGACATGGCATCAGACCCCGCGCGCGAGCTCGGCGGCGAGCCCGACGTAGCCCGCGGGCGTGAGCGCGAGCAGGCGCTGCTTCGCGTCGGCGGGCAGGTCGAGGCCGGCGACGAAGTCGCGCAGAGCGTCGCGCGTGATGCCGTGGCCGCGCGTGAGCGCCTTGAGCTGCTCGTACGGTTCGGGCAAGCCGTAGCGGCGCATCACCGTCTGCACCGCTTCGGCGAGCACCTCCCAGCTCGCGTCGAGGTCGGCGGCGAGCCGCTCGGGCGCCGCGTGGAGCTTCCCGAGGCCGCGCTGCAACGCGTCGAGCGCGACCTGCGTGTGGCCGAATGCGGTGCCGAGCGCGCGCAGCACGGTCGAGTCGGTGAGGTCGCGCTGCCAGCGGCTGATCGGCAACTTTGCGCTGAAGTGCTCGAACAGCGCATTGGCGAGGCCGAAGTTGCCCTCGGCGTTCTCGAAATCGATCGGGTTCACCTTGTGCGGCATCGTCGACGAGCCGACTTCGCCCGCCTTGAGCTGCTGGCGGAAATAGCCGAGCGAGATGTAGCCCCACGCATCGCGCGCGAAGTCGATCAGGATCGTGTTCGCGCGGCGCACCGCGTCGCCGATCTCGGCGATGCAGTCGTGCGGCTCGATCTGCGTGGTGTACGGGTTGAACACGAGGCCGAGCGATTCGACGAAGCGGCGCGCGAACGCGGGCCAGTCGACCCCGGGGTAGGCGACCACGTGCGCGTTGTAGTTGCCGACCGCGCCGTTGATCTTGCCGCTCAGCTCGACCGCGGCCACCTGCCGCCGCTGGCGCTCGAGGCGCGCGAGCACGTTCGCGATCTCCTTGCCGAGCGTCGTCGGCGACGCGGTCTGGCCGTGCGTGCGCGACAGCATCGGCAACGCGGCGTGTTCGTGCGCGAGCGCGCGCAGCCTGGCCGCGACCGCGTCGAGCGCCGGCAGCAGCACGCCGTCGCGCGCGTCGCGCAGCATGAGCGCGTAAGCGAGGTTGTTGATGTCCTCGCTCGTGCACGCGAAATGGATGAACTCCTTCACCGCGGCGAGTTCGCCGTGCCCGGCGACCTTCTCCTTGATGAAGTACTCGACCGCCTTGACGTCGTGGTTGGTCGTGCGCTCGATCTCCTTGATGCGCTCGCCGTCGGCCTCGCAGAACGCATCGCCGATCGCGAGCAGCGCCGCGCGCGCGGCCGCCGACAGCGGCGGCACGTCGGCGATGCCCGGCTCGTCGGCGAGCGCGAGCAGCCAGCGCAGTTCGACCTGCACGCGGCGGTGCATGAGGCCGTACTCGCTGAAGATCGGCCGCAACGCGGCGGTCTTGGCGGCATAGCGCCCGTCCAGCGGCGACAGGGCGGTCAGGCTCGGGTTCATTGCGATTCCTTGCGGTCGTTCGTATCGGGAAGACGTGGCTGCACGAGGATCGTCTTCGCGCGCGCACCCTGCATCGTGCGCACGGTGAGGTCGAAGCCGTCGAAGGCGAGCGTTTCGCCCTCCTGCGGCAGGCGTTCGAGGCGGTGGATGATAAGGCCGCCGACGGAGTTCACGTCCGCCGGCGCGTCGATGTCGCGTTCGAGCAGGCGCTCGAGGCGATAGATCGGGGTGCCGCCGGAGATGGTGAATTCCGCGCCCGCCGGCCGCGGCGCGAGGCCGGCGCCGCTGCGCGCGTGTTCGTCCTCGATGTCGCCGACGAGCACCTCGAGGATGTCTTCGAGGGTGAAGAACCCGGCGACGCGGCCGGATTCCTCGACGCCGAGCGCGAGGTGGGTGTCGCCGGTGCGGAAACGCTTGAGGACGTCGAGCACGGGCGCGTGCAGCGGCAGCAGGATCGGCGGTCGCAGCAGCGCCACGAGGTCGGTGACCTCCTCGTGCCCGGACATCGCGCGCAACAGGTCCTTCATGTGCAGCACGCCGCGCACGCGGTCGCCGTCCGCCTCGAACCACGGATAGCGGCTGTAGCGGCTGCGGCGGAACTCGGCCAGCACCGCTTCGCGGTCCATGCCGTCGCGGAAGGACGCGAGCTGGTCGCGCGTGCGCAGCACGTCGCCGACGACGAGGTCGGGCAAGTCGAGCGCATGCTGCATCATCGAGTATTCCTCGCCGGCGCGGCTCGCGTGCTTCGCATGCACGATCAGGCGCAGTTCCTCGCGCGAGTAGTGGTGTTCGCCCTCGCCATGGCCGCTGTCGCCGAGGCCGAGCAGGCCGAGCAAGCGGTTCGCGCTGGCGTTGAGGAGCCATATCGCGGGGTACATGACCCAGTAGAACGCGTACAGCGGGCCCGCCGTGAACAGCGAGTAGCGTTCCGGGGCGCGGATCGCCATCGACTTCGGCGCGAGTTCGCCCAGCACGATGTGCAGGTAGGAGATCAACGTGAAGGCGATCGCCAGCGCGACGAATGCGGTCGTCTGCGGCCCGACGCCGAGCCGCGCGAACAGCGGTTCGAGAAGGCGGGCGAATGCCGGCTCGCCGATCCAGCCGAGGCCGAGCGAAGCGAGCGTGATGCCGAGCTGGCAGGCCGACAGATAGGCGTCCAGACGGCCATGCACGTCGGCGAGCAGGCGGCCGCGCCAGCCATGCCCGGCGGCGAGCGTGGCCGCCTGGGTCTGGCGCAGCTTGACGAGCGCGAATTCGGCGGCGACGAAGAAGCCGTTGAGCAGCACCAGCAGCAGCGCCGCGCCGACGTAGAGCAGGTTCTGCAGCATGTGCCGGTCGGAGGGGACGGCCCGCGATTGTAGCATCCGGCGCTGTCGGGCCCGCCCGGCCCCGCCACGGCGTGTGACGGCCGTCCGGCGGCGGTCGCGGCGACCGGCTATAATCGCCGATTCCATTTTCCGCAGCGGAATCCTCGATGAGACAGTACCGGATCGAACGCGACAGCATGGGCGAATTGAAGGTGCCCGTCGATGCGCTCTACGGCGCGCAGACCCAGCGCGCCGTCGACAACTTCCCGATCTCCGGACTGGCGATGCCGCGCGAGTTCATCCGCGCGCTCGGCCTGATCAAGTCGGCGGCGGCGCAGGCGAACGCGGATCTCGGCCATCTCAAGAAGACCAGCGCGAAGGCGATCCGCAAGGCGGCGGCGCGCGTCGCCGCGGGCGAGTTCGACGCCCAGTTCCCGATCGACGTGTTCCAGACCGGCTCCGGCACGTCGTCGAACATGAATGCTAACGAGGTCATCGCGCACCTGTGCGCGGCGGCGGGCACGAAGGTCCATCCGAACGACGACGTCAACAACGGCCAGTCGTCGAACGACGTGATTCCCACCGCGATCCAGGTCAGCGCCGTGCTCACCGTGAGCGAGAAGCTGTTGCCCGCGCTCGCGCACCTGCGCAAGGTGATCGACCTGCGTGCGAAGGAGTTGCGCAAGGTCGCCAAGACCGGCCGCACCCACCTCATGGACGCGATGCCGGTCACGTTCGGCCAGGAGCTCGGCGGCTGGTCCGCGCAGGTCCGTTCGGGCATCTCGCGCCTGCAGGACGCGCTCGAGCGCATGCGCAAGCTGCCGCAGGGCGGTACCGCGGTCGGCACCGGCATCAATGCGGACGCCGAACTCGGCCCGCGCGTCGCGGCCGAGCTGACCCGGCTTACCGGCGTGAAGTTCGAATCGGCCGACAACTATTTCGAAGGCATCGGCTCGCAGGACGCCGCGGTCGAGCTGTCGGGCCAGTTGAAGACGCTCGCCTGCTCGCTCATGAAGATGTCCAACGACCTGCGCTGGATGAACTCGGGGCCGCTGGCCGGCCTCGGCGAGATCGAGCTGCCGGCGCTGCAGCCGGGCTCGTCGATCATGCCCGGCAAGGTCAATCCGGTCATCCCCGAGGCGATGGCGATGGTCTGCGCACAGGTGATCGGCAACGACGCGACGATCACGATCGCGGGACAGAGCGGCAACTTCCAGCTCAACGTGATGTTGCCCGTGATCGCGCTGAACCTGCTGCAGTCGGTCGAACTGCTCGCGAACGCCTCGCGCCTGCTCGCCGACAAGGCGATCGCGGGCTTCAGGGTGCGCGAGGACAAGATCAAGGAGGCGCTCGCGAAGAACCCGATCCTCGTGACCGCGCTCAACGCGGTCATCGGCTACGACAAGGGCGCCGCGACCGCGAAGCAGGCCTACAAGGAAGGCCGGCCGATCATCGACGTCGCGCTCGAGACGACCGGGCTTCCGCGCGCGAAGCTCGAGGCATTGCTCGACCCCGCCGCGCTGGCCAAGGGCGGCATCCACGGCGGTTCCGCCGGCGGCTGACAAGAATGGTAAAGGCGGGCGCGGTCGTGGCGAACGGCACATGCCGCTGCGACGAACCGCTGAGCAGACTGCGTCGTTTGAGGGGACGCACTGGTCGCGAAGGAACGCGTTGCAGCGATCGGTCGCCGGGCGTCGAACAGGGGTTTCGCGCCAGCGCACGTTCGAACCGGGCCCGAGCCCTCCGGATTTCCCAAGACGAGTAGCGATTGGAGTTTTTGACATGTTGAAGAAACTGATCCTTGCCTCGGCGCTGATCGCCGGCGGCAGCGCGTATGCGCAGGAGAACACCGACATCAGCGGTGCGAACTTCCAGAGCGGCAAGGCCGACGCGACGCTCGCCGCGCTCGGTCGGAAGGCGGCCGCTTCGGGCAAGAAACTCGTGATCACCGCGCCGGCCGAATGGCATGCGAGGATCGCGGCCAAGATCAAGGCCGGAGGCAACGCCGACGTCGTCCTGCGCGAAGGCTTCTACGAGAACGTGCTCGTGCGCACCGAGAGCAAGGCCGAAGCCGCTGCCGCGGCGGCGCCGAAAGTCGCCGAGACGAGCAAGGCCGACGCCGAGAAGGCGAAAGCCGAGGCCGCGAAGGCGAGGGCCGAGGCCGAGCGCGTGAAGGCGGAAGCGGAGAAGGCGAAGGCGGAAGCCGAGCTCGAGAAGAGCCGTGCCGAGGCCGAGAAGGCGCGCGCCGAGGCCGAGGCGGCGAAGGCGCGTCTGGAAGCGCAGAAGGCCGAGGCTGCCCGCGCCGCGGCGCCCGCGGCGACTGCGCCGGTCGCGGCCCCTCCGAAGGCGGCGCCGGCCGAGGATGCCGATGCGATTCGCGCACGCTTCGAGAAGACCCTCAACGACGGCCGCAGTGCGGATGGCAGCCTCAGCATCGCCGCGTTGCAGTCCGGCGACACGCTCTACGTGGACGGTCCGGTCCGGGCGGTCACCCGTCGCGAAGGTCGCCGCCTCGCCCTGTACTGGCTCGAAGGCGACATCGACGTGCGCCGCTCCGAGCTGAAGCCGCTCGCGGCGGACCGCTATCAGGTGCTGTCGTCGGTGCGCGGCGAAGGCACGCTGCGCAAGGAATTCGCCGCCGGCGCGGCGACGCTCGACGCGCGCGAGCCGGCTGCAAGTTCGCCTGCGCGCAAGGCGCTCGAGAAGGGTCTCAACGACGGCCACGAGATCAGCGAGACGATCGAACCGGCGAAGCTCCGCAGCGGCGACGTGATCTACGTCAATGGAAATGCGGCGGCGGTCGTGCGACGCCTCGGCCGCGACATCGCGCGCTTCTGGCTGGTCGGCTCGCTCGACCTGCAGCAGTCGGGCCTCCAGGCCGACGGCCCGAACAAGTACAAGGTGCTCAACGACACCCTGCGCTGACCGGTTTCTTTCGGTGCGAAGAAAAAGGGCCGCGAATGCGGCCCTTTTTCGTTCGCGCCGGCATCGCGGATCAGGCATTCACCTCGATGCGGCGCCCGCGCATCCACACCGCGCCGACCAGCAGGGCGATGCCCGCCACGACGCCGATCCACACGTTTGCCGAGGACAGCATCGTCAGCACATGCCCGATGTCGACGTTCGCGAGCACCTGGCCGTCGTCGGCGAACCAGCCACGCGGCCCGTCGAAACCGTTCTCGCGCGCCATCATCCAGCTGCCCGGAACGACGCTGAGCAGCAGGCGACCGAGGATCGAAGCCAGGCGGATGTCGCCGCTGATGTTGGGTGCGCCGAGCACGCCGAGCCACCAGTTGATGAACAGCGCGCCGAGCGGCAGCAGCACGGCCCACAGGAACGGCTTGCTGCGCGCGAAGGCGGACCAGAACATCAGCCAGCCGATCGCAGGGAGCGCCCACAGCGCATCGAGCGGGATCGTCATGAGCAGGCGTCCGAACGTCCTGAACGGATGCGAAGCGGCGATCGCCGGCAGCACGTTGAGGCCGTGCGCCCCGGTCCAGAGCGTGACTATCACGAGGAACACGACGTAGGCCGCGCTCGAAGCGGCGAACGCGATCAGCGGCGCGACGAGCATCGCGCTGAGCGCCTTGGACGCGACCGTCGCGCCGTCCGACACCGGCAGGGACTTCCAGAACAACACGCTGCGATCGCGGCGATCGTCGTAGAGCGCGCCGAGCAGGTAGAAGAACAGCACGAAGAACAGGCCGATGCAGGGCACCGCGCCGAACGTGAACTGGACCATGTCCAGCGCGCGGCCGGCTTCGGCGAAATCCTGCACGCTGATGTTGTTGCGCAGCTCGTCGAGCGAAACGCCCATGCGCACGTGCGCGTGGCTGTTGAACACTTCCGCGGTGAGGATGCCGAGTACGGTGAAGATCAGCATCACGCCGGTGATCCAGACCGGCGTCCAGAGGAAACCGCCGCGGTGTTCCCAGTATTCGCGCTTGATGAGGAGAGGGAGCGTATTCATGCGTAGGTTCCTTTCATCGTCGCGACGAACAGGTCGGCGACGCTTGGCTTGTGCAGCTCGCCGAGCTGGGCCAGGCGCGCACGTTCGATGCCGTCGAACAGGAAGATCGACTTGCCGAACACCTGCCGCTCGTTGAGCGGCCTGAGCGCGCGCGCGGCGTCCGCCTTGTCCGGGTTGACCATGACTTCGGCGTAACGGTCGCCGACTTCGTCCATCGTCGCCGCGAGTACGACCTTGCCGTTCCGGATGAACATGAGGTCGGTCAGGATGTGCTCGATTTCCTCGACCTGGTGCGTCGTCACGATGATCGTCTTCTGCTCGTCGAAATAATCCGACAGCAGGCTTTCGTAGAACGCCTTGCGGTAGAGGATGTCGAGGCCGAGCGTGGGTTCGTCGAGCACGAGCAGCTTCGCGTCGATCGCCATCACGAGCGCCAGGTGCAGCTGCACGATCATGCCCTTGGACAGTTCGCGCACGCGCTTGTCCTGGCCGATGTTCGTGTGCGACAGGAAGGCGAGGCACTTCTCGCGCGAGAAGCGCGGGTGCACGCCGGCGACGAACTCGATCGCTTCGCGCACGCGCAGCCAGCGCGGCAGCACGGCGACGTCGGCGATGAAGCAGACCTGCTCCATCAGCTGCGTGCGCTGGCGGTGCGGATCGAGGCCGAGCACCTTGAGCTCGCCCTCGTAGTCAGTGAGGCCGAGGATCGCCTTCAGCGCGGTGGTCTTGCCCGCGCCGTTGGGGCCGATCAGGCCGACGATGCGGCCGGCCTCGATGTCGAAACTGACCGCATCGAGCGCCGCGGTCGCGCCATAGCGCTTCGACAGGTTGCGTGCGTGGACGATCGCGCTCATCGGCTCTCCTCCTTGCGTGCCGCCGCCATCAGCTCCCCGAGGCTGAGCCCGAGGCGATCGAGGCGCGCCGACAGGATCGGCCATTCCTCGCGCAGGAAGCGCTCGCGCTCGGATTTCAGCAGCGCGTCGCGCGCGCCGTCGGTGACGTACATGCCAAGTCCCCTCCGCTTTTCCACCAGATTTTCGTCGACCAGCTCCTGATAGGCCTTGGACACGGTGATCGGGTTGATCTGGAAATCACCGGCCACCTGTCGTACCGAGGGCAACGGGTCACCTTGCTTGAGGACGCCGTCGAGGATCATCGCCACCACGCGATCGCGCAGTTGGCGGTAGATCGGCGTCGAATCGTTCCAGGCGATGCTCATCAGCGTCATTCCTCGGTGCCGTGGCGCAGGGGCTTGCCGAAGGAATAGTAGGGCATGCCGAATCCCGCTCCGGCCGAACCGGCCGAGGCGAACGAAGTCACCGCGTGCACCGGCGCGAAGCGGGGCACCGCGAGCGGCCGGGCGGTGCCGCCCGGCGCTGCGTCGCCGGCGCGCACGGTCACCGTCGCGAGGGTCGGGATCTCGGGTTCGGCGTGCACGACCACGGTCGGCAGCAGCACCGGCGCCGCTTCCGCGGCGGGGGCATCGTTCGCCAGCCCGTGCGAGAGCCAGGCGATCGTCGTGCCGGTAACGGCCAACGCGAACGCGAGGGCCAGCAGACGGACTCCGCGCCGCGGCAGCAAGCCGGCGGCCAGATCCATCAGCGAATGGGACGGGTGGTACCTCATGACAGCCTCCGCGAGGTGCTCGATGAACTAGTGTTGTAGTTAACTATAACACCAAAAAGGCAGGCGTCAAGCACCAGGCACCCATGACCGATGGGGGATGGGGCGGATGCGGCGCGTCCGCCCGCGCTAGTCGGCCGCGGCGGCCTCGATTGCGGTTTGCGCGTCGAGCCAGGCCTGCTCGAGCGCGCCGATTTCCTGCGCGAGCTGCCCCTGGCGGCGCACGCGGGCGGCGACGGCAGCGCCGTCCGCCATCGCATACAGCGCGGGATCGGCGAGTTCGCGCTCGAGGTCCGTTCGCTCGGCCTCGAGCGCGGCGAGGGTGCGCTCGATGCGTGCGACTTCCTTCCTGAGCGGTGCCACGCGCGCGCGCTGCTCGGCGCGGTCGCGGCGCGCTTCGCGGCGCGCATCGCCGGCGCCCGAGCCCGCGCCGGGTGCGCTCGCGCCGGCTAGCACGAGGCGCGCGTAGTCGTCGAGATCGCCGTCGAACGGTTCGGCGCGGCCGTCCCGCACGAGTCGGTACTCGTCGCAGACCGCGCGCAGCAGGCCGCGGTCGTGCGCGACGAGCACGACGGCTCCGGCGAAATCCTGCAGCGCCTCGGCGAGCGCCTCGCGCGTGTCGATGTCGAGGTGATTGGTCGGCTCGTCGAGCAGCAGCAGGTTCGGTCGCTCGAACACGATCGACGCGAGCGCAAGGCGCGCCTTCTCGCCGCCGGAGAAGCCCGCGACGGCGTCGAGCACGCGCTCGCCGCTGAAGCCGAACGTGCCGAGGAAATCGCGTGCCGCCTGTTCCCCGAAGGCGGGATCGAGCCGCAGCAGGTGCTGCACCGGCGTCGCATCGCCGTCGAGTCGTTCGATCTGGTGCTGGGCGAAATAGCCGATCGCGAGTCCGCGATTCGCGCGGCGATCGCCGTCGAGCGCGGGCAGGGCGCCCGCGATCGTCTTGATGAGCGTCGATTTGCCCGCGCCGTTCGCGCCGAGCAGGCCGATGCGGTCGCCGGGGCGGAGCGACAGTCGCACTCGTTCGACGACGCGGCGCTCGCCGTAACCGACCGCGACGCCGTCGAGCGCGAGCAGCGGGTCGGGCAGCGCCGCGGGCGCGGCGAACTCGAACTCGATGCCCGATTCGACGCGCACGGCGGCGATCTCGGTCATGCGCTCGAGTGCCTTGACGCGGCTCTGCGCCTGCTTCGCCTTGGTCGCCTTCGCCCTGAAGCGATCGACGAAGTGCTGCAGGCGCGCGCGCTCGCGCTGCTGGCGTTCGTGCGCCGCCTGCTGTTGCGCGAGGCGCTCGGCGCGCTTGCGTTCGAACGCGCTGACGCTGCCTGCGAACAGTTCGGCGTTCGCGTCGGCGATGTGCAGGACGTGGGTGACGACGCGGTCGAGGAACTCGCGATCGTGCGACACGACCACGAGGGTGCCTTCATAGCGCCGCAGCCATTCCTCGAGCCAGAGCACCGCGTCGAGATCGAGATGGTTGGTTGGTTCGTCGAGCAGGAGCAGGTCCGAGCGGCACATGAGCGCCTGCGCGAGGTCGAGGCGCATGCGCCAGCCGCCCGAGAACTCCGCCACCGCGCGCTCGCCGTCGCCGGCGGCGAAGCCGAGGCCGTGCAGCAGTTCGCCCGCCCGGGCGCGCGCCGCATAACCGCCGATCGCGTGCAGGCGATCGTGCAACGAGGCCTGGCGCGCGGCGTCGTGCGCGGCTTCGGCGGCGGCGAGGTCCCGTTCGAGCCGGCGGAATTCCGCATCGCCGTCCAGCACGTGATCGAGTGCCGAACGTGCGTGCGCGCCGGACTGCTGGCGCACATGGGCGAGCACCCAGTCGCGCGGGCGCTCGAACTCGCCCGCATCGGGCGCGAGCTCGCCGCCGATCAGCGCGAGCAGGCTGCTCTTGCCGCTGCCGTTGCGTCCGGTGAGGCCGACGCGCCAGCGCGGATGAACGAGAAAGTTCGCGCCGTTCAGCAAAAGTCGGGAACCACGGCGCAGGTGGACGTTGTCGAAACGGAGCATCCGGGCAGTGAAGGCGCTGCGGCTCCGGCCCGCTCAGGGGACCGGGCGGCGCTCCGGGGCACGCCGCGGGCCGCCGTTTGCCAACACCGGGTGCCGTGTTCACAATACGCGGCCCCGCATGATGGCCGGGTCGGTCACGCCGCTACGCCCACGGGCACTCACCGGCAAGACAATCGCAACCTCCAGGAGCAGACATGACGCGTTTCGTGCAGAAGACCCTCGTTGCCGCGCTCGCGGCCAGTTTCGCGATCGGCGCGATCGCGCAGGACAAGGACGCGCCCAAGGCCGAGGCCAAGCCCGCGGCTCCGACCGTCAAGGTCGACAAGAACAGCATCAGCACGATGGTCGGCATGGACGTCGGTCGCGGTCTCACGCAGATCAAGGACGACATCGACATCAAGGTCGTCGAGCAGGCGCTCGAGGCGACGCTCAAGGGCGAGAAGACCTCGCTGACGCAGGAACAGGCGCTGCAGGTCCGCCAGGAGTTCATGAAGACGCTGCAGGCCAAGCGTGTCGCCGAGCAGAAGGCTGCGGCCGACAAGAACAAGAAGGAAGGCGAAGCGTTCCTCGCCGCGAACAAGTCGAAGCCGGGCGTGAAGACGACCGCCTCCGGCCTGCAGTACATGGTCGAGAAGGAAGGCACCGGTGCGAAGCCGAAGGCGACCGACACGGTGAAGGTGAACTACCTCGGCACGAAGATCGACGGCACGAAGTTCGACAGCTCGTACGATCGCGGCCAGCCGGCCACCTTCCCGCTCAACGGCGTGATCAAGGGCTGGAGCGAGGGCCTGCAGCTGATGCCGGTCGGTTCGAAGTACAAGCTGTTCGTGCCGGCCGACCTCGCCTACGGCGAGAATGGCCCGGGCCAGATCGGCCCGAATGCGACGCTGGTTTTCGAAGTCGAACTGCTCGACATCGAGAAGGCGGGCGAGAAGGCCGGTGAAGCGAAGCCGGGCGCCGCGATGAAGGCGGGCGAAGCGAAGGCCGGCGCCGCGATGAAGGCGGCCCCGAAGCCGGCCGCGAAGCCCGTTGCGAAGCCGTCCGACAAGAAGTAATCGATAAGCGTCCGCGCACGAAAGGCGCGCCGGGTACCGGCGCGCCTTTCTCGTTTGTTGCGGGTCCGAACGCGCGGACTGGTAAAATCCGCGATTCGTCCGCAGGCGAACCTTCCGACATGTTCGCGGTTCCACGGCAGGGCGATTCGTTCGCGGGCGCAGGCGCGTGGTGCCTGTTTCGTGGTGGCCTGCGGCCATGTGCCGGTCGCGGCGTGACCGCGCGGGCTCGCGGCGATCTTGTTCGGAACCCACACCAGAAAGGGACTGCCGCATGCGCGTCACGATTTTCGGAACCGGCTACGTGGGTCTCGTCACCGGCACCTGCCTCGCCGAGGTCGGCAACGACGTCGTCTGCGTCGACGTCGATGCGGGCAAGATCGCCCGCCTGGAGCGCGGCGAGATCCCGATCTACGAACCGGGCCTCGAGCCGCTCGTGCGTGCGAACCATGCGAGCGGGCACCTGCGATTCACCACCGACGCCGCGGGCGCGATCGCGCACGCGCAGATCATCTTCATCGCGGTCGGCACGCCGCCGGACGAGGACGGCAGCGCCGACCTCAGCCACGTGCTCACCGTTGCGCGCACGATCGGCGCGACCCTCGACCGCCATGCGGTGATCGTCAACAAGTCGACCGTGCCGGTCGGCACCGCCGACGCGGTGCGCGCCGCGGTCTCAGGCGAGATCGCCGCGCGCGGTGCGAACGTCGAATTCGACGTCGTCTCGAATCCCGAGTTCCTCAAGGAAGGCGATGCGGTGCAGGACTGCCTGCGCCCGGACCGCATCGTCATCGGCGCCGACAGCGCTCGTGCGGTCGACGCGCTGAGGACGCTCTACGCTCCGTTCAACCGCAATCACGAGCGCATCGTGCTCATGGACGTGCGCTCGGCGGAGCTGACCAAATACGCCGCCAATGCGATGCTCGCGACGAAGATCAGCTTCATGAACGAGATCGCCAACATCGCCGAGCAGGTCGGCGCCGACGTGGAGCAGGTGCGCCGCGGCATCGGCTCGGACCCGCGCATCGGCTACCACTTCATCTACCCGGGCGCCGGCTACGGCGGCTCGTGCTTCCCGAAGGACGTCAAGGCGCTGGCGCAGACCGCGCGCGCCGCCGGCTACGAGCCGCAGCTGGTGCGCTCGGTCGACGCGCTGAACGATCGCCAGAAGCGCC
>DASTSE010000121.1:0-2570 GCA_035760865.1 Dokdonella sp.
TGGCGCCGTGGAATGCGGCGGCGAGCGCATCGATCGATGCGCGGTCGGCGTCGCGCCACTCGATCTCGAGGTCGGCGAGGTGCTCGACCTTCGTGCCCGCGCGCCGGGTCGCGACGACCTGGTGCCCGGCCGCGACCAGCACGGCTGCGAGGTTGCCACCAAGAAGTCCACTTGCACCTGTGATCGCCACGCGACTCATCGCGGGGCACAGTATGCCGGGTTGTCGCGAAATCCGCCGCCGCTGCCGCGTTTCGCGACAGCTTTCGCTGGCAAGGGGATTGCTGAACGGATGTCAGGCCGCCGTTCTGCCGAGGACCTTCATGCGTTCGACTCCCTTCTTCGTGTGTGCCCTGTCTCTCGTCTCGACGCTCGCGTTCGCGCAGCCGCAGGCGCCAGCGCCGTCACCGCCGGAGCGCCAGGGGCTCGAGCTCGCGCTCGGCCTGCAGGGCGGCAAGATCTTCTGCGAGGGCCAGATGGGGCAGTGCGATGGCTTCACCGAGGCGGGCGGCGGCAATCTCGGCGTGAGCTGGTTCTGGTCGCCGACGCTCGGTGTCGCGCTCGATCTCTGGGCGATGTCTCACAGCAACGACGGCTTCACGTTCACGCACTACGTGAACACGGTCGCGCTGCGCTGGCGGCCGGTGCCGATCGTGACGCTCACCGCGGGCATCGGCGAGGCGCACGCGTCGCTCAGCCACGATCGCACGCAGCTCGCGATCACGAGCGACGACGCGTTCGCGGTCATGGGCGCGGCCTCGGTCGACATCATTCGCGGCCAGCGCTGGGCACTCGCGCTCGAGGCGCGGTTCGGCAACGGCTTCTACGGCGACAGCGACAACGACGGCATGGCCGATATCGTCGGCCGCAACGTCGGCGCCGGCGCGCACGTGGCCGTGTTCGGGTTCTAGGCTCGGCGGAGCACGGCGAGCGTCGAGGCGATCGGCGTCGCGTCGGTGAGGCCGGGCAGCTCGGCGGCCTGCTCGGCGACGAGCGTGAAGCCGGGCAGCAGCGCCGCGATGTCTGCTGCCGTGTAGCCGTGGGTCGCGCCTGCCACGCCGGTGCGATGCGCCTTGACGATCAGCGTCGCGCCGGGACCGGCGAGCTTCTGCATCGCCGCGGCCCACGCGTGCGCGCGCGGGAGGGCGAGCGTGTGCAGCGTCGCGCGATCGACGATCACGTCGAACGGACCGACGAGCGCGGTCGCGCAGATGTCGTCGCGCAGCCAGAGGACGTCGAGCCCATCGCGTGCGGCGGCGTCGCGCGCGATCGCGAGCGCGGGCTCCGCGAGATCGGTCGCGACGACGCGATAGCCGGCCGTGGCGCAGTGGCGCGCGACCTGGCCGAGCCCGCAGCCGACGTCGAGCACGCGGCCGGGCGGCGGTGCGTGCTCGGCGAGCGCGGCGGCGAGGTCCGCGTCGCAGTGCTCGCTCGCCCAGGGCACGAGGCGCTGCTCGTAGGCGCGCTGCCACGGATCGGCCGGGCGCACGATCCCCGCGGCGCGCAACGCGTCGATCGTCGCCGCGACCTCGCCGGGCGCCGGCGCGGCACCGCCGAGCGTGGTGCGCGTGCCCGGTGCCTCGGCGACCTCCTCTGACGGCACGCCGTGGACGATGACGAAGCCGTCGTCGCGCAGCGCCTCGAGGTTGCGCTGCACGGCTGGCGCCTGGAGCATCGCGAGGTTCATCGACGGCGCGACGATCACGGGCGCATCGGTCGTCAGCGCGATCGCAGCGACCAGATCGGAGAAGTCGCCGTGCGCGAGCCGCGCGATCGTGGTCGCGCTCGCCGGGTAGATCACGACGAGCTGCGCCCAGCGCGCGAGCGCCACGTGCGGCACGGGTACGTGCGCGGCGCGCGGCCACAGCGACGTATGAACCTCGCGCTGCAGCTGGGCGGCGAGCGTCTCGACGGCGACGAAGCGCGTGGCCGTCGCGGTCAGCGCGACCTCGACGGTGTGGCCGCGGCGCTGCAGCGCACTGACCAGCGCGGGCGCGTGGCTCGCCGCGATCGCGCCGCTCACGCCGACCACGATGTTGCACCCGTCGCGGCGAGGCTCGTCGCGCGCGGGCTCGAGCGCGCCGGTGTCGCGCAGCAGCGCGAGCAGATCGAGCACGACCTGGCGGCGTTCGCCGAGCGGACCGGCGAGCGCCTCGACGTGCGCGATCAGCGCGTCGTCATCCTGCGCGCGCGCGAAGAACGCGAGGGCCTCGCGTGCGAGCTCCGCGCTCTCGCCGGTCAGGCGCCGCACGCTGCCGTCGCGGCCGACGAGCAGTACGTCTGCGCCGGCCTCGACGACCGCGGCTCGCTGCGATCGGATCCAGCGCACGCTCATGCGTCTTGCGATAGCACGCCTCGCGGCCCGACCGGGCCGCCCGGGCTCATCATGTGGGTGGCGCGTCGGGTGGCACGTAGGCATCGAGCAGCGCATCCGGGGCGGCATCGATGGGCGCGTCGATCGTCGCATCGGCGACGGCGTCCGGCATCCCATCGCTCGCGTCGTCGAGGCCGGCATCGCCCGCACCGTCGTGCGCGCGTGCATCCGAGGCGGGCGTGGCGTCGACGGCGTGGGT
>DASTSE010000122.1:0-7692 GCA_035760865.1 Dokdonella sp.
GATTGAGGGCGGAGATGCATCGCGGCTTGCGCCGCTCGCGTGCGCCGCCTGCTCCGGAATGCCGAGTCGCAGGCCGATCCCGTGTGGATATTGTACCGCCAGGCCGAGCCGCCGACGAGTCGTTACAGGCGCAGCGGATCGGCGCAGAATGCGCCGCCCTCCCCGCCGGAACGCCCGCCATGAAGGATCTCACGCAAGGCTCGATCACGCGCCATCTCGCCGCGCTCGCGGTACCGATCGCGATCGGCATGCTGTTCCAGACGCTGTACGTGCTGGTCGACCTCTACTTCGTCGCGCGCCTCGGCGACGCCGCGATCGCGGGTGTCGCGACCGCGGGCAACCTGCAGTTCATCATCATGGGCCTGACCCAGGTGCTCGGCGTCGGCGCGATGGCCCTGATCGCGCGCGCAGTTGGCGCGAAAAACCAGGCCGACGCGAACCTCGTGTTCAACCAGAGCCTGCTGATCGCCGCCGTGTTCGCGGCGATCACGCTCGTCGGCGGCTACGCGCTCGCCGGCACGTACGCGCGTGCGCTGGGCGCGGATGCCGAGACGGCCGCGCAGGGCACGACCTACCTCTACTGGTTCCTGCCCGGCCTCGCGCTGCAGTTTGCGCTGATCGCGATGGGCTCGGCGCTGCGCGGCACGGGCCTCGCGAAGCCGGGCATGATCGTGCAGATCGCGACCGTCGTCCTGAACGCGCTGCTCGCGCCGATCCTCATCGCCGGCTGGCTCACCGGCAAGCCATTGGGCATCGCGGGCGCGGGTCTCGCGACCTCGCTCGCGATCGCGGTCGGCGTGGTCATGATGATCGTCTACTTCGCGCGCCTCGAGAAATACGTGGGCGTCGACGGCGCGCTGCTCAAGCCCGACTTCGCCACCTGGAAGCGCATCCTCAAGATCGGCGTGCCACCCGGCGGCGAGTTCGCACTGATGTTCCTGTTCCTCGCGCTCGTCTACTTCATCATCCGGCCGTTCGGGCCGGCCGCGCAGGCGGGGTTCGGCGTCGGCTCGCGCGTGATGCAGGCGATCTTCCTGCCGGCGATGGCGGTCGCATTCGCGGTCGCGCCGCTCGCCGGGCAGAACGCGGGCGCGCGCCTGCTCCCGCGCGTGCGCGAGACGTTCGACAAGGCCGCGCTGATCGGCAGCATGATCATGGCGGTGCTCACGCTGTTCTGCCATTGGCGACCGGACCTGCTGGTCGGCTTCTTCACGAAGGACGCCGAGGTCGTGCGCATCGGCAGCGAGTTCCTGCGCATCATCTCGTGGAATTTCGTCGCGCAGGGCCTGATCTTCACCTGTGCGGGCATGTTCCAGGCCCTCGGCCACACCCTGCCGCCGCTCTACTGCACGGCGACGCGCGTGAGTGTGTTCGCGTGCGTCGCGTACTGGCTGTCGACACGGCCGGGCTTCGAGCTGCACGAGGTCTGGTACGTGTCCGTCGCGACGGTGACCTTGCAGGCGATCCTCGTCATCACCCTGCTCCTGCGCGACATCGGCCGGC
Source organism: Dokdonella sp. (assembly GCA_035760865.1). Classification (GTDB taxonomy): domain Bacteria; phylum Pseudomonadota; class Gammaproteobacteria; order Xanthomonadales; family Rhodanobacteraceae; genus Dokdonella_A. Next base: position 1,504 of record DASTSE010000122.1, read on the forward strand.
GCACGCGCGAGGCGACGGCGGTCGCCGCCGCGTAGGGTTCCGTCGGCAGGCGACCGCCCTCGCCTGCCGACTGTCTCAGGGACGTCGTCTTTTGCGGCCGACGAGCGCGTTGCATTGCACCTCGGCGCGCGCACCGAGCGCGAGGCCGCCGGTGGCGTAGGCCATGCGCGCGGGAAAATGCTGCTTGAAGTAGCCGCGATAGACCTCGTTGAAGGCGGGCCAGTCCTCGATGTCGGCGAGCGCGACCGTGCACTGCACGACGCGGTCCCACGACGAGCCGTGCCGCGCGAGCTTGTCGCCGATGTTCTGCATCAGTTGCTTCGTCTCCGCAGCGATGCCGCCTTCGACGAGCTTGCCGTCGGGGCCGGTGCCGATCTCGCCCGAGAGGTAGAGCATGCGGCCGACACGCACCGCTTCGGAGAACGGCAGGTTCATGCCGGGCGGCGCGTTCGTGACCGGGAAGTACTCGACGTCGTCCGCGGCGAATGCGGCGCCGGCGACCGAGAGCGTCACCGCGAGTGCGAGCCGCAGCGAGACGCGAGAGGGGCCTGCCCTTTTCCTTTGAGGTGCAGCGAGAGCATCGCGGCTTCCGCCGCTCCCACCGGGAGCATCGCGGCCTCCGCCACAAGGAGCATCACGGCTGTCGCCGTTACGACGGGTTGCAGGGTCGTTCATCGGGGAACCCTCGATCGGATCAGGTGTGTGGCCTGCGTTGCTCGCCTTCGTCGCGCAGGCTGAACGGCGTGAAATGCGTGTGCGTGTCGTAGGTGTCGACGCCTTCGTGCCGCTTGAGGAAGCCGATCACCGCATACGTCACCGGCGTCAGCACGATCTCGACCAGCACCTTCATCGTCCAGTTGAATGCGATCACCTTGACCATCGTCTGGCCGGACCAGATGCCCGCGAACGCGATCGGATAGAACGTGATGCTGTCGAGGCCCTCGCCGACGACGGTCGAACCGATCGTGCGCGTCCACAGCCAGCGCCCGTTCGTCCACAGCTTCATCTTCGCCATCACCCACGAGTTGGCGAAGTCGCCGATCCAGTACGCGATCATCGAGGCGAGCATGATGCGCCAGCTCGCGCCGAACACGATCTCGAGCGCGGGCTGCAGGCGCTCGTTGAACGGCTCGTCCGGGCTCGGCGTCATGCCGATGATCACGAACGTCATCACGCTCGCGAACGCGAGGCCGCCGAAGCCGGCCCAGATCGCGCGACGTGCGCGCGCGTAGCCGTACACCTCGGTCAGCACGTCGTCGAAGATGTAGCTGATCGGGAAGAACAGGTTGCCCGCGCCGAACGTGAGTGCGCCGAGCAGCGGCAAGGTCACGGTGCAGACCTTGGCCGGGCCGATCAGGTTCGAGCAAAGCAGGACCGCGACCATGCCGCCGACGAGCAGGTCGTAATAGCGGAAACCCGGCGCGCGCGCCGCGGTCTTGGATGAGCCCATGGGTGCCCCTCGACGTGGGGCGCCATCATAGCGTCTGCCGATGCGAAGCGGCGCTTGCGGTGCGACATGCCGCGCGATTAAGGTCGCATTTTCCTCCTTTTCCCGGCGGCGATCCCAACATGGACGGAACACTTTTCGCGCGTATCGGCAAGGTGCTCGTGCTGGCCGCGCTCGCGGCGACGGACACGCTCGCGCATGCGGGCGAGGTCGACCTCGTCAAGTCGACCGTCGACGGCGCCAAGCGCGTGACGATCGATGGCGCGCGGCCTGCGTGGGCGCGCACGGAACGCGCTCGCGGCGCGGTCGACGCCGAGCTGCGGCTCGGTCGCGTGAGCGTGCTGCTCCGTCGCACGCCCGACCGCCAGGCGGCATTCGAAGCGCTGTTGCGCGACCAGCAGGATCCGCGTTCCCCGCGCTACCACCAGTGGCTCGACGCCGCGGACATCGGCCGACGCTACGGCGCGAGCGCGCACGACCTCGATGCGCTCTCGAGCTGGCTGCGCAGCGAAGGCCTGCGCGTGGAGGCGGTCGCGCCGGCTCGCACCCGCGTGGTCGTCAGTGGCCGCAGCGGCGACCTCGCACGCGCGTTCGACACCGCACTCTCCTGGTACGACGGCGGCGAACGCCGCCGCATCGGCGCGAAGTCGAGACCGAGCGTTCCCGCGGCGTTCGCCCCGATCGTTCGCGGCGTGGTGGGGCTCGACACGTTCACGCTGCGGCCAAAGCACCATGTCGTCGCCGCCCGGCGCCCGGCGGGCGCGAAGGCGCTGCGCCCCGAGGGCACGGCCTGCAACGACAGCGGCTGCGAGCATGTGATGTTCCCTGCCGATTTCGCCGCGATCTACGGCATCGGCGGCGCCGTCGCCGACATCGACGGCGCCGGCCAGAGCATCGCGATCGTCGGTCGCCAGCGCGTCTACGCGCCCGATGTGAGCAACTACCAGACGATCGCGAAACTGCCGCAGCGTGCGGTCGAGGTGATCGTGCCGCCGGGGGCCACCGATCCGGGCGCGCCGGCGTCCCAGTGCGGCGCCGCCGGCTCGAGCTGCGACGACCCGAGCGATGCGGTCGGCGACCAGACGGAAGCGACACTCGATGTCCAGGTCGCGGCGGGCGTCGCTCCCGGCGCAACGATCAAGCTCATCGTAGCCAAGGACACCGACACCGACAGCGGCGTGCAGCGCGCGATCGAGCACGCGATCGATGCATCGCCGTTGCCGGCGCGCGTGCTCAGCATCAGTTTCGGCAGTTGCGAGGCCGACAACGGCGCCGACGTCGCGCGCTACCTCGACGACCTGTTCGGCCAGGCCGCCGCCGAAGGCATCTCGGTGTTCGTGTCGTCCGGCGACAGCGGCGTCGCCGATTGCGCCGACCACACCGGCGCGCCGCCAGCGCAACCGCAGCCGTCGATCGACGTCATGTGCAGCTCCGGCCACGTCACCTGCGTCGGCGGCACGCGCTTCGCCGACGATGCCGAACCGGATCGCTACTGGAGCAGCGAAGACGGCTACGGATACCGCAGCGCGTACGGCTACATTCCCGAAGGTGCGTGGAACGAACCGTTCGGCCGCAGCGGGGAGACCGCGCTCGCCGCGAGTGGAGGCGGTACCAGCGTCTATCTTCCTCGCCCGGCATGGCAGTCCGGTCCCGGCGTGCCGGCTGCCAACGGCCGCAGCGTGCCGGACGTTTCGCTCAACGCCGCCGCACATGACGGCTACTTCACGTGCATGGCCGCACGGCGGGGTTCATGCGCCGTCAGCGGGGGCAGTTTCAGTTTCCTCATCTCGAGCGGCACCTCCGCCTCGGCACCGGCCATGGCCGGGATCGCCGCGCGCCTGAACCAGAAGCTCGGCGCGGCGCAGGGCAACCTCAATCCGAGCCTCTATGCGCTCGGCGCGCATGCGGTCAACGCGGTGTTCCACGACGTCACCCCCGCGACGAGCGCGGTGTCGCCGTGTGACGTCGCGGTGCCGAGTCCGTGCAACAACAGCACGCCGGGGCCGGACGCCCTTTCCGGCGGTCGCGCAGGCTACGCGGTCGCGGAAGGCTACGATCTCGCGACCGGGCTCGGTTCGGTCGACGTGCGCAACCTCATGGCCGCGTGGCCGACCGCCCAGCAGGCCGGCCCGGCATTGAACCAGCACGGGATGAGCGGTTCGTGGGCGAATGCGGCCACCCCCGGCCAGGGTCTGGTCATCGACGTGTTGCCGGACCTGTATGCCCAGGGCACCGGCCTGCTCTTCGGCGGCTGGTTCACCTACGGCGTCGACCCCGCAAGCGAGACGCCCTTCGTCGTGCATCGCTGGTACACGATCCAGGGACAGGTCGACGACGGCTCCGTTGCGACCATGCCCGTCTACGCGACCACGGGTGGACGCTTCGACACGTCGCAGCCGACTTCGACCGACGTGGTCGGGACCGCGACACTCGCGTTCTCCGACTGCTCGCACGGAACGCTGCATTACTCGATCAGCGATTTCCATCCGGTGGACGGAGACATCCCGCTCACACGCCTGCTGCCCAATGTCGACTGCGTCGCCGCAGGCAGCCCGCCGATCGTACCGCCGATCTACTGGATGAGCGGCACCTGGGCCGATCCCGCCAACAGCGGCCAAGGCCTGATCGTCGACGTGGGCCCGACGCAAAACGTCGTGTTCGCCGCGTGGTACACGTTCGCCGCCGACGGCGGACAGCGCTGGTACACGCTGCAGGGAACGCGCGGGAGCAACGCCACCCGCGTCGACGACATCGGTATCTTCGAGACGAGCATCGGCGGGTTCGACGATGCGACGCCGGTCACGACCACGCGCATCGGTTCGGCCTCGATGCTGCTGGCCGGATGCTCGTCGGCCCGCCTCTCCTACCGCTTCACGGGCGGCGAGAACACCGGTCGCAGCGGAACGTTGGAATTGGCACGACTCGGAACGGCGGCGCCCGGCTGCCATCTGTAGGCCCGCTGCTCCCCGGCACTGCGGCATCCCGAGGCGCCGGTGCGCGCTTCGGCCGCGGTCATGGGCAGCACGTCCGTGGCGTCCGCGGCGAGGCTCATCGCGACCCGCCGCATCGAAGTAGAATGGCGGGTCGCCGGGCGCCGGCGGCATCGCCAATGATCACTGAGTCGCAGGAATCCCCATGGGCAGAGGCCCCAGCATCGAAAACCGCAAGAATGCCGAGGACGCTCGCCGCGGCAAGATCTTCACCAAGCTCATCCGCGAGATCACGATCGCCGCGCGCACCGGCGCCGACCCGGCCGGCAATGCGCGTCTGCGCGTCGCGATGGACAAGGCGCTGTCCGCGAACATGTCGAAAGACACGATCGAGCGCGCGATCAAGCGCGGCTCGGGTGCGGACGGCGCCGACGACATGCAGGAGCTGCGTTACGAGGGCTACGGCCCGTCCGGCGTCGCGCTCATCATCGACGCGATGACCGACAACCCGGTCCGCACCGTCGCCGACGTGCGCCACGCGTTGTCCAAGCACGGCGGCAACCTCGGCACCTCCGGTTCGGTCGCGTTCCAGTTCAAGGAACTCGGCGAGATCGTGCTCGACACGAAGGCGTGCGGCGGTGAGGACAGGGTCCTCGAGCTTGCGCTCGATGCGGGCGCCGACGACGTCGTCACCGAAGCCGACGCGTCGGTCGTGCTGTGCGCGCCGGAGAACTTCGAATCGGTCAAGAAGGCGCTCGTCGCCGCGGGGCTGACACCGATCAGCGCGGACATCGTGATGCGCCCGGACAACCGCGTCGCGGTCAGCGGGGAAGTCGAAGAAACGCTCGGCAAGCTGCTCGACTGGCTCGAAGAGCTCGACGACGTGCAGGACGTCTATCACAACGCCGCATTCAGCGACTGAAGCGGCGACGCTCGCCTCGCCGCCGACCGCGTTCCTTTGACCTCGACGGCACGCTCGTCGACAGCGTCTACGAGCACGTGTTCGCCTGGCAGGAGGCGCTCGAACGCCCACATCGACGAAGTCGGCGGCCGCTGACGCAGGGCGGGCCCAGGCCCACCTCGCGATGCATCGTCAATCGACCGCGGTGGGCCAGGGCCCACCTTCGCGATGCATCGTCAATCAACGGCGGTGGGCCAGGGCCCACCCTACGACGCTGCGGCGGGCGCCGGCCGTCACTCCTTCGCGGTCGCGTACATCTTCACGACCTCGTAGAGGAAGCGGCGGCCGTCGAGCAGCGACTTCACGCGGATGCGCTCGTCGAGGCCGTGGGCATGGCTGCCTTCGGCGTCGTGGAACATGCCCGAGAGGCCGTACGTCGGCGTGCCGGCGGCGTTGAGGAAGCGGCCGTCGGTGGCACCGGTCGCCATCGTCGGCACGATCGCGACGCCCGGCCAGATCGTGTCGGCGACCGTGCGCACCGGGTCCATGATCGCGCGCGACAGGGTCGGCGCGTTGCCGACCGGGCTGGGTTCGCCGACCGCGTTGATCGTGATGCTCGCGTCGTCGACGAGCCGCGCGAGCGTGTTCTTCACCGCTTCGAGCGGGACACCGGGCAGTATGCGGCAGTTGACGTTCGCACCTGCGCGCTGCGGCAGCGCGTTAGGCGCATGTCCGGCATCGACCATCGTCGCGACGCAGGTCGTACGCAGCATGCTGTTCCATGCAGGGTTGATCGTCCACAGGCGGTCGGCCGCAGCTGCGTCGGGCGGGTCCGCGAGCACGGCCTTGATGTCCTCGGCGACCGCCTGCGGCGCGAGCTCGAGCTGGGCCTTGAAGTAGCCGCGCGTGGC
>DASTSE010000123.1:0-26772 GCA_035760865.1 Dokdonella sp.
TGTAGATGCGGTTGACCACCTCCTTGAAGGTCATCGGCGCAGGCCCTTTGACCATGACATCGTTCGCTTTGTGGCCGGTCTGGTGGAGCAGCATTGCGCGAATGCCCTTTTCCATCCCTCCTCCGGAGAGGATGTCGAGACTTGATGCGAGCTTGGCGAGTGCAAGGCCGTCGTGCGTCTCTCGGCAGCCTTCGGAGGCGACAGCCAAGGCCGTCGCCCATCGCTGGATCAGTTGCGGATGCTTGGAGCGTAAAGGATCCAAGAGGGTTCGAATGACAGCGCCAGCCGCTTTCAGCAACTTCTTCTCCTTAGGCGAGGCCACAGCCGCGATCGCGTCTGCCTCTGCTCCAGTCCATCCGCGGAGCTTCAGCCCAGAGCCTGGAACCCAAAGGTGGCCTCTCGACTCTATAAGCGTCGAGCCGCTGACAGGGACGACGCGATCGTCGCCGAGGACAAACTGTGCATGGTGTTCCGCATCCTGAAAGAGGAGCGCGAGGCAATCGAGCGCTGTGCGAGCTGCGTAGCGTGCACGTTGTCTCGACAGTGCGCGTTCGCTGCCTATGACTTTGACCTTTAGGACGGACGGGGCGTCCTTAATCGCACGGTATACCCAATCGGCCAGCGGCCATGATTTGGATGGGCGCGCTTTACCGGCAAGGAGCTCCCGCACGCGGCGTTTCCAATCGGTGTCTCCTTTCCCGGGGCGCTTCGCGAAGTATTGCAGAGCCTTGCGAGAGAAGTGGACCGAGTCCAGCCACTTGTCGCGAGTAAGAAAGACCACAGGCCCGATCGCGAATTTCCGCTGAGCCTCCACGTTCATGGTCCACGCCGGGAAGGAATGCGTGAACTCCGTGGTCATAGCCGCGACCGCTTCCGCCAGTCGCCTCTTCAAGCACGCCTTTCCGTTCGGTACGCCGCCAACTTTCGGAGCGAAATCGCCCGAGGCGTAGCAATCGGCGATCGCCTGCCGCACCATCGCGTAGTATCCGCTTTCGCCCACAATCTTGGGCAGGCTGTTGGATGCGCGGTACAAGATGTGGCTGATGTGCAGCAGTGCTTCGAGGGACTTCTTCGTGTAGTGCAGCTGATGGCCGCTCTCCGCGGTAACGAACGTTGGCAGTACGCCTTTATCGAGCTTGTTGACGTCGACTTGTCCGTCGGGGTGAACATGGTCGAACTCTTCGACCACTTGCGTGAGTGCCTCATCCAGCTTCATGACGCCGTTCATGCTTTGCGGAAGTACGATTGGTACGTTCTGTCATTCCGAAAGTCCTATCGGACGACGCTCAGCCTCACCCATTGAGCGTTGGACTAGTTCGTTAAAGCCATAGGCTCAATATTCCTCGAATGTGCGGCTTCCATGATGGACTTGCTCAGTAGCTGCACCTTTTAGCCATTAAACGCGCAGCCGGCTCCGGCTCGTACTTCAGAAACCACCCTTTCCAAGCAATCCACGACTCGTCAGCAACTCTTTCTGCCGCTGTGGTGGGTGGTGGCACAGGTTCGTCCTTAATGCCGATGTATCGCAGTCCCACAAACTCCATCCGATTTGATTCAGGCTGTTGCGCTAGAGAACTGGCGACACTGCGCAGGTTCTTTGAGTCGTCATCTACCATGACGACTGAGCGATAGCGGGTTGCCGCATTCGCGAGCAGCGCCGTGAGCGCGGGTCCTTTTTTTGTGCCACCTGTCATCAGAATCCCGTCGCTGTAGGTCATGGGCGAGTACGTTCCTGGCAAAGTCGTGATTGCCTCTAAGCCGGGCAACGCTTTTCCATGGGAGTAGCCGGCTGCGGCAAGCGCGCGCTGGGTACCCAGACGCTGATTGCCGCCGCGGGACGTTAGGATCAAGCGGTCCTCAGAGAGAGCGTTGATGACTTCAGGAGCGTCGGGTTGGACTGCCTCCAAAGGAACGACTTCGCTGTTCCAGTACAACACATCTAATAGGCATGGCACTCGATGGGGTCCATCTTCGCCCTGAGCATCCTGCCAGCGGTACCAGCGATCGCTACCGTAGAACGCGTGCTCGGACCCAAGCTTTGTTGTCGATAACAAGGTGTCGTCAATATCCAGTACGACCAGTGCAGGCTTCGGGGCCGCGTACACTGCCTTTGTTGCTTCGCGCAAATTGACGATGCTGGGGAGAAATGGCGCTTCTGTAGTCTTTTGCGTCTTAAGGGGAGCGCAAGCAGCCAGCGCCAATGCAAGTACCGCCAAGTACGCACGCATTCGAGGCCTCTTTCAGTCAGAGGACGGTCCTGCATCCTAGCTAACAAGCCCCCTGATGCTTGGCAGCCAACAAAGTTGTGCCTGTTCACCAACGATATTAGTTTAGTGAAAAGGTGTAGAACGGAGCCGCAAATAGCATGACGGTAGAGTGATGCGATGGCAATACGCAGTGCGGCGGCTCCTTTTTGTAAGATATTTCCTACATGAAAATGCGCGCTTTTCGTACGCAAGAATACCAAGGACGCATCCCACTTCCGATCATCCAGCGCCCTTTCGTAGTCGCTTCCCGACCCGGCCGCGCAATCTGACTGAACAGCCCCAGCTTGCCGTGACGTACTTGAATCTCCACGACTCGACGGACTGGACCTCCGGGCACTTCGCCGGCTGACCCGTTACGCATCAAGGGCTTAGGAATGCGGTCTGGCTGAGGGTGACGGACGATCCTAGTCCCCCAGCCATATGCAGTAACCCCGCCGCGCGCGGGGTTTTCTGTTTCCGCGGGGCGCGCTTCCGTGCGAGCGGCGCACACAAAAAGGCCCCCGCATTGCAGCGAGGGCCGGGTCCAAGACAGACAACTCCGACGCCGGGAGTGTTGCGGCGTCCCGGTCTATCTGCGGTCGCCGTGAGGCGATTTCAACGCCGATCGCGCCGCCGCGAGCCTGCGCGATGGCGCGCGCAGGCGCGCTGCCGCGACGGCGCCGAGCAGGCCGGCGAGCAGGAGCGCGACGCGCGCGGAGAGCGTCGGCACGTTGGTCGGGGCGGCGAGTGTCGGTCCACGCTCGTAGGCGCCGATGTCCGCCGCCGCACCGAACACGCGCGGGAAGTTCGCGCCGCGCTGGTCGAACTCGAGGCTGGCGACGTTGCTGCCGGCATCGATGGCCGGGCTGCCGACGCCGAGCGCGTGCGTTCGCGTCGGGCCACCGTTGGGCCGCAGCGGCCCCAGCAGTGGATTGCCAGTGCGGGTGTCGGGCGGCAGCGCGATCGCGGGTTCGGCGGCCCCGATGAGGTTGTTGCTGCCGCCGATGGTGAGAGGTGCATTCGCGAGCGGATCCATTCCGCCGATGTTTGCATTGCCCGGACTGCCCGTGTTTCCGTAGACGATCGTGCTGTGCAGTTCGGTGCCGTCGGCCGCGATCCAGATGCCGCTACCCACGCTGGCACGGTTCGCGGCGATCGTGCTGTTGGTCGCTACGAGGACCGATGGCCAGCGCATGAACACGCCGCCGCCGACGCCGTCGGCGGCGACGTTGCTCGAAATCGTGCTGTTCGACACCAGCAACGGATTGAACGACGCCACGCCACCGGCGCGACCTTCGCTGTAGTTCGTGTCGATCGTCGAGCTGCGGATGTTGCCGCCGACGACGGCGACGATCGCCCCACCGATGTCGTAGCTCGATCGGCCGGGTCGCACCTGGTGCTCGGCTCGATTGCCGCTGACCGTGCTCGCCGTGAGGTCGAGCACGTAGGTGAAGATCGCACCACCGAAGGCTGCCGTGCTCGAATCCTCGTGGATGCCCTTTGCCACGTTGCCGGATACCGTGCTGTGGTCGAGCGTCACGGCGTAGGCGTAGATCGCCCCGCCGTACGAGCCTTCGCCGCCCGCATAGCAGTTGCGCACGGTCGAGTCGCGCACGTAGAGGAATGCGGCCGACGCGATGCATCCGCCGCCGGCCACGTCGAATCCGCTCGCCCGGTTCCAGCCGTTCTGGATCGTGAGGCCTTGCACGGTCAACGCACCCGATCCCGGATGGACGAGCAGGCGATCGTAGTGGTTGCCGTCGATCGTCAGCTTGTCCTGGCCCGGCCCGCTGAGCGTGAGATTGTCGGCGTCGACCTCGATGCCGCCGGTGGTAAGGGTGATGCGCGAACACGCGAGCTGGCTGAGGTCGATCTCGTCGTTGTCGTTGGCGGCGGCGACCGCCGCGCGCAGGCTGCCGGGCCCGTCGTTGGCGCAGTTGGTCACCGGCAGCACGGCGGCCGGCAAGGCGCGGTGCGGACGGCTGCGGGCGGGCGCGAACGAGCGAAAGATCCGCTGCGCCGGATCGTCGCGCAGGTGCGGCGCGACGTCCGCCTGCTTCGCGCAGAGCGCGGGCGAGATCGCAGCACCGATGCCGGCTGCGAGGGCCGTGAAGAGAACGCGGTGCGGCAGGTGATGCGCAAAGACGGCAGTCATGCAGCGGTCTCGGTCGAGAGTGCCGGCGGCGGCGGGCTGGACCCGCATGGGATCATGGCTGCGCCGAAACGGTCAAATGCTCAGCGCATTTCCTCGGAGCCGATCAGCACGACGTCGGCCGGGCGCTGCGCGAACAGGCCCACGGTGACCACACCGGCGATCTGGTTCAGTTCGCGCTCGAGTTCGACCGGCGCGGAAATCCGCAGGTTGTGCACGTCGAGGATCCAGTTGCCGTTGTCGGTGACGACGCCGTCGCGCCACACCGGCTGGCCGCCGCGCTTGACGATTTCGCGCGCGACGTAGCTGCGTGCCATCGGGATCACTTCGACCGGAAGCGGGAAGCGGCCGAGCACGTCGACGCGCTTGGCCGCGTCGATGATGCAGACGAACCGGCGCGACGCCGCGGCGATGATCTTCTCGCGCGTGAGCGCGGCGCCGCCGCCCTTGATCAGGCATTTGCGGCCGTCGCATTCGTCCGCGCCGTCGACGTACAACGGAAGGTCTCCGGTCGCGTTGAGATCGAGCACCGGGATGCCGCGCTCCTTGAGCAGGCGCGACGACTGTTCCGAACTCGACACCGCGCCCTCGATGTCGGCGCGCCGCTCGGCGAGCGCGTCGATGAAATGCGCGACGGTCGAGCCGGTGCCGACGCCGACGATCATGCCGTCCTCGACGTAGCGCATCGCGGCGCGCCCGGCGAGGCGCTTCTGGTCGTCCTGGCTCATCGCGTGCTCCGCAGGCTGGGTTCGAGGTCGCGCATGGTACGCGTTTGGCGCGACCGGCTCACGTCCGGCGTGGCCGGGATCGTCGCGCAGCGGATCCGTCCGGAGTGGCCGGCGGCGCGGCCTGCCGCGCCGGCGTCATTCGAGCGCGAGGATCGCGTCCCACTGCGCCTTGGTCACGGGCAGCACCGACAGCCGGTTGCCCCGCTGCAACAGCGCGAAGCCGTCGAGGCGCGGATGTTCCTTGAGTTCGGCGAGCGTGATCGTGCGCTCGAGCTTGCGCTTGAACGCGACGTCGACGAGCATCCAGCGCGGATCCTCCCGCGTGCTCTTCTCGTCGTAGTACTCGCTCTTGCGGTCGAACTGGGTCGGGTCCGGATAGGCCGCGCTCGCGACCTCGGCGACGCCGGCGACGCCGGGCACGTCGCAGCTCGAGTGGTAGAACAGCACGCCGTCGCCCTTGCTCATGCCGTCGCGCATGAAGTTGCGCGCCTGGTAGTTGCGCACGCCCGTCCACGGCTCGACGCGCACGCGCGCGAGGTCGTCGATCGAGAACACGTCGGGTTCGGATTTCATGAGCCAGTAGCGCATCGCGGCAAGTCTTCGGCCGGGAAAGCGACGAGAGTAGCGGGTTTCCGCGCGAGCGTCCGCCGTGCGCGAAGCCTCGGGCCGTAGCTACAGGCTCGCGACCGGCGCGGTGAAATCGAGCAGTTCGCGCTCGGTCGCGACGTAGTCGAGCCGCACATCCCAGGATTGCGCATCGAGGGCGTCGATCTCCTGCCATGCGTAGGCGACGCCGGCGAGCACCGGCTTGCCGACATCGGCGCGATCGGCGAGGAACGCGAAACTGCGGTCGTACCAGCCGCCGCCGAAGCCGAGCCGGTGGCCGTTGCGGTCGAAGCCGAGCAGCGGCACCAGCACGACGTCGAGCTCACCCGCGGCGAGCAGGTCCGAGGTCGCGCAGACGGGCTCGGGGATGCCGAAGCGGTTCGTCGCCAATGGGTCGCCCGGCCGCCATGGCGCAAAGCGCAACAGGCGATCCGCGCCGACGACGGGCAGGCAATACTGCTGCCCGCGCGCACGCATGCCGCCGATCAGCGCGGCAAGCGGCAGTTCGCCGTCGACGGCCCAGTAGCCGCCGATACGTCGATCGGTGAGGAACTCCGGGATCCGCTCGAGCTGCGCGACGACCGACTGCGCTGCCGCGATCCGCTCCGCCGCAGGCGCCGCCGCGCGTCGCTCGCGCAGGGCCTTCCTGAGTGCCGCGCGGTCGAGGGAATCGGTCATGTCGTCGACTGGATCAGAGCAAAATGGATGCCCGCTTGCGCGGGCATGACGCTGAAGAGTTTTCGCAACCATCGGGAGCCGCGGAACCCGAGCGCGGCTCCGCTGAACGTCCAAGCCACGACGCTCCAGCAAAGGGCTCTACCTGAAAAGTGCGGCCAAGGACGGCCGCTCTGGACGAGCTGGTCGCGAAGCGCCTCCGTCCGCGCAGCCGCGCAACGAGCCGCTTTCATGGACGAAAGCAAAAGAAGATGTCCTCCGCGATGTGCCGGTGCGCATCGAACGACCTTGATCCCTGGGATCAGGTGGGAGGGCTGACGGAACCATAAGGCTTTCCGCTCGAGGCGGACCTGCACACCGGTTGTCGTTTCGCCGTCCCGGGGTCGTCTATAGGAACAAGGCAATATGTAAGAGTGCGCTGCCGGGCACTGCAGAGGACACCTGCGGCTATTGTAGTGATGCCGGCAACAGGCGTTCAAGCTTCGAGTTGATCGCTTGCAGTTTCTCTGCCAGCTGGCGCGACTCGCTCGATTCGCGCGCGCGCTCGTCGAGCAATTCGTGGCAGATGTTCAGCGCGGCGAGGATCGCGATCCGGTCGAGGCCCGCCGTACGCGCGCTGTTGCGCATCTCGCGCATCTTCTCGTCGAGATAGCGAGCCGCGGCGAGCAGGCCTGCGCGCTCGTCGGGCGTGCAGGCGACGTGGAACTCGCGATCGAGGATGTGGACGGTGACCGGTTCGCCGGGACCATTCATGCCTGGTTCTGCTCCAGCGACTTGAGCCGCATGATCATCGCCTCGACGCGCGATCGCGCCTGCTCATTGCGCGCGATCAGCTGCGCCCGCTCGTTCGCGAGCTGCTCCTGGCTCGTGCGCAGGCTGCGATTCTCTTCCTGCAGCGAGCGGCACAGGTCGAGCAGGCGGTCGACCCGTTCGCTGATGGCCAGCAGGCTTTGCTCGTGCGCGGACATGCGGCCGAATATAGCGGGAATCCGTGGCAGGGAACAGCGAGGCCGGACGCGGATTCCGGGATCGCCTCCGGCGGGGCGGCGGCGGCCTCAACCGCGCTGGTCGAGCGCGGTCCGGCGCCGTTGCGCGCGCTCGCGCAGGAAGGCCAGGCACTGGTCGGCGGGCAGCGGATAGGACAGCCAGTGGCCCTGCACCTCGTCGCAGTCCTGCTCGCGCAGGTAGTCGACCTGCTCGACCCGTTCGACGCCTTCGGCGACGACGTTGAGGCCGAGCGAATGGGCCATCGCGATCACCGTCGCGGTGATCGCCTCGTCGTCGGGATCGGTCGTGATGTCGCCGACGAATTCCTTGTCGATCTTGAGCGCGTCGATGGGCAGGCGCTTGAGGTAGCTCAGCGACGAGTAGCCGGTGCCGAAATCGTCGATCGCGAGGTTGACGCCGATCGCCTTGAGCCGGCGCAGCGTCGTGATCGACTGCTCCGCGTTCGCCATGACCATGCTCTCGGTGAGTTCGAGCTCGAGCTGGTTCGGCGCGATGTCGTGCTCGGCCAGCACGTCGCACAGGCGCCGGATCAGGTCGCCGCGCAGCAATTGCGCGACCGAGATGTTGATCGACATCGTGATGTCGTGCAGGCCCGCGTCGCGCCACTGCGCGAGCTGCGCGCAGGCGTGCTCGACCACCCAGTCGCCGATCTCGATGATCATCCCGGTCTCCTCCGCGATCGGGATGAACACGCCCGGAGAGACGTCGCCGAGGTCGCCGCTGCGCCAGCGCAGCAGCGCCTCGACGCCGGTGATGCGGTCGTCGAGCAGCGACAGCTTGGGCTGGTAGTGCAGGGTGAGCTCGTTGCGTTCCAGCGCCTTGCGCAGCGCCGCGACGGTGGTCGCGCGCAGCCGCGCGGCGGCGTCCATCGCCTCGGTGTAGACCATCCACGTCTTGCGGCCGTGTTCCTTGGCCTGGTACATCGCGGTGTCGGCGAACTTGAGCAGGTCGCTCGCGGCCTGGCCATGGTCGGGGTGCAGGCTGATGCCGATCGACGGCGAGATCACCACCTCCTGGCCGTTGTCGAGTTCGAGCGGCTGCTCGAACGCGGCGATGATCTTCGCCGCGACGTGTTCGGCTTCGGTGCTGCTGCCGATGTCCTCGATCACGACGGTGAACTCGTCGCCGCCGACGCGCGCGACCGAATCGCCTTCGCGCACGACGTGCCGCAGGCGCGCGCCGGCCGCCTTCAGCATGCTGTCGCCGGCGGCGTGTCCCATCGAATCGTTGACGTGCTTGAAGCGGTCGAGGTCGAGGAACAGCACCGCGACCTTGCGTCCGTTGCGCCGCGCGCGCGCGATCGCGTGCGCGATGCGCTCGCTGAGCAGGGTGCGGTTCGGCAGGCCGGTGAGCGCGTCGTAGTTGGCCAGATAGCGCAGCTCCTGTTCGGCGCGCTTGCGGTCGGTGATGTCTGACGTCACGCTGACGAAGTGCGTGCGCCTGCCGTTGGCGTCGCAGATCGCCGAAATCTCGACCCAGCTGAGGAACTCCTCGCCGGTCTTGCGCCGCTGCCACAATTCGCCGCGCCAGTGGCCGTCGCGGTTCAACACCTCGCGCAGCTCCAGGTACTGCTCGACCGGATGGCGCGCGCAATTGAGGATCGCCGCCGAGCGGCCGACGATCTCCTCGGCGCGCCAGCCGGTGATGCGCGTGAACGCGGGGTTGATCGTCATGAAGCGGAATTCGAGGTCGGTCACCGCGACCGCTTCGCCCATGCTGCGGATCACCTCGTGCGCGACGCGGCGCTCGTGCTCGGCCGCGCGCTCGGCGGTGACGTCGCGCGCGGTGCCGCACATGCGCAGCGGCTGGCCGTCGCTGTCGCGCTCGACGATCTTGCCGCGCGTGAGCGACCAGATCCACTCGCCATTCTTGTTGCGCACGCGATGCTCGGACTCGAACGTGTCGGTCGTGCGGCTGATGTGCTGGTCGAGGCGCCGCTCGACCGCGGGCAGGTCGTCCGGGTGCGTGTGCTCGCGGAACCATTCGCGCGTCAGTTCCACCGGCGCGCGCGAAACGCCCCTGAACAGGTCGCCCGGCCCGGTCACGACGATCGTGCCGCTCGCGAGATTCCAGTCCCAGAAGTCGTCGCCCGAGCCCCACAGCGCGAGGCGAAGGCGGTCTTCGCGCTCGCGCAGGTCGCGGTGATACGAGCGCTCCTCGCGCCGCCGCTCGCGCTGCGCGCGCCAGAGCACCAGGGCGATCGCGCTGGCGGCGAGCAGGTAGAGCGTGCGCGCGGCAAGGCTGTCCCACCACGGCGGCGTCACGCGCAACTCGGCGCGCGCGACGCGGTCGCTCCAGTAGCCATCGCGATTGCTCGCGCGCACGCGGAACGTGTAGCGGCCCGCGTCGAGGTTCGTGTAGGTGGCGTCGTGGCGCGTGCCGGCATCGACCCAGTGCTCGTCGAACCCCTCGAGCTGGTAGGCGAAGCGGTTGCGCTCGGGCGCGGCGAAATCGAGCGCGGCGAATTCGAACCGCACGACCCGTTCGGCCGCCTCCATCGTCAGCACGCCGCCGTCGCTCTGCGCGGGCGCGCCCTGCGATCCGACCCGGACCGCGGTGAACACGACCGGCGCCGCATAGCGGCTGCCGACGATCGTCTGCGGCGCGAAGAGGTTGAGGCCGTTGACGCCGCCGAACGCGATCTCGCCGTCGGCGAGGGTCGCCACCGCGCCGCCGTTGAACTCCATCCCCTGCAGGCCGTCGGCGAGCGTGAACGCACGGAACGTGCCGGTCTGCGGATCGAACGAGGCGATGCCGCGGTTCGTGCTCAGCCACAGCCGCGCGAGGCGGTCGTCGCGGATCGCGTAGACGGTCGCGCCGGGCAGGCCGTCGCGCGGTTGCCAACGCGAGAATCGCGCGCGCGAGGGGTCGATCGAATCGAGCCGGTTGAGCCCGGCCTGGGTGCCGATCCAGAGGTGGCCGTCGGCCGCCTCGTGGATCGAGCGGACGAGGCTCGCCGACAGCGCGTGCGGATCGTGCGCATCGCTGCGGAACACGCGCACGGTGCGCGCCTTCGCGTCGACGAGGTTGAGGCCGTTGATGTTGCCGGACCAGATCCGGCCTTCGCGGTCCTCGTACAGCGCCAGTACGCGGTCGTCGCTGAGACCGCCGACGACCTCGCCGCTCGCTTCACGCCGGAAGCTCGTCCAGCGATCGGCGCCGGGTTCGTAGCGGGCGATGCCCGCACGCGTGGTGCCGAACCACAGGCTGCCGTCGCCGGCTTCGAGCAGGCTGCGCACGTTCGCGTCGGCGAGGCCGTGCGCGCCGTCCGGATCCAGCGGCAGGAACGCGACCGTGCGCCGCACGGGGTCGAACAGCCCGGCGCCATGGTCGGTCGCGATCCACAGGCGCCCGCGGTCGGCCTGCGCGAACGCGTAGACGACGATGTCGCCGATGTGCAGGTCGCCCTTGAGGCCTTGCAGGGCGAGGTCGTCGTAGTACTCGAAGCGGTTGCTGCCCGGCAGGTAGCGCTTGAGGCCGTCCTTGGCGCCGATCCACAGGCTGCCCGCTTCGTCCTCGAACACGGCGCGCACGTAATTGGTCGCGGTCTGCGGTCGCTGCGGATCGCGGTCGGCGATGTAGCGGAACGGCGTGCCCTCGGGATCGACCTTGCTGATGCCGCGCTCGTGCGAGCCGATCCAGAGCAGGCCGGAGCGGTCGAAGCGCATGCTCGTGACGATCGCATCGGGCAGGCTGCCGGGCGTGTTCGGATCCGGACGCAGCCATTGCGTGTCGCCATGCACGGGATCGAACAGCGCGACCCCCGCGTTCTGCACGCCGAGCCAGATCCGATGGCGCGCGTCTTCGACCATCGCCGTGACGAGGTGTTCGCCGCTGGCGGGCCAGATGCGCTGCGCCGCGCCTTTCGCGTCGATGAGGTAGAGGCCGTCGCTGGTGCCGACCTGCAGGTGTCCGTCGAAGCGCGTGAGCAACGCGCGGGCGTCGGTGATCGACTCGGTGGCGATGGGCCGCGGCGCGTCGTCGTCCGCGGCCAGCCGCAGCAGGCCGCCCGAGCTCGCCACCCACAGCGTTCCCGCGTCGTCGACATGGAACTGGCGGAACAGCACGCCGCGGCCGTCGGCCGCGCCGATCGGCCAGCGCCGTTCGACCCGTCCCGTATGTGTGTCGAGCAGGACGATGCCCTCGTCGCAGCCGATCCAGAGGCCGCGCCGCGCGTCGGCGAGCAGCGAGTGAACATTGGCGACGTCGCCGAGGTCGATGCGCTCGAAGGCGCTCGTGTGCGGCGCATGCCGCACGAGGCCGGAGCCGAGCGTGCCGATCCACAGCGTGCCGTCGCCGTCCTCGGCGAGCGAGGAAATCGGACCTTCGGGAAGGCTCGCCGGATCGTCGCCCGAATGCTCGAACGTCGTGAACGCGTAGCCGTCGTACTGCTGCAGGCCGCTGTCCGTGCCGACCCAGAGGAAGCCGTCCCGATCCTGCAGGAACGCGCTGACCGTGTTCTGCGCGAGGCCCTGTTCGGTGCTCAGCGTCTGGAAGTAGAAGTCGCGCCGCAGCGCATCCGCATGCGCGCTGCCGAGGAGCAGGCAGCCCAGCGCAAGCAGTCCGCCGCACCAGCGGCGGAGCGGGCGCGATCGGACCGATGACGACGCGAGTCTCGGACGGAGCACTGGGAATGGCGAGATTGGGCTGATTGCAGTGTAGGCAAACGCCGCCGCAGGTTCCATTCGTGGCCGGCGACGCTGTTCGCGCCGCCGGCCCGGGACGCCTGCTCCGGACGCGCGCGGCGCCGCGGCGCGGCACGGCGGGGGCCGCCGCGCAGCGGCCTGATAGACTTCGCACTTTACTGCCGAATGTGCCGATGGCCGACCGTCCCAGCCACGAAGAACTCGCCGGTGCGCTCGCCGCGCTGCGCCTCGGCGTGAATCCGAGCGACCTGCATGGCTCGCTGACCGGCTACCTCTGCGCGGGTGGCATCGCGGGCGAGGACGACTGGCTCGATCGGCTCGAACTCGCACCAGCCGACGAGCACGCCGTCCGCGACGCCGCGCTGCAGGCGCTGCTCGCGGCTGCGAACGCGCAGTTCGCGCAGGACCCGGCGCGCGTCGCACCGCTGCTGCCGGCTCGCAGCGCGCCGCTGGCACGGCGGGCCGAGGCGCTCGTCGAATGGTGTCGCGGCTTCCTCGGCGGTTTCGGACTCGTCGGCACGACGCTGCGCGCGCAGCTCAGCGACGATGCCGCCGAGATCCTGTCCGACCTCGGCACGATCGCGGCCTCGCGCCTCGAGATCGACGGCGGCAAGGAGGACGAGCAGGCGTTCGCGGACGTGCTCGAGTTCGTGCGTACCGCGATCGCGGTGCTGCATCGCGAGACCGGTGCCGGCCGTCGCTCGGCGCGCTCGCTGCACTGACGCGATGCCGGGCGTTGGGTATCGCGCGTGAATCGCGGATACTAGCCGCGCCTTCGCTCTCCTCGCGCTCGACCGATGATCGAACCCAGGGAATACGCGCGCCGACGCAAGCAGCTGATGCGCATGGCCGGTCCCGACGCGATCGTGATCGTCGCCGCGGCGCCGGAGCGCGTGCGCAACAACGACGCGCACTACCCCTACCGGCAGGACAGCGACTTCCACTACCTGACCGGTTTTCCCGAACCCGACGCCGTGCTCGCGCTCGTGCCCGGGCGCACGCCGAGCGAGACGATCCTGTTCTGCCGCGAGCGCGACCCCGAACGCGAGCGCTGGGACGGTCCGCGCGCGGGCACCGAAGGCGCGGTCGCCACGTGGGGCCTCGACGACGCCTTCCCGATCGACGACATCGACGACATCCTGCCCGGCCTCATCGAGGGCCGCACGCGCGTCTACTACCACTTCGGCCGCGACACCGAGTTCGATCTCAAGATCATCGGTTGGGTCAACCGCGTGCGTGCGCAGGTCCGCCTCGGCGCCAGGCCGCCGCACGAGTTCGTCGCGCTGTCGCACCTGCTGCACGACCTGCGCCTGTTCAAGTCGCGCGCCGAGCTGCGCCTCATGCGCCGCTCCGCGCAGATCGCCGCCGAGGCGCACGTGCGCGCGATGCGCGCGACGAAGCCGGGCCTCAACGAGCACGAGGTGGAGGCCGAACTGCTGCACGCATTCCGCAAGCACGGCGCGGTGCCGAGCTACGAGCCGATCGTCGGCGGCGGCGCCAACGGGTGCGTGCTGCACTACCGCGCGAACAATGCCGAATTGCGCGACGGCGACCTGTTGCTCGTCGACGCCGGCGCCGAATTCCAGTGCTACGCGTCGGACATCACGCGCACCTGGCCCGTCAACGGACGCTGGTCGCCCGAGCAGCGCGCGCTCTACGACGTGGTCCTCGCCGCGCAGCTCGACGCGATCGACGAAGTGCGCGCGGGGCGCTCGTTCGACGCCTACCACGAGGCGGCCGTGCGCACGATCACGCGCGGCCTGTGCCGCCTCGGCCTGCTCGCCGGCAGTGTCGAAAAGAACCTGCGCGAGCATGCGTATCGCCGGTTCTACATGCACAAGACCGGTCACTGGCTCGGCCTCGACGTGCACGACGTCGGCGACTACCGCATCGACGGCGAGTTCCGCGTGCTCGAGCCGGGCATGGTCGTCACGGTCGAGCCCGGCCTCTACATCGCACCGGACGCGAAAGGGGTGCCGGCGAAGTTCCGTGGCATCGGTATCCGCATCGAGGACGACGTCGTCGTCACCGGTGGCGAGCCCGAGGTGATCTCGGCCGGCGTTCCCAAGCGGGCGGACGAGATCGAGGCGCTGATGGCGGGTGCCGGATGAGCGTGTTGCTGCACGTGTTGATCGCGCTCGTCGCGGGGATTGGGCCGAGGGCCGAGAGCCGGGGGCCGACGAACCTGCGTTCCGGTCCGATCGCGATGATCGGAAGCGTCGCGCTCGCCACGGCGATCGACGCATCCGGGCCCGCTGTCGCTCGCTCCGCTCAGCCCCCGGCCCCCGGCCCCCAGCCGTCGACGATCGACTACGGCCTGTTCGGCGCCCTGCACCTCAGCCGGCCGATCGGCGCGATCGCGCACACGGTGCTCCTGTTCTCCGACCGCGACGGCTGGACCGCGCGCCAGCAGGGTCTCGGCGATGCGCTCGCGCACGAAGGCGCCCTCGTCGTCGGCATCGACCTGCCCGCGTACCTCGCGCGCATGGAAGCGATCAAGAAGGACGCGTGCTCGTATCCGGCCGGTCACGTCGAGGAAGTCGCGCACTGGATCGAGCGCCACGAAGGCGTCGCGAGCTACGCGGCGCCGCTCGTCGTCGGCGACGGCGCCGGCGCGACGTTCGCGTACGCGCTCGTCGCGCAGGCGCCGGCCGGCACGTTCGAGGGGCTGCTTACGCTCGGTTGGGACGACGGGTTGCGCTTTCCGAAGGCGTTCTGCGCCGGCGACGCCGGTGCGATGACGCGCGCCGACGCGGCCGGCCGCTGGCACGTGCAGCCGGTCGAACGACTGCCACTGCGATGGTCGGCGCATCCGTTGGCCGCCGGCGCGCGCCTCGACGTCGTGCCCGTGCCGCTCGCCCCCACGCGCGACTGGCTGCGCGCCTGCGCACCCGCGGCGTTCGGCGCGGCCGATCCTGCACGCGAACTCGGTGCCGCCTGGCGCCGGTGGCGCCGCAGCGAGGATGCGCAGCGCACCGCCTTGCCCGACGACGTTGCCGACCTGCCCCTCACGGACCTCGCGCCGCGCGCGCCCGCGAAGGATCCGGCGAACGCGCACCGCGTCGCGATCATCGTCACCGGCGACGGTGGCTGGGCCGGCCTCGACCGCGGCGTCGCCGACGCGCTCACGGGCGACGGCGTGCGCGTGATCGGTTTTTCGACCCTCAAGTTCTTCTGGCACAAGCAGACGCCCGACGCCGCCACCGCGGCGATCGCGCGCGTGATCGCCCACTATGGCGCGAGCGACGCGGACGCGCGCTTCGTCCTCATCGGCTATTCGTTCGGCGCGAGCCTCGTGCCGGTCATCGTCAACCGCCTGCCCGCGGAGGCGCTCGCGCGCGTGCAGGGGGGCGTCATGATTTCCCCCGACGACGCGGCCGTCTTCGAAATCCATGTCGGCGACTGGTTCGGCTCGACCCGCCACGACGATGCGTTGCCGATCTCGCCCGAGCTCGCCGCCTCGCGCGTGCCGCTCGTGTGCGTGCACGGCAACGACGAGGACGACAGCCCGTGCCTCGGTCCGCTGCCCGCACGCGTACGCGCGATCGGGCTGCCGGGCGGTCATCACTACGACGGCGACTATGCCGCGCTCGGCGCTGCGATCGTCGCAAACCTGCCCGCGCCCGGCGCACGATGAGGCCGTCGGCTGGAGCGGATCGACCGGCATCGACTATGCTTTCGCACGCTGCGGTCGACGCGACGGCTCGCCGCGGCCAGGTCGAGGGGGAGCCATGAGCGCGTGGGGTCGACAACGCTGGGTCTTCGTGCTCGTGCTCGCAGGCGCGGTCGCGGGCGCGGGCGCGGCGGGCGCACAGACGCTCGAGCAGGACGAAGCCCGCATCGAGGAATTGATGGCCGCAGGACCGGCCCAGGCTCCGGCTGCCACGAGCGCGCCGGCACCGGCGTACGACGATTCGGTCAACGAGACACCGGTCGTCGCCGCGGTCGTCGCGCCGCGGCCGAGCGCGAACGACGAGTGGCTCGCGGCACCGAGCCAGGACAGCAATGCGATCCCGTTCGACGAGTTGCGCTACCACGTCGGCGAGCGCGTCGCGATCACGACGGCGAACGAGCGCGAGCACAACGGCATCGTCACGTCCGCGGACGCGCGCCAGGTCACGGTGGAGATCCGCCGCAAGGGCGGCGTCGCGACCTACGTGCTCAAGAAAGAGCAGATCCTGCATATCGAATCCCGCTGAGGCCGCCGCATGTTCACCGCGCTCTATCTGCTCGTGGCACTGCCGGTCGTCGCCGCGCTGCTCTACCTGCTCGCGATCGTGCGCGTCTGGCGTACGGAGCAGATGCTCGCGATCCTCATGCTCGTGTGCTGGCCGGTCGGCCTGTACGCGCTGGTGAAGTACTGGGGCGAGAAGGAGGCCGGCGTGCGCACGCCGCTGCTCGCTTCGTTCGTCCTCGTCGCGCTGTGGGCCGGTGCGATCGCATGGGGCGCCAGTTACCAGCCGCCCGACGAGCCGATGGCCGCGGACGACGACACGCAGGAGCCCGCAGACGACGGCATCGGCGCGCAGGTGCGACGCTCGGTCGCACTCGCCAACCTGCCGTTGCGCAGCGGGCTCGTCGACATCCCGGTCGCGAAGGCGTCGATCGAGGTGCCCGCGCATTTCCGCTTCATCGATCGCGATGCGTTGCAGTCGGCGTTCGCGGGCACCGAGGACGAGCCGGAAGCCGGGACCGTGGGCTGGCTCGTGCACGAGCGCGTCGATCTGGCGGCGAAGCACGCGTGGCATGTCGACGTCGACTATCTCGCCGACGGCTTCGTCAGCGACGAGACGTTCGCGGCGCAATCGCGCGAAACGCTGCTCGCGGCGGGCCAGCGCGCGACGAAGGCGCTGTCCGACCAGCAGGATGCGGGCGAACCCGAGTTCAGCCTGGTCGACTTCGCCGAGACGCCGCGCCTCGATCCGGCGTCGCACACCGCGACGTGGGTGGAAGAGATCGCCTACGCGGGCAAGGGCGCGCATCACGCGCTCGACTGTTACGGAGTGCGTCTCGGGCGGTCCGGTGCGCTCGTCTTCTCGATCTCCGATGCGCTGCCGTCGCAGCGCGAACTGTGCCTGCGCAGCGTGCGCCTGCTCGCGGGGCGCAGCAGCTTCGAGCGCGGGCAGACCTACGCCGATCGATCGCGCCTGCTCGACCGCAAGGCGGGCTATGACCTCGTCGCGCTCGTGACCGGCACGGCCGCGGCCGCGCAGGCACGCTAGCGCCGGCGTCGCTCAGCGCCCGCTGAGGAAGCGCCGGTAGCCGCCCGCGACGAGCGCGGCGATGTCGATGAGCAGCCCGGGTACCCACAGGCCGCGCGGATACGCGAGGTACGAGCCGGTCCAGTCGGGCTGGAACTTCTCCTTGTAGCGGCGCAGCCCCTGGTAGTTGTAGAAGCGGCCGCCGTAGCGGAAGGCGAGCGCCGCGAGCCGCTCGTTGATGCGCGCGTACGGGTTGTCGCCGACGTTCGACAGCGGCGCCATGCCGAGGCTGAAGGTCGCATGCCCGGCATCCTTCGCCCACTGCATCACGCGCGCGAACAGGAAATCCATCGTGCCGCGCGGTGCGTCGTCGACGTGGCGCATGAGGTCGACGCTCGCGGTGCCGTTCGGTCCGTACGGCGGCAACACGTTCGCGAATGCGATCAACTCGCCGGATCGCCGCACGAGCGCGAGCGGACTCCAGGCGAAGTAGTCCGGGTCGAAGCGGCCGAGCGAGAAGCCTTTCTCGTGCGCGCCCTTGTCGGCGAGCCAGGCGTCGGAGACGCGCTCGACCTCGCTCATGACGACGGTGTCGAACGGCGGCTCGACGATCTCGAACGAGAGCTGCTCCTTGACCGAGCGGTTGACCGCCTGGCGCAGATCCTCCCAGCGCTTGCCCGCGAGCGTGAACTCGTCGAGGCGGATCGTCGCGAGTTCGCCGAGCTTGAACAGGTCGAAGCCGAGGTCGTGGTAGCGCGACAGGTCCGGTTCGAGCACTTCGTAGAACACCGGCACGCGGTCCTGCGCGTCGGCGAACTGGCGGAAATCGAGGATCGCGCGCCGGATCGCCCCGTCCGGCCCGCACGGCGAGCCGAGCGCGACGAGGCGATCGCGCACCGCGCCGTAGGCGACGACGGCGTGGTGGTCGCCCGACCAGAACAGGTGCTTGTCGCGCATGAAACTCAGGTGGGCGAACTCGCCGCCGCCGTGCTCGCGATACACCTCGCGCGCGCGTTCGAGCTCGGCATCGTCGGGCAGCTTCAGCGACGGCCGGCGCACCGCGAACGATTGCCACACCAGGTAGCCGCACACGCCGAGCCCGGCCGCGAACAGGCCGCGCACGATGCGCGAGGAGTGTTCGCCGAAGCCGAAATACCAGAGGTCGAAGCTGTCGTCGCCGAGCATCATGCCGACGCCGACGGCGAAGAACGCGCACACGACGACGATGAGGCCGGCGAGCCAGGTGAATGTCGTCAGCGACGTCAGGCTCATCGCGCGCTGGGTGAACTCGCGCTTGCGCAGGCGCAGCAGCGCGGCGATCGCGAGCAGGAATGCCGCTTCGCCGAAATGCAGCCCCTTGGTCACCGCGAGCAGCGCCGCGAACACGAGCAGCGGCTGGGCGAGGTTGTAGGCGACGCGCAGGCGGCCGTCGATGCCGCGGCCGAGGCCGAGCAACAGCACCCCGGCGAGCACCGACAGCCAGTACGATCCTTCGACGGCAGCGAGCGGCAGGTGTTCGCGCACGATCACGGTGTGTTCGTGCACCGCCGGAATCGACGCCGACGCGAGCAGCAGCAATCCGGCTCCGAACGTGAGCACGGCGAGCACGCGCATGCCGAAACCGGCGAGCAGGTTCGCGGGCAGGCCGAGTACGCCGAACAACGGGTGCGTCTGCAGCCGCGCGGCTGCACGCGCGACGCCCGGCAGCTGGCCGACGAGCATGCCCGAGCCGACATACAGGCCCGCGAGCAGCGGCAGCAGGTAGTAGGCGATGCGGAACAGGAACAGGCCGGACAGCACCTGCGCGTTGTCGTAGCCGCCGCCGGAAAGCGCGAGCAGCATGAGGCCGTCGAACACGCCGAAGCCGCCAGGGATCAGGCTGAGCAGGCCGAGCGTCTGTGCCGCGGCGAAACTGCCGAGCAGCGGCCCCGCCTTCACGTGCGCGCCCGAGATGTACAGGCAGCCGTAGAGGACGCCGGCGCTGAGCACCCAGTCGATGAACGAGAGCAGCGTCAGCGCGAGCTTGAGGCGCAGCGGCGGCAGCTCGCGACCGGCCGGCAGCCAACGCATGAGCCGGCGGCGCGTCGTCAGCACGAAGAACGCAGGCAGGTAGCACGCGGCCGCGGCCAGTACCGCGAGTGCGAGCCAGTGCGTGGTCGCGCCCGGCGTGATCGGGCGCGAGCCGAGCAGGAGCGTGACGACGATGAGCACCGACAGCCCGAGCGGCAGCGACAGCACCTGTAAGCCGATCAGCGCCGCACCGCGCGCGAGTTCGACCTTGCGCGCGGCGAAACCGAGCAGGCGCACGCCGGAGCCGACCGCGCCGGACAGGTTGAGGGTGTTGGCGAACGCGTTCGCGACGAAGGCGAGGCGCAGCATGTCGCGGGCCGCGATCGGCAGGCCGAGCCAGCGCGCGATGGCGACGTCGACGAAGCCCGTGAACGCGACGGCGACCAGCGCGAGTGCGGCGACGCCGAGGGCGCCGACCGTCGGCACCGCGATCAGCGTGCGCTGGATCTCGGGCAGGTCGAACTCGTCGACGCCACGCCAGACGAGCCAGCCGACGAGCGACAGGAATGCGATCGGAACGAGCCAGCGCAGTTGCGAGCGCCAGCCGTGGCGGGCTGCAGGCGCGGTGGCGGTATCGGCGGTGCTCATCGGCGCTCGCGTTCGTCCCTGGGATTGCAGGGCGGGGATTCTAGGCGAAGCTCCGAGCCGCGGGAGGGGTCGGGCCGACGAAACCGCGGGCGCGAGATCCCGGCGCGCGTGCCCGCCTCGCGCCGGTCGCAAGGAGCGTGCGGCATCGCGCGCCGCGGCCGAGCCGGTCCGCGGCGTCGGCGCCGGTCACTGCGGCGGCGGTGCCTCGCCGGCGCGATGCGCCGCATCCGCGGCGAGTTCGAACCACATCGCATTGAGGATCGCGAATGCGAGCGCGAGGCCGAGGCCGAGGATCCAGCTGAAGTACCACATGATGGACCTCCGTTCGAGAATCGGGAATCGGAAACTGCGGTTCGGAAATCGGAATCGGGAATCAGGCCGCCGGTCGGGAAGCAAGGCTCGCGCCATCGCGAGCCGCGAATCCCGATTGCCGGCCCCCGATTCCGCGGCTCTCCTCAATACATCCCATGCGAACGCCGCACGTGTGCGAGCGACACGCGTCCGCGCAATACGCGGTACACCCAGGCCGTGTACGCGAGCACGATCGGCAGCAGCACGAGCGTCGCGACGAGCATGAGGCCGAGCGTCTTGTGGCTGCTCGATGCGTCCCAGACGGTCAGGCTGCTGCGCGGGTCGAGGCTCGATGGCAGCAGGAAGGGGAACAACGCGAAACCCGCGGAGGCGATCGTGCCGGCGACCGCGACGGAACTGGCGACGAACGCGCTCGAGTGATGCCGTCGCGTGGCCAGCAGCGGCGTCGCGAGCGCGGCAAGGAGCGCGACCGCGGCGGCGACCATCGCCCAGCCGCCGAGCGGTGAGTCGGTCAGCCAGTTGCCCTCGTGGAGCACGGTCTTCGCGAGCGGGTTGGACGGCCCGTCGTGGCGCGCGTCGCGCAGCGCGAAGCCCGTGACGCCGACGTACAGCCAGACGCCCGCGGCGCAATACAGTGCCGCGAACGCCGGCGCGAGCGCGCGCACGGCGCGTTCCGCGCGTGCGAGCACGACGTCGTCGCTCTTCAACGCGACCCACACCGCCCCATGCAGCAGGATCAGCGCCACGCACGCAAGCCCGGTCAGCAGCGGGAACGGCCGCAGCAGGCCGAAGAACCCGCCTTCGTAGGTGAGGCGCAGCGTCTCGTCGTAGCGCAGCGGTACGCCGAGGAACAGGTTGCCGAACGCGACGCCGAATACGAGCGCGGGCACGATGCCGTGCAGCGTCAGCAGCCAGTCCCAGCAACCGCGCCAGCGCGGATCGGCGAACTTGTTGCGGAAATTGAAGCCGACCGGGCGGATGATCAGCGCGAGCAGGGTCAGCAGCATCGCGAAATAGAAGCCGGAGAACGCGGCGGCGTAGAGAAGAGGCCAGGCCGCGAAGATCGCGCCGGCACCGAGGATGAGCCAGACCTGGTTGCCTTCCCAGACCGGTTCGACCGTCTCCAGCACGGCGCGGCGTTCGGCGTCGTCGCGGCCGAGCACGCGCAGCAGCGCGGCGATGCCGAGGTCGAATCCGTCGGTCACCGCGAAGCCGGTCAGCAACGTGCCGAGCAGCACCCACCACGTCACGCGCAAGGTTTCATAGTCGATCATCGCATGTGCTCCGCATGAAACCGTTCAACAGCAGAAGCCTGAAACACCAAGGACACGAAGGACACGAAGAGAAGCAGCATCCAGAGCTTGAAACACGGAGCACACGGAGCACACGGAGAAAAAGCGAAGCAGCGCCCAGCGTCTTGATCGAAGCGTTCCTCCGTGTGGTCCCTGCTTCATTCTCTTGATCTCATCCGCTTTTCCTTCGTGTCCTTCGTGTCCTTCGTGTTTCAATCTCCTGATCTTGATCTTGATCTTGATCTTGATCTTGATCTTGATCTTGATCTCACTTTCACCGCGCTCAGTGCGCGGCTGCCGCGGGCCACATGCCGAGGCCGTCCGGACCCTTGCGCGCGTACTTGAGCATGAGGATCGCGTCCACCACCGCGAGCGCGGTGTAGAACACGACGAAGCCGATCAGGCTCGTGGCGACCTGGGCCGCCGATACCGACGACACGCCGAGCGCGGTCGGCAGCACGCCTTCGATCGCCCACGGCTGGCGCCCGTACTCGGCGACGATCCAGCCGAGCTCGATCGCGAGCCACGGCAACGGCAGGCTCCACAACGCGGCCTTGAGGTACCAGCGACGGCGGTCGAGTTCGCGCCTGGCCGACAGCCAGAACGAGTACGCGAACAGCGCGATGAACCAGAAGCCGCAACCGACCATGATGCGGAACGACCAGAACAGCACCGGTACGTCCGGGATCGTGCTCTCGGCCGCCTTCGCGATGTCGGCCGGCGTCGCGCTCGCCGGATCGGCGAGCGTGCGCTTGAGCAGGAGCGCATGGCCGAGGTCCTTCTTGTGCGCGTCGAACTCCGCGCGCGCGGCCGCGTCCTCGCGATTCGCGCGCAGCCGCTGCAGCGCCGCGTAGGCCTTGATGCCGCTCTCGATGCGCCGGTGGGCGTCGTCGACGAGTTCGCCGATCCCGGGCAGTACGCCGTCGAGCGACCGCGTGCCGATGAGGCCCATGACCCACGGCACGTGGATCGCGAAATGCGTCGTGCGCTCGGCGACGTCGGGGAAGCCGAATGCGGTGAACGCCGCGGGCGGCGGTTCGGTCTCCCACATCGCCTCGATCGCGGCGAGCTTCATCTTCTGGTGCTCGGTCACGGTGTAGCCCGACTCGTCGCCGAGCACGACCACGCTCAGCGCGGAGGCGAGGCCGAAGCTCGCCGCGACGGTCATCGAACGCTTGGCGAAATCGACGTTGCGGCCCTTGAGCAGGTACCACGCGCTGATCGACAGCACGAACATCGCGCCGAGCACGTAGCCGGCACTGACCGTGTGCACGAACTTCGATTGCGCGACCGGGTTGAAGACGACCGCGCCGAAGTCGGTGACCTCCATGCGCATCGTGTCGAGGTTGAATTCGGAGCCGACCGGGTTCTGCATCCAGGCGTTGGCGACGAGGATCCAGAGCGCCGACAGGTTCGTGCCGAGCGCGAGCAGGAAGGTCACGACGAGATGCTTCACGCGCGAGAGGCGGTCCCAGCCGAAGAAGAACAGGCCGATGAAGGTCGCCTCGAGGAAGAACGCCATCAGCCCTTCGATCGCGAGCGGCGCGCCGAAGATGTCGCCGACGTAGTGCGAGTAGTAGGCCCAGTTGGTACCGAACTGGAACTCCATCGTCACGCCGGTCGCGACGCCCATCGCGAAGTTGATGCCGAACAGCACGCCCCAGAACTGGGTCATGCGCTTCCACACCTCGCGCCCGGTCATCACGTACACCGCTTCCATGATCGCGAGCATCCACGACAGGCCGAGCGTGAGCGGCACGAACAGGAAGTGATAGAGCGCGGTCAGCGCGAACTGCAGGCGCGACAACGTGACGACGGTCTCATCGATCATCGGTAGCCTCGTGGACGGCAGGCCCGAGCATGTGCTCGGCGACGGCGGCGGGCTGCGTGTCCGCGCGCGGCTGCGGGCGGATGCAGAAGAACCAGATCAGCACGACGGCGACGAGCTTGAGCACGATGATCGCGCCGAACTCGACGCCGAAGCGGCGACCGCCGCGGCTGCGGAACCAGGACGCTTCGGAAGGGCGCTGCGGCTCGGTCACCGCATCAGGGTACGCCCGTCGTGCCGTGCTGTCTCGCGACAGGTTGCCGCAGCGCACTCAGCGCGCGGCGAGCGCTGCCTGCCTCGCCTTGGGCAACGTGGCGAGCGCGCGCCGGTACGACCACTCGACGAGCTCGCGCAGGTACGCCGCGGGCACGCTGCGGACGTCGACGATCGTGACCCAGTGGAAGCGCGCCATGTAGCGCGCGGGCCTGATGCCGGGGATCGCCGTCAGTTCGAGGAAGCGCTCGGGCGTCGCGCGGAAGCTGAAGCGCCATTTTTCCGGATCGGACAATTTGAAGTACGCAAACTGCTTGCCGCCGACTTCGTAGAGCAGGATGTTGTACGGTGGCGCGAGCACGCGCGCGGTCGCGCCCGGGAAGCGTGCGCAGAACGCCTTCAGCGCGCGCGTATCCATGCCGTCGCCGTCAGGGCCCGCACGCCGGACTGCGCATCGCGCCTCAGCCGAGCGCCGCGAACGCGTCGCGCGTGAGGTTCTCCGGCTCGCCGTCGGTGCAGACGACGTCGTCCTCGATGCGGATGCCGCCGTACGGGCGGAATGCGTCGACGCGCGCCCAGTCGACGTCCTTCGCGGCCGGCTTGTTCTTCAGTTCCGCGAGCAGCATGTCGATGAAGTAGAGGCCCGGCTCGATCGTGACGACCATGCCCGGCTCGAGCGCGCGCGTCATGCGCAGGTACGGGTGGCCCGGCGGCCGCGGCAGGGTGCCGCCGCGGTCGCTCGCCTGGAAGCCGGCGACGTCGTGTACCTGCAGGCCGATCGGATGGCCGAGGCCGTGCGGGAAGAACGTCGAGGTCACGCCGGCGTCGAGCGCGGCCTCGGCGCTCATGCGCACGAAGCCGTGCTCGGCGAGGATGCCGCCGAGCACGAGGTGCGCATGCACGTGCAGGTCGGGATAGCTCTGTCCCGTGCGCACCTTGGCGACGAAGCCGCGTTGCGCCGCGTCGACCGCATCGACGAGCGCCTGGAACTCGCCCGCGTCCGCGGCCGCGTAGGTGCGCGTGATGTCGCTCGCGTAGCCGTGGAAGCTCGCGCCGGCGTCGATGAGGAACGAACGCGCGCGCGCGGGGGGCGCGTGCGCGAGCTCCATGTAGTGCAGCACGGCCGCGTGCTCGTTGAGCGCGATGATGTTGTTGTACGGCAACTCGTTGTCGCCCTGGCGCGCGCTCGCGAGGTAGGCGACGTGGATGTCGAACTCCGACGCGCCGGCGCGGAACGCGCGCTCGGCGGCGCGGTGCGCGCGCGCGCCGATCTTGCTCGCGACGCGCATCATCGCGAGTTCGTACGCGGTCTTGTACGAGCGCTGCCAGTGCAGGTAGTCGAGTACGCCGTGCGGGTTGTTGGGAACGAAGCCGTCGAGCGCGGCGTTCCCCTCGCCGATGACCGCACAGCGCGCGGCATCGTTGGGCAGGTGCGCGCGCGCATCCTTCGCCTCGCGGATGATCGCGACGTCGAAGTGCTCGACCCAGTAGCCGGCGGGCGCGTCGGGCACGACGTGCCAGTAGTCGTGCGGCTGCAGGTACACGAGCTTCGGCCGTCGCCCCGGCGTGTGCACGATCCACGAGCCGGGCGCCTTCGTGGCCGGCAGCCAGTGCTTGAAGTGCGGGTTGACCGCGAACGGGTAGGGTCGATCGTCGAGGAACTGCATCGCCGGCTGGCCCGCGGCGATCACGAGGTGGTCGAAGCCCTCGCGCCGGAGCGCCTCGTCGGCGCGCGCCTGCAGCGTGGCGAGGTGCTCGGCGTAGAGCGGATGCAGGTCGGGATGCTGGGTGTCCATCGCGGGCTCCGGAACGGAGCCCGCATTGTGCCGCCAACGGGCGGCGGCGTGTAGCCGCGATGCGTTCGCTCAATGACGCGCCGGCGCGAATTCCTTGCGCAGCCAGTCGTCGAGCAGGCGCTTCTCGAACCGCAGCGGGTCGCTGTCGTCGGGGGTACTGCGCATGAGGAACGCGCTGTCGCGCAGCTTGCGTTCGCCTTCGGCGATCACGCGGCCGTCGGCGGCGGTCACGGTGAAGCGCAGGTCGATGCGCGGCGGGTAGATGTCCTTGACGATGCGCACGTCGTTCCATTCCGGCCCGCGCCAGGGTTCCACGCGCCCGGCGCGGTCGACGTCGGTAAAGGTCACGTCGAGGCGTTCGCCGGCGGGCAGCACGCGTTCGGCGCGACGCTCCAGATGCGTCGCGAGCAGCGCGAGCCATTCCTCGGGGCGCATCTGGCGGATGCCCGGGTTGTCGCGGGTGTCGGAAAAGGCGTGCGGGTCGGTCCACTGCACGGTCACGCGCGAGGACGGCGCCGCCGCGCCTGCGAGCGTCGCGAAGCAGAGTGCGGCGAAGGTCGCGGCGCCGCGTCCGGCAAGGCGATGGGTCATGTCGAGCTCCTCGTTCTTCGATGTCTGCATGACGTGGCTCCGGGCCGCCGCGTCGCGCCGGGTCGCGCAGCGATGCGGCCGCGATCGACGCCGCGACTGTTCGCGGCCACGACGCGTAGCCCCGCTGAGAGGCGACCGCGCGTGCCGTGATGACGGCCGAAGCGGAGCGCCGTCGCGAACCGGGACGGCCGAGCCGGCCGACGCGACGCGCGGGCCGGCACGGCAACGAGCGCACGGCCAAGCTGCCGTCGCGGCGCGGTCGCCCGCCGTGCGACGTTCGGCCGCGTCGCCCCGTCGGAACAGCGCACGACCAGAAGAAAAGGGGATGCGCGATGAGCAAGAACGGACGTACTGCTATGATCGCGGCCGTTGCCGCCATGCTGGTCCCGGCGGCGCACGCGATGCACGTCGATCCGCGCGGCTTGGGCCAGGTCCTCGTCTTTCCGTACTACACCGTCAACGGCGGCAACGACACGCTGTTCGCGGTCACCAACACGACGGCGCACGCGAAGGCGTTGCGCGTGCGTTTCCACGAAGGCTACGACGGGCGTGGCGTGCTCGACTTCGACGTCTACGTCGGTCCGCACGGCGCATGGTCGGCGAGTGTCACGTCGTCGGGTGGCGATGCATCGCTCGCCCGGCTCGTCACGAGCGACCCTGCCTGCACGCTGCCTGCGCTCGCGGCGCATGCGATCGATTTCGGCGTGGCATCGTTCGCAGGCGAGAACGCGCCGACGGGCCCGACCGGAGAGGCCGACGGCGGGCCGTCGACACCCGACCGCACCCGGGAAGGCCATTTCGACGTGTTCGAAATGGGCGA
>DASTSE010000124.1:0-3189 GCA_035760865.1 Dokdonella sp.
GCGGGCGGCGGCGCGCGTGCGGCGCGACGCCGCGACGCCGAGCCGCGCGCCGGCGAGGCCGGCACGCTCGCGTTCCTGGCCGAGTTGTCGCAGGCGCTCGCGGTGTCGCTCGACCTGCGCCAGACGCTGTCCGAGACGGTCACGCGCGTGGTCGATTTCATGCAGGTCGAGGCCGCTTCGCTGTTCCTGCTCGACCCGGCCACGCTCGTGCTCGATTGCCGCATCTGCGTCGGCCCGGTCGACATCAGCGGCGTGCGCCTTGCGGTCGGCCAGGGCATCGTCGGCACGGCGGTCGCGGAGAATGCGACCCAGCTCGTCGTCGACGCCGAGAGCGATGCGCGCGTCTGGCGCGCGGCCGACGACAGCACCGGTTTCGTCACGCGCAGCCTCGTCTGCGCGCCGCTGCGGACCGCCGCCGGGCCGATCGGCGTCCTCGAGATCGTCAATCGCCGCGACGGCACGCCGTTCTCGACCGCCGACGCCGAACTGCTCGAACTCGTCGCCGCGCCCGCCGCGCTCGCGATCAACAGCGCGCGCATGGCCGCGAGCCTGCTCGAGCAGCAGCGCCTCAAGCGCGAGTTCGACCTCGCGCGCAAGCTGCAGAAATCGCTGCTGCCGCACCGCCGTCGCGACGGCTTTCCGGTGATCGGCGTCAACCGTCCCGCGCACGAGATCTCGGGCGACTTCTACGACCATTTCGAGCTCGCCGACGGCCGCATCGGCTTCGTCGTCGGCGACATCTCCGGCAAGGGCCTCGACGCGGCGCTGCTCATGGTGCGTGCGGCGAGCCTGCTGCGCTGGGCGGGCAAGGACGGGATCGAGCCTGCCGCCTGGCTCGCGCGCGCCAACGAGGAGCTCTGCGAGACTACGCACGACGGCCGCTTCGTCTGCGCGCTGGTCGGCTACTGCGATCGCGCCGCGACGCGCGTGCGCTTCGCCGGCGCGGGCTTTCCGCCGGTGATCGTCCAGCGCGGCGACGCGTTCGACGAATACGGTTCCGGCGGGCCGCCGCTCGGCATCCTCCCCGGCATCGCCTACGAACAGCACGAGATCGCCCTCGACGGCGGCACCTTCTACGCGTTCTCCGACGGCGCGACCGACGTGCGCGACGCGCAGGGGCGGCCGATCGGCAATGCCGGCGTGCGCACCTTGATCGCGCGCCATGCGCACGAATCGATCGAGCCGCGCCTGCGCGGCCTGCTCGCCGAGCTCAAGCAACTGCGCCTCGTCGACGACACCACCCTGTTGCTGGTCGAGGCACCGCGGGCGGGGCAGCACGATTCGCTGCTCGACCTTCGCGTGGCGGCGCGCGCCGAGTCGCTGCGCGAACTGCGCAGTGCCGTGCGCTCGACGCTCGACGGCCTCGGCGTGGAGCCGCGCCTGCGCGACACGCTCGTGCTCGCGGTCGACGAGGCGTGCGCGAATATCATCCGTCACGGCTACGGCAAGTCGTGCGAAGGCGACATCGAGTTGCGCCTCGCGCGCGATGGCGCGACGCTCGCGTTCGAGCTGCGCGACACCGCGCCGTGCGCCGATCCGGCCGCGCTGCGGCCCAAGCCGCTCGGCGAGTTGCGCTGCGGCGGCCTCGGCATCGCGCTGATCAGCGAGGTCATGGACGACTGGCGCGTCGAGCCGCTCGCGGGAGGACGCGGCAACCGCCTGGTCATGCACAAACGCATCGAAGACATCGCCGGGGAGGCGAACGAGGCATGAACGTGCCATCGAAGGGCGTCGCCGCCGAACGCGGCGACGGTTACGTGCTGGTTCGCCTCAGCGGCGAGGTGGACCTGTCGTGGTCGCAGGACGTGCGCCGCGCCGTGCTCGATGCGCTCGCCGCCGGCACGCCGGTCGGGGTCGAGCTGTCCGCGGTGAGCTACATCGACTCCTCCGGCATCGCCGCGCTCGTCGAAGGGTTCCAGCAGGCTCGCCAGCACGGGCGCCGCTTCGCGCTCGTCGCGGTCAGCGACGCCGTGCGCGCGGTGCTCGAGCTCGCACGCCTCGACCGCGTGTTCGTGCTCGTGCCGAGCCCGGACGCGCTGCTCGCCGCGTGAACGCGATCGCGCGCCCGCTCGGCGACCTCGGTCGCGCCACGCTCGGCGCGATCGCCGGCGTCGGCTACGCGGCGGTGCTGCTGTTCGAGGCGCTCTACTACGTGTTCGCGGGCTGGCGCATCGGCCAGCCGGTGCGGCTCGCCGCCATCGCGCGACAGATGCGCGAGATCGGCGCCAATGCGCTGCCGATCGTCGCGCTGCTCGGCTTCACGGTCGGGCTCATGCTCGGCATCCAGTTCATCGCCTCGCTGTCGGAATTCGGCGCGCAGTCGCAGGTCGTCGTCGCGGTCGCCAAGTCGGTCACGCGCGAGTTCGGCGCGCTGATCACCGCGATCCTCGTCGCCGGGCGCTCCGGCTCGGCGCTCGCCGCGCGCATCGGCTCGATGTCGGTGTCGCAGGAAGTCGACGCGCTCGCGGTGATCGGCATCGAACCCGTCCGTTACCTCGTCGCGCCCGCGCTGGTCGCGATGCTCGTGATGCTGCCCGCGCTCACGATCTTCGCGAATGCGGTCGCGATCTTCGGCGCCGCGCTGTACAGCGCACCCGCGCTCAACGTGACGCCGACGGCGTACTTGCTGCAGACGATGTCGCTGCTGTCCACCGGCGACCTCTGGCAGGGCCTGTCGAAGAGCGTCGTGTTCGCGGTGCTGATCACCTTGATCGGCGTGAGCACGGGCTTCTCCGTCAGCGGCGGCGCCGAGGGCGTCGGCCGCGCGACGACGCGCGCGGTGGTGCTGTCGATCTGCTGGATCATCGTGGTCGACATGGTTTTTTCGTTTTTCCTGAATCGATGAGCGGCGCGCATTCACATGCTTTCGGTCGTTGCCGCGAAAGCCTGTCGCTTTCGTCATTCCGGCGAAAGCCGGAATCCTGCATGTCGAGTCGTATCGTCGGGTCGACCCGAGCAACGCTTCCTTCGCGAAAACCGGCCCACGTCCTTGTGTGTTCGTCCCGCATCCCTGCGGGCCGGTTTCTTTCTCTTGCTTGTCCAAGAGAAAGAAACCAAAGAGAAGGACACCCCGACAGCTGCGCCCACGAGGCTCCTGCCTCGTGGGTCCGTGAACGCCGGCCGGGGTTCGCCGACGGCGCTTCCTGCGCCGACGGCGAACGCGCGCGCATCCATGCACGCGCCCCTGCG
>DASTSE010000125.1:0-8968 GCA_035760865.1 Dokdonella sp.
CGGCGTTCATCAGAAATAGCCCTCCGCCTTCTTCTTTTCCATCGAAGCGCCTGCGTCCTGGTCGATCAGCCGGCCCTGGCGCTCGCTCGTGCGCGCGACGAGCATCTCGCGGATGATCGCGGGCACCGTGTCGGCGTCCGATTCGATCGCGCCGGTGAGCGGGTAGCAGCCGAGCGTGCGGAAGCGCACGCGGCGCAGCGTGGGCGTCTCGCCCTCGCGCAGCGGGAAGCGCTCGTCGTCGACCATCACGAGCGTGCCGTCGCGCTCGACCACCGGCCGCTCCGCGGCGAGATAGAGCGGCACGATCGGTATGCGCTCGGCGAGGATGTAC
The DNA here is from genome assembly GCA_035760865.1 of Dokdonella sp. Taxonomy (GTDB): domain Bacteria; phylum Pseudomonadota; class Gammaproteobacteria; order Xanthomonadales; family Rhodanobacteraceae; genus Dokdonella_A. Next base: position 332 of record DASTSE010000125.1, read on the forward strand.
TGCCAGATGTCGAGCTCGGTCCAGTTCGACAGCGGGAACACGCGGATGCTTTCGCCCTTGTTCTTGCGCGCGTTGTAGAGGCGCCAGAGCTCGGGCCGCTGGTTCCTCGGATCCCACTGGTGCTGCGCCGAGCGGAACGAAAACACGCGTTCCTTCGCGCGCGACTTCTCCTCGTCGCGCCGCGCGCCGCCGAAGGCGAGATCGAAGCCGTGCAGGTCGAGCGCCTGCTTGAGGCCCTGCGTCTTCCAGACGTCGGTGTGCAGGGCGGAGCCGTGCGTGAACGGGTTGATGCCGAGGCGCAGCGCATCCGGGTTGCGGTGCACGATCAGTTCCTGGCCGGACTCGCGCGCCATGCGATCGCGCAACTCGTACATCGCGCGAAACTTCCACGTCGTGTCGACGTGCAGCAACGGGAACGGCGGGCGCGACGGAAAGAACGCCTTGCGCGCGAGGTGCAGCATGACCGAGCTGTCCTTGCCGATCGAATACAGCATGACCGGCCTTTCCGCTTCCGCGACCGCTTCGCGCAGGATGTCGATGCTCTCCGATTCGAGGCGTTGCAGGTGGGTGAGCGCGGTCATGGTTGCGGCAGCGAGGAAAAGGGCGAGTTTACGGCGTGCCGCGCGTGGCGGCCATGACGGGGCGGCATGTGCATAGGGGGCGATCGCCGTCCCGCGGCGGTCCGGCGCCGCCGTCCCTCCCCGATCGCCTGCACGGCCGGCACCGTACGAGCCGACGTGTCCGGTTCGCGCGATCGTGCAAGGGCAGCGCGCGACGGCACGGCGCGTTTTCCGGGTCGCGCAGACGTGCTGGCGGGGTACCGTGTGCGGCGTCGCTGCGGCTAGGGCGCTCCGCGCAAGGCGAGCACCGCGTTGAGGCCGCCGAAGGCGAAGGAATGGCTGAGCGCCGCGCCCACGCGCCGCTCGCGCGCGGCATTGGCGACATAGTCGAGGTCGCACTCGGGGTCGGGGTCGAGGAAATTCATCGTCGGCGGCAGGACGCCGTCGCGCAGCGCGCCGATGGTCGCGACGAGTTCGATCGCTCCGGCCGCGCCGAGCGCATGCCCGTGCATCGACTTCGTCGACGACACCGCGAGCGCGTCGGCGTGCGCGCCGAACACGCGGCGAATCGCCTTGCTCTCGGTCGGGTCGTTCGCGGGCGTGCCGGTGCCGTGCGCGTTCACGTAGCCGACGTCGTCGACGGCGAGCGCGCCGTCGGCAAGCGCACGCGCGATGGCCTTCGCTGCGCCGGCTTCGGACGGGAACACGATGTCGCCGGCGTCGGCCGACATGCCCGCGCCGGCGAACTCGGCCAGGATCGTCGCGCCGCGGCTGCGCGCGCGCTCGAGCGTTTCGAGCACGAATACGGCGGCGCCTTCGCCGAGCACCATGCCGCGCCGCTGCTTCGAAAACGGCCGGCAGGTGTCGTCGGCCATCACGCGCATCGCTTCCCAGGCGCGGATCACGCCGAGCGTGATGCAGGCTTCGCTGCCGCCGGCGACGGCGGCGTCGGCGACGCCGCTGCGTACCATGTGGAACGCCTGCGCGAGCGCGTGGTTCGCCGACGCGCACGCGCTCGAGGTCGCGAACGACGGCCCGGTGAGGCCGTGTTCGATGCAGACCTGGCTCGCGGGCGCGTTCGCCATCAGGCGCACGATCGTGAGCGGGTGCGTGCGCGGGTTGTTCTCGGCGTACAGGCGACGCGAGGCTTCGTCATGGGTCTGCTCGCCGCCGACGCCGGTGCCGATCACGACCGCGGTGTTCTCGCCGATGCCGTCGGCAGCGAAGTCGATGCCCGACTGCGCGATCGCCTCGCGCGCGGCGACGAGGGCGAACTGCGACACGCGATCGAGCAGGATCAGCTTCTTCTGCTCGAAGTGCGCGAGCGGATCGAATCCCTGCACCTCCGCGGCGATGCCGAAGCGAAGGCCCTCGCGCGGCAGGCTCGTGATCGGCCCGATCGCGACGCGACCTTCGCGCATCGCGGACCAGGTGGCCGTTGCCGTGTGGCCGAGCGGGGTGACCGCGCCCATGCCGGTGATGACGACGCGCTGCATGCGATCCCTGCCGTTGCGCGGGCGCCGATCAGGGCACCGGCTGCGTTGCCTGCTCGGCCAGCAGCTTCTCGACCGTCTCGATCAGGCCGCGTACCGATTCGGTATCGAACTTGGGATCGCGGTCGGGCATCGTGATCTTGAAGTGGTCCTCGATCTCGAAAATGATCTGCACCGCATCGAGGGACTGGATCTCGAGGTCCTTGAGCGTGGCGTCCGGCGTGATGCGGGCGCGATCGATGCCCGACTCCTTCGCGATGATGTCGAACACGGTGTCCTGCACGCTGCTCATTCCACGTCTCCGGATGTTTCGGGAAGGTTCGACCGGGTCGGCGCACCCCGATCCCTTCGTCGCGCTTCGACGTCGGCGACGCGGGCGCCGGGCATGATCGCCGGGCGTGCCGCGATCTTCAAGCGGCTGGATTCTCCGCTTCGACTTGCCGCGGTCGCGCGGGCATACTGCGCGCCCGTCGCGCCGAGCTGGATCCGATGTCCGCCACCGTCGTCATGCTCTGGCTGGCCAACATAGTGCTCGATACTTTCGGGCAACTTTCGTTCAAGGCCGCCGCAGCGGAATCCGATCTCGGCGACGGACTCGCGCGCTGGAAGGCGATGGCGCGACGGCCGTGGATATGGTCGGGCGTCGCCTGCTACGTCGGCGAGTTCCTCGTCTGGCTGGCGTTCCTGTCGCTCGTGCCGCTGTCGGAGGGCGTGCTGCTCGGTTCGATCAACATCGTCGCCGTGATGATCGCCGGACGCATCCTGTTCGCCGAGAAGCTGTCGCCGCTGCGCACGCTCGGCATCCTGCTCATCGCCGCGGGTGTCGCGGTCGTCGGCATCGGGGGCTGAGCCATGCGGCGGTTCTACCTCGTCGGCTTCCTCGTGCTGGTCTGCTTCGACACGTTCGCGCAGATCTGCTTCAAGCTCACCGCGAACCACGCGATGCCGCCGGCGGCGGATCTCGGCTGGGTGCTGCGCGTGCTGTCGTCGCCATGGGTGTACTGCGCGATCGCTTGCTACATCGGCGCGTTCGTGACCTGGATGACCCTGCTCGAGCACGCGCCGATCGGGCCGGCATTCGCCGCCTCGCACCTCGAGGTACTCAGCGTGATGGGGTTGTCGGTCGCGCTGTTCGACGAACGCATCGGTGCCCCGCAATGGATCGGCGGCGCGCTTATCATCGCGGGCATCGTCTGCCTCGCGATCAGCGAAACCGATGCCGACAAGCCGCCCGCACCGCACTGAGATCCCGCCGACCGCGGGTCTGCCGCCGCGTTGCGGCGACCTGTGGCCGCTTCCGCCGCGGCAAGGCGGGCTCGAGCGCGAGGCGGCGGCGTTCATCGGCGTCGACGAGGTGCAGGCGGAGTGCTCCGGCACGGCCGCGCTCGTCGTCGCCTTGACGGCGCTGCACCGTCTCGTCGGCCGTCGCGTCGTGGTCGCGCCGGCTTTCACCTGTCCCCTCGTGGCGATCGCGGTTGCGCACTGCGGGCTCGAACTGCGCCTGTGCGATCTCGCGCCGGGATCGATCGATCTGGACGAGGATGCGCTCGCGCGCGCGTGCGACCGCGACGTGCTCGCCGTGCTGCCGACCCATCTCGGCGGCCGCGTCGCCGACGTCGCGGCGGCGGTCGAGCGCGCACGCGCCGTGGGCGCGTTCGTGGTCGAGGACGCGGCGCAGGCGCTCGGTGCGCGTCGCGACCGCCGGTCGGTCGGCCTCGAAGGCGATGCCGGGTTCTTCAGCCTCGCGGTGGGCAAGGGCCTCACGACGTACGAAGGCGGCCTGCTCGTGAGCACGGATGCGAGCCTGCGCCGCGAACTGCGGCGCACGAGCCGGGACATCGTGGCGTGGCGCCCGGGTTGGGAGCTGCGTCGATCGTTCGAGCTGCTCGGCTACCATGCCTTCTATCGGCCATCGCTGCTGCGCCTCGCCTACGGACTACCGCTGCGCCGCGCACTGCGGCGCGGCGACGTGGTCGCCGCGGTCGGCGACGATTTTCCGCTGCGCATCCCGCTGCACCGCCTCGGCCGTTGGCGCCGCAACGTCGGTGCGCACGCGTTCGCGCGCCTGCCTGCGTTCGTCGCCGACTGCCGTCTGCGCGCGATCCGTCGGTGCGCGCGACTCGCCACGATTCCCGGTGTCGCCGTGATCGGCGATCCGGCGGGCGCCGACGGCAGCTGGCCGTTCCTGTTGCTGAAACTGCCCGACCCGTCGGTACGCGATGCGATCCTCGCGCGCCTCTGGAGCGAGGGCAGGGGCGTGAGCCGCCTGTTCGTCCATGCGCTGCCCGACTACGCCTACCTGCGCGGCGTGGTCGGCGATGCCGATGTCCCGAACGCGCGGCGCTTCGCCGCGACCACGCTCACGATCTCGAACAGTCCATGGCTCGACGAGGCGGACTTCGACGCCGTCTGCGCCGTGATTGCACACCAACTCCAGCGCCTCGACGCGGGCGCCTGCTGACCGGCTTCGCGGGCGTCATCGGGCTGTCGCATCCTGCAGGCACGCTTGCGCGGCAACCCGCCCCGCCCGGGCGACCGGGCGGTTTTGCTGCGCCGCGTCAATGCGTTCGCGTCCTGACCGGTAGACTTCGCGGGCTGCAGCCGCTGTGCAGCCCATTTCGCAGGGGAACATCGTGATGTCGTCACCTTCCATGCGCTCGCGCCCAGCGCGAGCCGTTCGTCTTTTCGTTCCATTTTCGGTCAAGGCGGCCGGCGCGCTGCTGCTGCTCGCGCTCGCGACGCCGTCGTTCGCGCAGGTTTCGCTGACCGCGCTCGACACGCCGTACAGCCAGGATTTCAACACGCTGCCGGTCAGCGGCACCGGTAACGCATGGACCAACGGGTCCACGCTCCCGGGCTGGTACGCGCAGCGCAACGGCACGCTCGCGATCAATGCGGGAGACGGCTCGTCGAACGCGGGCGCGCTGTACAGTTTCGGTAGCGGCACGACCGCCGAGCGAGCGCTCGGTTCGGTCGGCTCGGGTTCCACCAGCACGGTGTACTGGGGCGTGCGCCTGCAGAACGACACCGGCGCGACGATCACCTCCCTCGATGTCGCCTATACCGGCGAGCAATGGCGCAACGGCGGCAACACGAATGCCCACACCGCGGCGTTTTCGTACGCGACCGGTACGCCGGTCTCGACCGATCTTTCGACCGCCGGTACCGCCGTCACCGAACTCGACTTCACGAGTCCCGTCGTCGGTTCCACCCCTGCGGCGCTCGACGGCAATGCCGCGGCCAACCGCAGCGCCAAGTCGTTCACGATCACCGGGCTCAGCATCGCCAACGGCAGTGAAGTCATGCTGCGCTGGACCGATCCCGACAATTCCGGCGCCGACCACGGACTCTCGATCGACGATCTCACGGTCGTCCCGCACGGCGCCGTCGCGCAGCCGAACCTCAGCATCGACGACGTGTCGGTCAACGAAGGCGACGCGGGCACGACGGTCGCGACGTTCACGGTGAGCCTGTCGCAGCCGGCCGGCGCGGGCGGGGTGACGTTCGACATCGCAACCGCGAACGGCAGCGCGAGCGCGGGCAGCGACTATGTCGCGAATGCGCTCGCCTCGCAGTCGATCCCGGCGGGCAGCAGCAGCTACACGTTCGATGTCACCGTCGATGGCGACGTGCTGCCGGAAGCCAACGAGACGTTCTTCGTCAACGTGACGAACGTCACCGGCGCGACCGTCACGGACGGCCAGGGCGAGGGCACGATCGTCGACGAGGATGCGCCGCATCTGTCGATCGCCGACGTCTCGCTCGGCGAAGGCAATGCCGGCACGACGAACTACGTGTTCACCGTCTCGCTCACGCAACCGGCGGGCCCGGGGGGCGTCACGTTCGACATCGCGACCAGCGACGGCAGCGCGACCGCTCCGTCCGACTATGCCGCGACGTCGCTGACGGGCCAGACGATTCCGGCCGGCAGCTCGACCTACGCATTCACGGTCCTCGTCAATGGCGACACGACGAGCGAGCCGGATGAAGCCTTCAACGTCAACGTCAGCAACGTCGCCAACGCGATCGTCGACGACGCGCAGGCGACCGGCACGATCGTCAACGACGACCTCAACAAGATCCACGACGTGCAGGGCAACGGGGCCGCGACGCCGATCCCGGGCGCGACCGCCACGGTCGAGGGCGTGGTCACCGCGGAATTCCTCGGCTCGAGCAAGCTCAGCGGCTTCTTCCTGCAGGAAGAGGACGCCGACGTCGACGCCGACCCCAATACCTCCGAGGCGATTTTCGTGTTCTGCGGTTCGTGCGCCGCGGGCTCGATCGCCGAAGGCCAGCGCGTGCGCGTGACCGGCACGGTCAGCGAGTTCTTCAACATGACCGAGCTGACGCCGCCGTCGGCCGCGACGGTCGTCGTCACCGACGCCGGCAACCACCTCGCCGAGGTCACGCCGGCGACGATCGCCCTGCCGGTCGTGGGCGACATCGACGCGTACTACGAGGCGCGCGAAGGCATGCTCGTCACCTTCGTCGACACGCTCACGGTATCCGAGTACTTCGAACTGCCGCGCTACGGCCAGATCGAGCTGCTGCAGGGCGGCCGCTCGCGCACGTTCACCGAGGACAACGCACCGAGCGTCGCCGGCCTCGCCGCGCATCTCGACGACCTCGCGCGCCGTCGCGTGATCCTCGACGACGACAACAACGTGCAGAACGCCGTGCTCGCGCAGCCGAACGGCCAGCAGGCGATGTACTGGCCGCACCAGAACGGCGGCTTCGGCGTCGGCACGCAGGGCGTGGACTACTTCCGCGGCGGCGACACGGTCTCCGGCCTCACCGGCGTGCTGCACTGGTCGTTCGCCGGGTTCACCGGCACCGACGCGTGGCGCATCCGCCCGACGGCCGCGCATCCGGTCGCGTTCACGCCGGTCAACACGCGCCCGGCGACCCCGCCGGACGTCGGCGGCTCGATCCGCGTCGTCGGCATGAACCTGCTCAACTATTTCACGACGATCGACACGACGTCGTCGAACAACAGTGGTCCGTGCGGTCCGGGCGGCACGCTCGACTGCCGCGGCGCCGACAGCGTGGCGGAGCTCGACCGCCAGCGCGAGCGGGCTTCGATCGTGATCTGCACGCTCGATCCCGCCATCGCGGCGTTCATGGAACTCGAGAATACGACGCCGAGCGACACGATCAACGACCTGCTCGGCGCGGTCAACGCGCGCTGCGGCGGTGCGCATCCGTATGCGGCGGCGAGCACGGGCGCGGCGCTCGGCACCGATGCGATCCGCGTGCAGATCGTCTACCGCAGCGGCGTCGTCTCGCCGGTCGGTTCCCCGCTCGTCGACCTCGACCCGATCCACGACCGTCCGCCGACCGCGCAGACGTTCGACGTCGTCGACGCGACGAATCCCGCGTTCGGCCAGCGCTTCACGGTCGTCGCCAACCATCTCAAGTCGAAGGGCAGCTGCCCCGGCAGCGGCGCCGACGCCAACCAGGGCGACGGCCAGGGTTGCTGGGCGTCCAAGCGCACGCAACAGGCGAACCGCACGATGAGCTGGATCACGGGTACCGTGATCCCGGCCGCGGGCGATCCGGACGTGCTGCTGCTCGGCGACTTCAATTCGTACGCGAGCGAAGATCCGGTGGTCGCGCTCGAGGGCGGCGGCTACGCGGACATGGAGACCGTGCTGCACGGCACGAACGCGTACTCGTACCAGTTCGACGGTGAACTCGGCCACCTCGACTACGCGTTCGCGAACGCAAGCCTGCAGTCGCAGGTGACCGGTGCCGATGCCTGGCACATCAACGCCGACGAAGTGCCGTCGTTCGACTACAACGACGAGATCCGCGACACCGGCGAGGCATCGCAGGAAGAGAAGCCCGATGGTTCGGCGCTGGTGCCGCCGCGCGTGGTGTTCCAGCCGGCGACGCCGTACCGCGCATCCGACCACGACCCGGTCGTCGTGGGCCTGTTCGGCAGCACCGACCTCGCGATCGCAATGAGCGACTCGCCGGATCCAGTCACCGCCGGCAACAACCTCGTCTACACGGTCACCGCGACCAACAACGGTCCCGCGGCCGCGCCGTCGGCAAGCTGGAGCGACACGCTGCCGGCCGGCACGACGTTCGTGTCGCTCTCGACGGCTGCGGGCTGGAGCTGCACGACGCCTGCGGTGGGCGCGAGCGGCACCGTCGACTGCAGCAATCCGTCTTTCCCGCTCGGCGATGCCGACTTCACGCTGACCGTTGCGGTGTCGTCCGGCGTCGCCGACGGTACCCTGCTCAGCAATACCGCGACGATCGCGAGCAGTCTCGGCGACACCGTGCCCGCCAACAACAGCGCGACCGCGACGACCACGGTCGCCGGTGTGCCGCAGGGCCATCTCACGATCACCCCGACGAGCGTGCCGTTCGGCAACCAGGCGGTCGGCACGACGAGTGCGGCGCAGACGGTCACGCTCGGCAACGACGGCAGCGCCTCGCTCGACGTGACCGCGCTGACGCCGGCGGCGGCGCCGTTTGCGCGTAGCGGCGGTACATGCGCCAGTTCGGGTCCGATCACGATCGCGGCCGGCTCGAGCTGCACGCTGGACTACACGTTCTCGCCGACGGTAGCCGGC
>DASTSE010000126.1:0-11049 GCA_035760865.1 Dokdonella sp.
GAGGTTGGCGGCGTTGCCGGCATAGGTGTAACTGAAGTCCGCCGCGGTGAAACCCGCCTGCGTCGCGAAGCTGATGAGCGTGTAGGTCGCGCCCGGCGTCGGCGGCGCGCTGCCGTCGTCGAAGCGGAAGGTCCAGCCGCCCGTGCCTTGGCGCGTGAGCGCGCCGCTCAGCGCGATGTGGTCCGACGCGAGTTCGTTCGCACCGAGGCGGAACGCGATGTCGCCGCCGCCCTGCCAGGTCAGCGCATCGGCGCCGAGTTCGCCGACCTGGGTGCGCCGCCCCGGCGCGATCGTGCCGCCGGCCGCGAGCATGACGGCGCCGCCGACGACGCCGTCGCCGCCGAGCACGCCGCTGCCCGACACGTCCACGCTCGACGACGCGAGGTGTCCATCGAGCTGCAGCCTGCCGGCGGGAATGCGCGTGGTGCCGGCCTGCGCGATACCGACCGCGGCAAGCAGCGCCCATGCAGGCGCGGCGCACGCGGCCGCTGGAATGCGTAGTGAAGTCACGGCGCCCCTCCCGACATGATCGTCACGCGATGTTCGTCGATCGCGCAGGGTAGAACAAGCCTGCCGCGAAAGTTGCACGCGCGCGTCGCGCTGCCTAGCATCGTCGCGCGCGGTCAACGTCGCCGCGTCACCTCGCCGAGGCGATGCCCCCCACACTGCCCTCTCCCGCCACACCGGTCGCACGCGCGCCATTCGCGCCGCAAGTGTGCCTCAGCATGATCGTGCGCAACGAAGCCGCGGTGATCGCGCGCTGCCTCGCGTCGGTGCGGCCGCTCATCGGCGCCTGGGCCATCGTCGACACGGGCTCCAGCGACGGCACGCAGGCGCGCGTGCGCGAGCTGCTCGCGGACCTGCCGGGCCGCCTCGAGGAACGGCCGTGGGTCGACTTCGCGACCAACCGCAACCAGGCGCTCGACCTCGCGCGCGGTCATGGCGACTACGCGCTCATCATCGACGCCGACGAGATCATCGAAGTCGATGCCGGATCGCCGCTGCCGCCCGCGCTGGACGCACCCGCCTACTACCTGCGCCAGCGTCTCGCCGGCAGCGAGTTCGAGTACGCGAGCGCGAAACTGCTGCGCCACGACGCCGGCTGGCGCTGGGAAGGCGTGTTGCACGAATACCCGGCCGCGTCGCCGCAGCCACGCATCGATCGGCTCGACGCGGTGCGCGTGTGCAGCTTTCCGGACGGCGCGCGCAGCCGGCGCCCACTGCGCGACAAGTACCTCGACGACGCCGCCGTGCTGGAAGAAGCGTTGCGGCGCGAACCCGGCCATGCGCGCTACGCGTTCTACCTCGCGCAGAGCCTGCGCGATGCCGGCGAGACGCAGCGCGCGCTCGATGCGTACCGCCGCCGCGTCGCGATGGGCGGCTGGGAAGAGGAAGCATGGTATGCGCGCTTCCAGGTCGCGGCGATGCTCGAGCGCCTCGGCGCGGAGCCCGCTGCAGTGATCGACGCCTACCTCGCCGCGTGGGACGCGCGGCCCTCGCGGGCCGAGCCGCTGTGCGAGCTCGCGCGCTACCTGCGGCAGCTCGGGCGCCACGCCTCGGCCTGGGCGCATGCGCGGGTGGCGGCGGAACTGCCGCCGCCCGCGGACCTGCTGTTCGTCGACCAGTCGGTCTACCGCTGGCGCGCACGCGACGAGCAGGCGATCGCCGCGTATTACATCGGCCGCGGCGAGGAATGCGCCGCGCTGTGCGAGGCGCTGCTCGCCGACCCCGCACTGCCGCCCGCCGAGCGCGCGCGCATCGAGGCGAACGCGCGCTTCGGCCGTGCCGCGTCGGCGCTCAGTTCAGCGCCATGAAGCAGAACGCATTGGGATAACTGTTGTTGAGCAGCGGCGCGCTCGGACTGCCCATCTGCGCGGTGAAAGTGCCGACCGCGCGCGAGACGACGACCGGCACGTTCGGGTAGCGGCCGCCATCGGGAATGTAGATTTCCGGATTGAGGGTGGTGAGCGTGATCGTCGGTGCGGTCGCGAACGCGGTGGCGAAGTTCACCGTGTACGTCGTGTTGCTGCCCGTGACGACCGAACTGCAATTGCCTGCGCACGACGACGTCCAGCCGCCGGACCCGGCCGACAGCGTCGAACCATCGGAGGCCACGCAGCCGTGGACGATGCGCGAAACGCCGTTCGCGACACCCGTGGCACCCGTGGCACCGGTCGCGCCAGTCGCGCCCGTCGCGCCCGTCGGGCCGGTCGCACCCGTCGGTCCGGCGACACCGGCCGGGCCTTGCGCACCGATCGGGCCGATCGCGCCCGTCGGTCCGACGGCTCCCGGCGTGCCTTGCGGACCTGTGGGCCCGGCGACGCCTGCGGGTCCGGTCGCACCCTGCGCGCCGGCCGCACCGGTCGCGCCCGCGGGTCCCGCCGCACCCTGGGGGCCCGTCGGCCCGATCGCACCTGCAGGTCCCGTTGCACCGGCCGGACCGGCTGCTCCGGTGGCGCCCGTCGCACCCGTCGTTCCAGCCGGGCCCGCGGCGCCGGTCGCACCCGCGGGACCCGTTGCGCCGATGGGGCCTGCCGCCCCGGTCGCGCCGGTCGCACCCGCCGGGCCGATCGGACCCGCCGGCCCTGCCGGGCCCGTCGCACCGGTCGGGCCGGTCGGTCCCGCGATCGAAGCGCAGCGGATCAGCTGACCGTCGGCCGCATGGCACACGCCTTCGGTGCCGGTCGCGGTCGCCGGAAGGCCGGGCACGTACACGCGGCCGTCGCTTTCGACGCGGAAGCGTTCGGTGCCCGTGCCGTCCTCGCGAATCGATACCGCGCCGCCCGTCACGGGCGTCAGTTCGATGTCCTGCGCGATCGCGCTCGCACCCGGCAGCAGGAGGAGCAGCGCGAACGGCAACGGCTTGCGGCGCTGGTAGGGATGGGGCATCGCGGACCTCGCTTGTCGGGACGGACACAGGCGGGACCGACCGACGACCGACCGCGTGGCGCACTCGCATCGCTATCGATGCCGTGCGAATCGGCGACAAACCGCTCCCCTTGAACGGAGAGTAGTTCACGCTGCGCGCGCGGGGCAAATGGTGCGAGCACTGCAGGGAGGCGATCGGAGCCGCGATGCAGGCGATGTCGAAGCCGACCGTTGCGCGGCATGCGCGGCGCCGTATTCGAATCGCGCGTTGGACGATGTCCTCGCTCCGACGCAGAGCGCGCGTGCGACGCGGACCGCGCCGGGCTTCCCTCCGTGGAAGCCGGCGCGACCAGGGGCGCTCAGGAGTCGGCTTCGTCCACGTCGACGCGACGCGCGAGGGCATGTGCGCGCGCGCGATTCGGCAGCGCGCGCAACGCACGAAGGGTGTCGACCCACGCCCCGCACTCGTGCGGATCGAATACGCCGAGCGGGTGGCTCGCGCGCGCGGTACGGGCGCGGGCGTGCGCCGCTTCGGGCCAGTCGTCGAGTTCGATCGCTGCGTGCATCGGCCGCATCCGTCTTCAGGGGTCCTGATGCGGAGAAACGCGCTAACGTGGTCGTTTGCGACATCCTGGCCCGGTTCGCGCCCGAACGCGTTCGCGCGGCGCGGAGGCGCGGCCGACGCCCACACTCGGCCATGCGCGCTGGCGGCGCCTCAGGGCGCCTGGCGGCGCAAGGTCGCGACGAAATCGCGATCGCGGCCGAGGCGGCCGAGGATCGGCATCACGAGCTGCGGTCCGTTCGCACCGTTGGTGAACAGCACGAGGCCGCTGCCACGGTCGGGACTGAAGTAGGCGAGCGTGAACACGCCGTCGTCCATGCCCGTGTGCATGAGCACGCGCGCCTCGCCGTAGCGGTAGACCTCCCAGCCGAGGCCGAAGCCGGCGTCGCTCGGGCAATCGGGCGCGGGCGCCGGGCAGAGCTCGCGCATGCGACTCGCCTGCACGCGCGCGCGTTCGGCGGCGAGCGCGGGCGTGACGCCGTCGCCGTGCATGACGGCGACAATGAACGCCGCGTAGTCGGACGGCGTCGAATAGACGAGGTCGGAAGCGAGCGCGCGCGTCGCGAACGCGGGCTCGAGGAACCTTCCGTCCGCATCGGCCGGCCGCGCGACGCGGCCATCGAACCACGGCCGACGCGTGTACGCGGTGTCGCGCAGGCCGAGCGGCGCGAGCACGGTGCGCTCGGCGAGGCGCTCGAACGGCGTGTCGAGCTTCTTCTCGATGAAGCGCGCGAGGTATTCGTAGCCTTCACCGGAGTAGCCGAACGCCTCGCCGGGTGCGCGCAGGAATGCGAGCTTGCCGCCGCTCTCGCGCCGCCAGTTCGGCAGGCCCGTGCGATGGCTCAGCGCGAACCGCGGCGTGAGCTGCCAGCGACGCTCGTCGTCGGCGATGTCGGGGTCGGTCCAGGTTTTCGCCATCGGCTCGTCGAGCGTGATGCGCCCGGCTGCGACGAGGCGCAAGGCGAGCTCGGCCGACAACGGCTTGCTCAACGATGCGACGTTGTAGAGGGTTCGCGTCGTTGCCGGAACGCCGGGCGCCTGTTCGCCATACGCGGCGACGAAGGCGACACGGCCTGCCTCGATCAGCGCGATGGACGCGCTCGGCACGTGCCTCGCGGCGAGCAGCGCCGGCACGAGCGCATCGAGCGCAGCGCGGGGATCGGAAGCGGACGCACCTTCGGCGCTTGCCGCCGGAGCCGCATCGACGCCGTGATGGTCGTAGCTCGCGACGCGCGCGACACGCCATGCGCCGTCTTCGTTGCGCCACACGTGCAGGAAGCGCGCGGCGCCGACGAGCGTCTCGCGCCCGCCCGCATCGCGTTGGTAGAAGCGGTGCACGCCGGTTTCGATCGCCGCCGCCTCGCCGACGGGATACACCTCGAGCGTGCCCGGGACGAGTTCGCGACGCGATGCCGGCTCGTCGCCGCGCCGGCGCGCTTCGCACTGGCGCCGGATGACGTCGGCGAAGCGATCACCCGAATCGGCGACGACGCCGCCGCGGTCGTGGTAGAACTCGAGATCGTCGGTGACGAGCGCACGCACGTTCGCGGCGTCGCACCGGTCGAATACGGCGCCGAACAGCGCCGCGTCGGCGCGCACGATCGCATCGACGAGCGCCGGCGTCGCCGAAGCCTCCGCGTGCACGCGCACGCCGGACGGCAGCGCGGCATCGCGCACGATCGCCGCTTCGCGCGCGGCGGCCCGCGTCGTCGCGGGCGCCTCGCCCGCCCGCGACGCCGATACGGCCGCCGCGGGTTGCGACCGCGCGCGGGAAGGCGGGGCGGCGCATGCACAGGCGGCCAACAGGCAAAGAACAGGCAGCACGGTACGCTTCGGCATGATGCGGATCTCCAGGTGGAACGAAGGTGCAGTCGCCCGTGCACCGCGCGGGCGCCACGGACACCGCAGTGGGGACGACTCAGGGCTGGCGACGCGAGAGCGTGTAGAAGACGAGATGGCCGACGCCGGTCGCGCCGACGAGCACGGCGATGACCCCGGCATCGAGCTCCTGCCAGCCGATCCACTGCACGATGCCGAACCCGGCCGCGATGGACACGAGCAGGATGCCCCAGCGCAGCGCGGCGAGGCGGCGTTGCGCGCGTTCGCCGGCGAGGATGAGGTCGATCGTTTCCTCGCTCGCGCGCTCCTTGAGCAGGCGCTCGCGCATGACCGCATCGAGCACGGCCTTGAACGCATACGTCACGCACGCGAACAGCGCGAGCGGAACGAGGGTGTGCTGGATGTCCACGCGATCTCTCCGGCCGGGGCACGGCGGTTGCGCCCTTCACAGGAGCCATGGAGACGCGTGCGCGCGGATCGGTTGCAGCCGCGTGACGTCGCGCTCCGGCCCCTCACCCGCCGCGCGGCGCGCGTCGGCCTCCCCCGCGTGTGGGAGCGGCGAAAGCGCCGGGATTGCGCCGATGCGCGGAAATCCCCTCCGGCATTTGCAACCGATGCGGCCGTGCAGGTATCCGTACCTGCATGGAAGACGCGCCCCGATGAATCCGGACCCGCGGCTCGAACGCGCCCTCGTCGAGGCCGTGCTCGCGCGCGTGCCTGGCGCGTTCGAGCGGCTCGTGCGCGAGTATCAGGGCTTGTGCTGGCACTGCGTGCACCCGATCGTGCGGCATGCCGACGACGCACGCGACGTCTGCCAGGAGACGTTCCTGCGCGTGTTCCGCCATCTCGGCCAGTTCCGTTTCGAAAGCCCGCTCAAGTTCTGGATCGCGCGCATCGCGCATTCGATCGCGTTGCGTCACGTGCAGCGCGAGCGGCGCATCGGCGGCGAGCCCGTGCCGACCGCGCCCGACGCGGACGATGCGGATGCACGCGTGCGCGACGACGAAATCGATGCGTTCGACTTCGAAGCCGCCTGCGACGACGCGGCTGCCGCAAGCCGCCTGCACGCCGCGATCGCGCGCCTGGCGCCGATCCAGCGCAGCCTGCTCACGCTGTACCACATCGAGGAACTGTCGATACCCGACATCGCGGCGATCACGGCGCTGCCCGCGGGTACGATCAAGAGCCATCTCTACCGTTCGCGGCTGCGCCTGCGCGAACTGCTCGAAGCGCCGAACGGAGCCATGCCATGAACCGACCGCGCGAACACGACCGCGACGACGGCGCGTCGATCGACGAGCGTGAATGGGCGCTGCAGGAGCAGGCGCTCGACGACGAACGCCGTGGCCTGCCTGCGCTCGGCGACGTGCGCCGGTTGCGCTACCGCGTGCTCGCGCGCGGGCTGCGCGCGCTGCCGGAGCCGGCGTTGCCGTCGAACTTCGCGCGGGAGACCGCCGGGGCCGTCGAACGCCGCGCGCGCGAGGAGGCACGCGCGTTCGCGCGCTTTCGCCGCCGCCTGTACGCCGCGTTCGCGCTCGTCTATGCCGCCTGCTTCCTGCTCGCGATCACGCTGTCGGGCGTCGACGCCGTAGTGCCGCTTGGCGGCGCGCACGCCGACGCGTCGTCGATGCGATGGCTGCTCGCGCTGCTCGCCTGCCTCGGCGCGCCGCCGCTGCTGGGCGTAGCGCGCGCGCCGCGTCGCTGACGCGGCACGGCTGCACGCGCCGTTACTTCGCGCTCGATGCCGCCTGCGGCCCGATGGTCTTGTCGAGGAACGCGATCAGCTGCTTGAACAGGTCCTCGGCGTGGCCCTCGTCGTAGAAGCCGTGGCCCTCGGTGCGCTCGTACAGCCACTCGTGGTCGATGTGCGCCTTGTTGAGCGCCGAGTGCATCGCTTCGCCCTGCACCGGCGGCACGCGCCAGTCCTGGCCGCCGACGATGAGCATGACCTTCGCCTTGATGCGGTCGGCGTGCGCGACCGGCGAACGGTCCCAGAGCTGCTCGTCGTTCTCGCCGAGCACGAGCTTGAGGTAGTGCTCGCCGAAGGAGTACTGCGGGATGTCGCCGCGCGTGTACATGAGGCGCAGGTCGTACACGCCGACGTAGCCGATCGCGCAGCGGTAGAGATCGGGCTCCTTCACCGCGCCCTCGAGCGCGGCGTAGCCGCCGTAGCTGCCGCCGAAGATGCACAGGCGCTTCGGATCGGCGATGCCCTGCTCGACCGCCCAGCGCGTCGCGTCGGTGACGTCGTCCTGCATCTTGCCGCCCCACTCGCGGTAGCCGGCCTTGACGAAGTCGAAGCCGTAGCCGCCCGAGCCGCGGAAGTTGACCTGCAGCACCGCGTAGCCGCGGGTGGCGAGCAGCTGCACGTACGGATCGAACTCCCAGCTGTCGCGGATGCCGTACGGCCCGCCGTGCACGTACACGACGAGCGGCAGGTTCTTCGCCTGCTCCTTGCCCGGCGGACGCGTGAGGTAGCCGTGCAGCGACATGCCGTCGCGCGCCTTCAACGCGATCGGTTCGGCCGCGGCCATCCGGTCCGGCTTGATCCACGGCCGGTTCGCGAGCAGGAAGCTCGCCTTGTGCGTCTTGCCGTCGTAGAGGAAGAACTGGCCCGGATTGCGATCGCTGCTGACCGAGAACACGATCCGACTGCCGTCGAGCGACGCGCTGGTGATGCGCACGTCCTCGCCCGGGAACTGCTGCAGCAGGCCGACGAGCAGCTTCGCTTCGGGCGCCTGCGCATCGATGAGCGTGGTCGCGGTGCGGTCGGGCATCGCGCGCAGCGCGATCGCGTCCTTGTCGTCCGCGGACGGCACGAGTTCGAGCGGGCCGCTCACGGTGCCGCTCCACAATGTCGACATCTTGCGCGTGGTGGCGTCCCAGAGGCAGACGCCGCCTACGCCGTGGCTGCCGCCGCACTCGAAGTAGACCTTCTCTTCCTTGCGGTTGAAGCCGAGCGGGCGCACGCGCTGGTGGTCCTTGTTCTCGTCGAACAGGAGTTCCCATTGGGCGTCTTCGCCCGCGCGGTACCAGACCTTCTTCGCCTGGTCGACGTCGGTGCCGAACGCGAAGCGCACGACGCCATGATGATCGGTGATGAAGCCGGCGTCGCGCATCGGCGACGTCGTGACCGGCATCGTCGCGCCGGTGTAGAGGTCGATCTTCTCGACCGTCGGGAATACGCCGTTGGTGCTGTTGAACGAGTACGCCGCGATGAGCGCGTGCTTGGGATCCTCACGCAGCGGGTCGACGAGCGTCGCGTATGCGCGCCGGCTCGTCGCGTGGGCGATATGGGTCGCGCCCTGGTTGCCTGCGCGGTAGCCGAACAGCACGCCGTCGCCGGTGCCGTCCGCGTTCACCGCGTACAGCTCGCCGGTCGGGACCGGCATCTCGAGCGCGCCGCTGCGTTCGCCGATGGTGTACATGACGCGGGTCGGCGCGACCCACCAGAACGACGCGAGCTCGCGCGTGTCGCGCGGACGCAGGTTCACGCCCTTCATGTCCGACAGGCGGATCAGCGACAGCACGGCCTTGCCGTCGACGACCGCGGCCGCGGCGAGGTAGTCGCCGTTCGGCGAGATCTTCACGTCGCGGAACTGCTCGTGGCGGGCGAGATCCGCGTACGACACGGCGGTGGGAGCGGCGGCGGCAGGCGCGGCCTCTTCCGCCGACGCGGGCGCCGCGACCATGGCCGCGATCGCAGCGAGCATCCCCAGTTGGCGTGACGTCATCAATCCTCTCCCTTCGTTGCCGGTTCCGGCCGCGCGCGCCATGCGCGCCCCCGTGCGGGGCCGGACCCTTCCGTTTCTACCACAGGCGTGCGTCGCTGCGGGTCGCACTGCAGCACGTTCAGCCACATCCGTCGCAGGAATCGTGCCCTCGCTGTGGCGTCGCACGCGCGCGCGGCAACATGCGTGCGCGCGCGACTGCGGCGGCTAGTGCGCGGCTGCATCCCGGCCGATCGAGGCATCGAGGAACGCGAGCATCTTCGAGTCTGTGGTCGCTCCCGCGGTGTTCGCGCCGCGCACGACGTCGCGTCGTGCGCGCGGTCATTTCGTTGCTGCAGGCGCGCGCCCGTAGCGATCTTCGAGACGCACGATGTCGTCCTCGCCGAAGTAATCGCCGCACTGCACCTCGATGAGGTGGATGTCGCGATCGGTCGGGTTCTCGAGCCGGTGCACGGTGTCCATCGGGATATAGGTGGACTCGTTGCGCTGGAGCAGGAACTCCTCCTCGCCGACGCGCACCTTCGCGGTGCCTTCGACCACGGTCCAATGCTCGCTGCGGCGATGGTGCAGCTGCAGCGACAGCACGTGGCCCGGCTTCACGGTGAGGCGCTTGACCTTGCAGTCGTCGGCGTCCTCGAGCACGGTGTAGCTGCCCCACGGGCGATGTACGGTCTGGTGCACGCTCGCGGCCGCATGGTTGGTCGCGCGCAGGCGCTCGACCACGAGCTTGACCTGCTGCGCGCGCTCGCGGTGCGAGACGAGCACGGCATCGCCGGTGTCGACGATGACGAGGTCCTGCACGCCGACCGCGGCGACCATGCGCGCGTCGGACTGGATGTAGCAGTTCGCGCTCTCGACGACGATCGCCTGGCCGCGCACGCGGTTGCCCTGGTCGTCGGCGTCGGCCTCGAGGTCGCTCATCGCCTTCCACGAACCGATGTCGCTCCAGTCGAACGTCGCCGGCACCACCGCGACCTTCGGCGCGCGCTCCATGATCGCGTAGTCGATCGAGATGTCGGGCTGGGCGAGGAACGCGTCGCGGTCGAACTCGATCGGGCTGTCGTGGTTGATCGCGTGCGCGTGGCAGGCTTCGGCCGCCTTCAGCACGTCGGGGCAGACGTCGGCGGCGACCGCGAGCAGCGCATCGGCGCGGAAGCAGAACATGCCCGAATTCCACACGTAATCGCCCGAAGCGACGTAGCTCTCCGCGGTCTGCAGGTTCGGCTTCTCGACGAACGCCGCGACAGCACGGCCCTCGCGCGCGTCGATCGCCGCGCCCATGCGGATGTAGCCGAACCCCGTTTCCGGATGCGTCGGACGGATGCCGAACGTGACGAGCCAGCCGTCCTGCGCGAGCGCCGCGGCGCGGCGCGCGTCGGCGACGAACGCGTCGAGGTCGCGGATGAGATGGTCCGCGGGCAGGATCAGCAGGGTCGCGTCGGCGCCGACGCGGTCGCGCGCATGCAGCGCGGCGAGCACGACCGCGGGCGCGGTGTTGCGTCCGGCAGGCTCGAGCAGGAACGGCAGGCGGTCGAGGTTCGCGCCGTCGTGCTGCGCGTACTCGTCGCGCGTGAGGAAATAGTAGTCGCGGCCGGTCACCGTGAGCACGGTGCCGTCGTCGGAGCAACGCAGCGCGCGGTCGAGCGTCTTCTTGAGCAGCGACTCGCCGTCGCCCATGCGCATGAACGGCTTCGGGTAGGCGCTGCGCGAAACGGGCCAGAGGCGGGTGCCGGCACCGCCGGACAGGATCACGGGGACGAGCATGGATCGAAACTCCTGCGCCGGCAGGCGGCCGGCGCTTCAGGCCCGGCCGCGGCGCATCACGCCGGGCCGGCGGGCGCGAGTTCGTCGAGGACCTGGTCCAGACCCGCGCGCCAATCGGGCAATTGTAGCCCGAATGCGTTTTCGAGCTTCGAGCCGTCGAGCACGGACCAGGCCGGGCGGCGCGCGCGGGTCGGGAAATCCGCGGTCGTGATCGGCACGACGCGCGGCGCGCGCGCGATGAGGCCGCGCGCGGCCGCGCCGGCGACGATCGCGCTCGCGAAGTCG
>DASTSE010000127.1:0-8738 GCA_035760865.1 Dokdonella sp.
CGCAACTACGAGAACGCGTTCTGGGACGGCTCGACGATGAGCTTCGGCGACGGCGCCAGCACCTTCTACCCGCTGGTCAGCGCCGACGTCGCCGGCCACGAGGTTTCGCACGGCTTCACCGAGCAGCACTCCAGCCTCACCTACTCCGGCCAATCCGGCGGCATGAACGAGGCGTTCTCGGACATGGGCGGCGAAGCGACCGAGTACTACTGGAAGGGCAGCAACGACTTCCTCGTCGGCCCCGAGGTATTCAAGGCATCCGGCGCGCTACGCTACATGTGTAACCCGCCGCAGGACGGCGGCTCGATCGACAACGCAGCCGACTACACCAGCTCGCTCGACGTGCACTATTCCTCGGGCGTCTACAACAAGGCGTTCTGCACGCTCGCCAAGACCTCGGGCTGGGACACCGTCAAGGCGTTCAAATCGTTCGCGCGCGCGAACAGCCTGTACTGGACGCCGTCGAGTACGTTCAACAGCGGCGCCTGCGGCGTGGAGACGGCGGCGACCGACCTCGGCTTCGTCAAGGCCGACGTCACGGCCGCGTTCGCTGCGGTCGGCGTGAGCTGCAACGGCGGAGGCGGTGGCGGTGGCGGTACGCCGACACCGCTCACCAATGGCGTCGCAGTGACCGGCATCTCCGGTGCGACCGGCAGCGACAAGCTGTACACGCTCGACGTGCCGTCGGGCGCGACCGGCCTCAAGTTCGTCACCTCGGGCGGCTCGGGCGATGCGGACCTCTACGTGAAGTTCGGTTCCGCGCCCACCACCTCGAGCTACGACTGCCGCTCGTGGGTTTCCGGCAACAGCGAGACCTGCAATATCCCGACTGCGCAGACCGGCAAGTACTACGTGCTCGTGCACGCCTACAGCAGCTTCTCCGGCATGAGCCTGACTGGCAGCTACAGCACGGGTGGCGGCGGTGGCGGCGGCGGCACGGTGCTCACGAGCGGCGTGCCGGTCGCGCTCGCCTCGCAGGCCAAGGGCACGACGTCGCCGAACTACACGCTGGTCGTTCCGTCGGGCCAGACGAAGGTCGTGTTCACGATCTCCGGCGGCACGGGTGACGCGGATCTGTACGTCCGCCGCGGCAGCGCGCCGAACACGTCGACCTACGACTGCCGCCCGTACCTCTCGGGCAACAGCGAAACCTGCACGTTCAATGCACCGACGGCCGGCACGTACTACGTCAACGTGCGCGCCTACGCCGCGTACTCGGGCGTTTCGCTGAAAGGCACGATCACGCCGTAACGACGCGCCGCAACGAGGTACGCCGCATGCCGGCGTGCCGCGACACTCCGACCCCGGCCTCGCGCCGGGGTCTTTTTTCCCCGATTGCATCGCGCTGCCTTCTGGATCGCCACGAACCGGGCGATGCATGCCGCAGGTCAGCCGGGCTAGAGCAGGTTCGCCTGCTCGAGCCGCGACTGCCATGACGCCGCATCGTCGTCGAGGCCTCGGATGCCGGTGATCTCGCGCAAGGCCTGGAACGCCCACGAGACCGATCGCCGATCGCCGCGCGCGTCGGAGGCGATCGCGAACAGGCCCGGTACCGCTTCGTAACGTTCGGCAAGGTGCAAGGTGCCCGATTGCGCGAGCGCGCAGAACGCGCGTTCGCGCACGCGTGGCGACGGCTCGTGCGCGGCGACGTCGAGCAGCGGCGGGATGCTCTCGACGCCGCCGAACATCGCCAGCGCTTCGACCGCCCAACGACGCAGCGACTCGTCGCCGGCATGCGCGGCCGACAGCAGTTCCGGCAGGATGCGCTCGCGCTCGACGCCGCGTGCGCCGAGCAGGCCGAGGTTCCACAGCGCCCAGGCGGAGAAGCGTTGCGGGTCGTCGGCCATCTGCCGCACGAGCCGATCGACTTGCGCGCGCGACTTTTCCAGCCCGAATTCGGCCAGACGGACTTCGAATGCGGCCATGCGCACTTCGATCAGCGGCGAATCGCCGCCGAGGCCGACGAGCGCGTCCAGCCGCTCGCCCGGCCCGAACGACCCGCGCCATCGCTGGGCGTTGCGGATCACGTACGCGGCCGCTCCCTCGCGGCGATTGATCGCGAGCTCCAGCGCGCGTTCGACCCGCTCCTGCGTCGGCAAGCGTTCGACCATGTCGGCGTAGAACGCGTCGAAGTACGGATCGGTCGCGCGGCCCTCGTCGAACAACGGTTCGGCGATCGAACGCGATGCCGACGTCGCGGCGATGCGCACGTGCGGATCGGCCGCGGACGCGGCGGCCGCGATCGCATCGGATGGAATCGCGCCGGATGCAGTTGCGCCGGACGCAATCACGCCGAACAGAACCGACAATGCACGCTTCATGTCTCCTCCTTTCCCCGTCCATCCCATGTGCCGGCTCCCGACCGCCGGTCATATTGCACCCGGTCGTCGACCGCGGACGATGCAACGCATGTGCACGGCACGCGGGGTCATGCTCCGTGCATGGCACCGGCGCGCTAAGCTGCCCGGGCATGCCGCAACGCCCGTCCACGACGAGCCCCGTACCGGTCACGCCTTCGCGCCCCGGCGCGCTCTTGCGCGACTACGCCGCCGATGAACTCACGCGTGCGATCGCCTGTCTCGGCTGGCGTGGCGGGCGCTTGCACGAGGGCGTGCACCAGGCGCGCAAGTCGCTGCGGCGTGCACGGGCGACGCTCGCCCTCGGCGCATCGGCGCTCGCTCCCGCAGGGAGCCTCGTCGATCGCGAACTGCGCAAGCTCAATCGCGGCCTGTCGGCGTTGCGCGATGCGCACGCGCTGGCGAGTGCGCTCGCCGCGCTCGCCGAACGCAGCAAAGACGCCGACGAAGCGGCCCTGCTCCGGCGGGCGCGCAATGCCGCCGCGCGCGAACGGGCCCACCGGGCTCGTGCCGAATGCGCCGGGGATCCCGGCATGCACGCGCGGCGGGTCCTCATCGCGAGCCTGCTCGGCGCCCTGCGTGCATTGCCGTGGGACGACGTCGACGCGGCCACGATCCGTGCAGCGCTCGCGCGCAGCCGTACTCGCGCCGATGACGCGGGCCGGCGCGCCGGCGAGCGCGGCAAGCCCGAAGACTGGCATCGCTGGCGCCGTCGCGTGCGCCGCCTCTCCCAGCAGCAGCGCGCACTCGGCCGGCATTCTGCCGCGAACCGGCACGACAAGCGCATCGCCGAGCTGCTCGGCGAAGCGCAGGATCGCAGCCTCGTGCAGGAACATTGCGGGCGCGGTTCGCCGTTCGCCGGCGTCGATCGTGCGCCGCTGAAAGCCATGATGGAGCGGGAACTCGCCCGCCTGCGCGGCCGCGTGAGGCGGTTGCTCGCGACGCCATCGGAGGCGCCCGCACCGGCGTGATCGCCGCCCTCTTGCGAATACGTACGAATGTACGTACATTCGCGCCATGGACGATCTGCGCCTGACCACCAACCAGCGCCGCGTGCTCGACTGCATCCGGCAGCACATCGAGCGCCATGGCTGCGCGCCGAGCCTGCGCGAAATTGCGGAAAATCTTGGGCTTGCAAGCCATAGTTCAGCGCAGGATTATGTAGAGGCGCTGGTCCGCAAGGGCGCACTCGAACGATCGCCGCATCATCGTGGCCTGCGCCTTTCGTTTCGCTCGCGGGCGCCGGCGGCAACCTGGCTCCCCCTCGTCGGCCGGGTTGCCGCCGGCAGCCCCATCCTCGCTGCGGAAAACATCGAAACGGAGCACGGCGTCGATCCGGACCTGTTCCGTCCGCGCGCGGACTATCTGCTCCGCGTCGTCGGTCTCAGCATGCGCGATGCCGGCATCCTCGACGGCGACCTCATCGCCGTGCATCGCACGCAGACGGCCGCGCACGGCCGCATCGTCGTCGCGCGGCTCGACGACGAAGTCACCGTCAAGCAGCTCGAACAGCGCGGCGACCGCATCCGCCTGTTGCCCGCGAATGCGGATTTCGAACCGATCGACGTCGACCCCGAACGGCATGCGTTCGCGATCGAGGGCGTGTACGTCGGCCTGATCCGCCCCGCTCCCTCCGACCGACTTCGCCACGGATGAACCGGCATGTTCACGACGAATCTTTCCGAAGCCGCAGCGAACACCGGTGACTACCCGCTCTTCGCACCGCCTGTCGTCCCGGTGCCGTCGCGCGCCGCCGCTGCGCCCGCGCGCCGCGACGAAACGGCCCTCGCCGACGTGCTGCGCCACCCGGGCATCTGGCGTCGTGGGACGGTCAAGGCGCCGCGCAGCGATGCGCTCGCGACCGGCCTCGCCGAACTCGACGCGTTGCTGCCGGGCGGCGGCTGGCCGCGCGGTGCGCTCAGCGAGATCCTCGTCGCCGAAGACGGCCTCGGCGAATGCAGCCTGCTGCTGCCTGCGCTCGCGACCCTGACCCAGGCACGCCAACGCGTCGTGCTGGTGGCGCCGCCGTACATTCCCTACGCTCCGGCACTCGCCGCGGCCGGCGTCGACCTCGCCCAGCTCGTGCACATCGACGCGAACGCGTCCGACACCCACTGGACCGCCGAGCAATGCCTGCGCGCCGGGTGTTGCGGCGCGGTATTGAACTGGCTGCCGCGCTGCGATTATCGCCAGTTGCGTCGACTGCAGCTCGCCGCGGAAACCGGTGGCACCTTCGGCTTCGTGTTCCGTCCACTGTCCGCCGCGCATGAAGCGAGTCCGGCGGCATTGCGACTCCGGCTCGAGCCCGGCGACAAGGAGCCGCGCCTCGAAATCCTCAAATGCCGCGGCCGCTTCGGCGAACAGTCGCACGCGCTCGGGCTGCGCGCCTGATGCATCGAGGCATGCGTGTTCTGGGTCTGCCTGCATTATCCCCGGCTGGCGCTGGAGGCGCTCCATTCGGGCGTGCCGGCCGATCGGCCGCAGGCGGTCGTCGACGGCCCGCAACAGCGGCGGCATGTCGTGCTCGCGAATGCGGCTGCGGGCAAGACCGGCGTTCGTGCGCAGCAACCGCTCGCGAGCGCGCAACTGCTCTGTCCCGGTCTCGTCGTCGCGCCACGGGATGAAGCGGCCGAGCGACAGGCGCTCGCGTCGCTCGCCGACCATGCCTATCGCTACAGCGCCGACATCAGCATTGCCGGACCCGATGCGCTGTTCCTCGAAGTCGGCGCGAGCCTGAAGCTGTTCGGCGGCTGGCCTGCGCTCGAGCGTCGGATGCGCGCGGACGTCGAGCGGCTCGGCCATGCCTGCACGCTCGCGGCCGCGCCGACCGCGACCGCTGCGCGCGTGTTCGCGGCCTGCCGGCCCGCGATCGCGCTGCCCACGCCGGCGCAGTTGGCGCTCGCGCTCGATGCGGCGCCGCTCGTCGCGAGCGGCCTCGATCCGAAGATCGTCGCGGCGCTGCACGGCATGGGCATGCGCACGCTCGGCGACCTGTTTCGCCTGCCGCGCGCGGAACTCGCGCGGCGCATCGGCCAGCCCGCCCTCGCCCATCTCGACCGCATGCGCGGCCTCGTCGCGGAGACGCTGCCGCGCTGGCAGCCGCCGCAACGCTACGCGCGCCGCATGGAGTTCGGCTACGGCATCGAATCGCATACCGCGCTCGCGTTTCCGCTGCAGCGCCTCGTGCGCGAATTCGCGCAGTTCCTCGTCGCCCGCGACGGCGGCGTGCAGCGCTTCGCCATCGAACTCGGCCACGAGCGCGACGCGCATACGCGCATCGACATCGGCC
Source organism: Dokdonella sp. (assembly GCA_035760865.1). Taxonomy (GTDB): domain Bacteria; phylum Pseudomonadota; class Gammaproteobacteria; order Xanthomonadales; family Rhodanobacteraceae; genus Dokdonella_A. The sequence goes on from DASTSE010000127.1 coordinate 5,647, forward strand.
TGCTCGCACCGCAACGGGACGCGGCATCGTTGCTCGAACTCGCGCGCGCGCGACTCGAACGCGTCGAACTCGTCGCCCCCGTGCATGCGCTCGCCCTGCGCGCCGACGACCTGCCGCCGCTGTGCCCGCTGCATCGCGACCTGTTCGAAACGAATCGCCGCGAGCAGCTCGACTGGCCCGCGCTGGTCGAACGCCTGCGCGCGCGTCTCGGCGATGCGGCGCTGCAGGGACTCGCGTGCGTCGCCGACCACCGTCCCGATCGCGCCTGGCGCTTCGTGCCGCTCTCCATGCAATGCCATGCTCCCGCCGCGACGCCGACCGCGCGCCCGTTCTGGCTGTTGCGCCGTCCGCTGCCCCTGCGCGGACGGCCGGTTCGCGTGCTGGCCGGTCCCGAACGCATCGAAAGCGGCTGGTGGGACGAGGGCGATCAACGCCGCGACTACTACATCATCGAGACATGCAGCGGACAGCGCGCCTGGGCCTTCGTCGACGCCGGGCGCACGCCCGACCGCGATGCGCCATGGACCTTGCAAGGCTGGTTCGCGTGAACGCACCACCGCGCCCGCCGAAGCGCCGTCGCCTGCGCGCACCGCTCGAACCGGGGCTCCCCGGCGTCGATCCGATCGCCGACGATCCACGCAGCGGCTTGCACAAGCTGCGCCGGCGCCCCTCGGCTGCGGACGCCGACGCAGCGCCACGGACGAGCGAACCGGCGTTCCGCGCGGCGGACGCGGCGGAGCCCCGCTATGCCGAACTGCATTGCCTGTCGAACTTCTCGTTCCAGCGCGGTGCATCGAGCGCGCTCGAACTGTTCGGGCGCGCGAAGCAGCTCGGTTACGCCGCCCTCGCGATCACCGACGAATGCTCGCTCGCCGGCATCGTGCGTGCGCTGCAGGCCGCCGAAGAAACGGGCGTCAAGCTCATCGTCGGCAGCGAGGTGCAGCTCGAGGACGGCCCCCGCCTCGTGCTGCTCGCGGCGAACGCGGACGGCTACAGCGACCTGTGCCGCTTGATCACGGCCGGACGCCGGCGCAGCGCCAAGGGCGAATACCGGCTCGTGCGCGCCGACGCCGAACGACTCGGCGAAGGCGTGCTCGTGCTGTGGGTTCCTCGCGGCGACGCGATGCAGGACGAGGAACACGCCGCATGGGTCGCGCGTCGTTTCCGCGGCCGCGCCTGGCTCGCGGTCGAGCGGCACCGCGACCGCGACGACGTGCGCGTCGAACGGCTGTACGCGCTCGCCACCCGCCATGCGCTCACCCCCGTCGCTGCCGGCGACGCGCACATGCACGTGCGTCGGCGCCGCGCCCTGCAGGACGTGATGACCGCGATCCGCCTCGGTTGCACCGTCGCCGAGGCGGGACACGCGCTGTTTGCGAACGGCGAACGGCACCTGCGTCGCGTCGACGATCTCGCCGCGCTGTATCCGGCCGAACTGCTCGCCGAAACACTGCGCGTCGCCGGGCGTTGCGACTTCGACCTGCGCAAGCTCGATTATCGTTATCCGCAGGAACTCGTGCCGGCAGGGCTCGACGCGATCGCCCATTTGCGCGCGCTCACCTGGGACGGCGCGGCGAAGCGATGGCCACGGGGAGTGCCCGCCTCCGTGCGCGTGCAGATCGAGAAGGAACTCGCGCTCATCGGGAAGCTCGGCTACGAGCACTTCTTCCTGACCGTCGAGGAGATCGTCGCGTGGGCGCGCGCGCAGGAGCCGCCGATCCTGTGCCAGGGCCGCGGCTCGTCCGCCAATTCGGCCGTCTGCTATTGCCTCGGGATCACCGCCGTCGATCCCGACAACGGCAACCTGCTGTTCGAACGCTTCCTCTCCGAGGAGCGCGACGAACCGCCCGACATCGACGTCGACTTCGAACACGAACGTCGCGAAGAAGTGATCCAGCACATCTTCGGCAAATACGGGCGCGAACGCGCCGCACTCGCCGCGACCGTGATCAGCTATCGCAGCAAGAGCGCGATCCGCGACGTCGGCCGTGCGCTCGGCGTACCCGACGACCAGCTCGATGTCCTGAGCGGCATGTTCTCGCGCATCCGCAGCGGGCAGCCGTTCGAGAGCGTGTTGCGCGAGCGCGGCTTCGGTCCGTCCAGCCGCACACTGCGCAAGCTGTTCGCGCTCGCGGGCGAGTTGCGCGGCTTTCCGCGCCACCTGTCGCAGCACGTCGGCGGCTTCGTGATCTCCGAACGGCCGCTGCACCACCTCGTGCCGGTGGAGAACGCGGCGATGCCGGAACGCACGATCATCCAGTGGGACAAGGACGACCTCGAGGAGATGCGCCTGCTCAAGGTCGACGTGCTCGCGCTCGGCATGCTCACCTGCATCCGCAAGTGCCTCGACCTGCTGCACGGACACGGCTTGTGGACGCACCCGTACCACGGCGGACGACCCTCGCTGCACGACATCCCGCAAGGCGAGGACCGCGGCGACGGCCGCATCGATGCGGTGTACGACATGATCTGCGAGGCCGACACGGTGGGCGTGTTCCAGATCGAGTCGCGCGCGCAGATGTCGATGCTGCCGCGCCTGCGACCGCGCACGTTCTACGACCTCGTCGTCGAAGTCGCGATCGTCCGTCCCGGTCCGATCCAGGGCGACATGGTCCATCCCTACCTGCGGCGGCGAAAGGACAAGGAAGCCGTCGCCTACCCGCAATCGCGGCGCGAACGCGAGGCCGGCCGGGACGAATCCGCGGTCAGGAGCGTGCTCGAGCGCACCCTCGGCGTGCCGATCTTCCAGGAACAGGTGATGAAGCTCATCCAGGTCGTCGCCGGCTTCACGCCCGGCGAAGCGGACCAGTTGCGGCGTGCGATGGCAGCGTGGAAGCGCCGCGGCGGGCTCGGCCATTTCCGCGACCGCATCCACGACGGCATGATCGCGCGCGGCTACGAAGAAGCGTATTTCGAACGGATCTTCCAGCAGATACAGGGCTTCGGCGAATACGGCTTCCCGGAATCGCACGCGGCGAGTTTCGCCCTGCTCGCCTGGGCCTCGTCATGGCTCAAGCGCCATCACCCGGCGGCATTCACCTGTGCCCTGCTGAACTCGCAACCGATGGGCTTCTACCAGCCCTCGCAGCTGG
>DASTSE010000128.1:0-2490 GCA_035760865.1 Dokdonella sp.
GCGACGTATCAGGTCGGGCCGACGCGCACGTACCCCACGTTGAACGCGCTGTTCGCCGCAGTCGACGTCGGCGCCGACGATGTCGTCGAGGTCGACGGCGACGCGACGTACCCCGGCGGCGTGGTCGTGCCCGAGGAAGCGGGCGGCGGCGACGGCCATCCGCTCGTGATCCGCGGCGTGCGCGTGAACGGCCATCGGCCGATCATCTCGGGCGGCGGCAACACGGTCGAGTTCCGCCAGTCCGACCACCTCGTGTTCGAAGGCTTCGAAGTCACCGGCGGCACGGCGCGCTGCATCCTGCAAGGCGCGCACGACGTGACCGTGCGCGACAGCGTGATCCATGGCTGCGCCGCGCACGGCATCCTGAGCACGGACCAGTTCTCCGGTTCGTTCACGCTCGAGTACAGCGAGATCTACGATGCCGGCAACGGCACTTCGCAGCACCCGCTGTACATCCAGAGCGACGAGATCGCGCATCCGGGCTCGCTCTTCCGCATGCAGTACTGCTACGTGCACGACGGCAACGGCGGCAACCTGCTCAAGGATCGCCACGAGCGCAGCCAGATCTACTACAACTGGTTCGAGGGCGCGGCCTACCATGAACTCGAACTCATCGGACCCGACGAAGCGACGCAGCAGGATGGCTGGAGCGTCGACCTCGTGCGCGAGGACCAGGACGTCGTCGGCAACGTGATCGTGCACAGCAACCCGGCGTTCGGCGCGGTGATCCGCGTCGGCGGCGACGGCTCGGGCCAGAGCAAGGGTCGCGCCCGCTTCGTCAACAACACGATCCTCGTGACCTCGGGCCAGGACGCGACGGTATTCCGCATCTTCGACGGCATCCAGGCGGTCGAGGCGCACAACAACGTGCTGTACGCGAGCGCGGGCGGCACGATCCGCGTCGAGCGCACGGTCGAAGCCGTGTGGGCGAACGGGCGCCAGGTCGGAGGCAGCAACAACTGGATCCCGACCGGCGCGACCTTCGTGCCGGCCGAATGGACGGGCACGATCGCCGGTGCGAACCCGGGACTCGCGAACGTCGCCGCGCTCGATCTCACTCCGACCGCGGGCGGCGCGCTGCACGACGCCGGCGACACGGCACCGCAGCCGATCCCAGGCTACGCGGTCGCGGGCGCACTGTTTCCGCCGCACTTCCAGCCGGTACGGGCGCTACTGCCGGTCGGCGGCGCGCACGGTCGCGCCGCCGACGGCGCGATCGACATCGGCGCGATCGAGCTCGCGGGCGACGCGATCTTCGCCAACGGCTTCGACCCCCTCCCGCTCGCGCGGCCGTAGGGCGGTACGCGCAACGCGCGTGCCGCCGTGGCCTGGCGGAAGACGCGAAAGACTGGAACACCGAGCACTCGGAGTACACGGAAGGTCGATCCGGACGAGATCCTCTGCCTTCGTGTGCCGCGTATTTCAAGCTCCATTCCCGCAGATCGAATCGCGTCGTTCCGAAAAAAAAACCCCCGCTCGCGCGGGGGCTGGAACACGCTAGGCGCAATACCGTCCGTGGCCACCGTCCCTGGCTCGGTCCCTGGTCCCGCATCCGGCGGGACGATCCCGGTACCTGATTGGAAAGGTCCGGTGCGTGGCGCTCACGCGCGACGCGGTTCGGGGCTTGCTCGTTGCGCGACGCGGGGGCGCCGTGCAGGTGATGCACATCTTCACGATTCGCGGCATGGCGTTCCGTGTCCCGTCCAACGCTCGCCGGATCGAACGGTGCACACACGCACTGCGAACTGGCGCACACAATGCGCGCACCCCGGGGCGCGATCCGAACGCACGCGTCCGCGGACCCGACCCGAGAAATCGTTGCAGGGTACCGCTGGCGTGCCGGGCGCCGGCGCCGCTCAGGCGCCGCGCCGGCCCAGGGTGACGCGCTCGTGCCCGCCGAGATCGCGCACGCTCTGCACGTCGCCGAAGCCATGCCGGGCGAACAGCGCGCGCACGGCCTCGCCCTGCGTCCAGCCGTGCTCGACGAGCAGCCAACCGTGCGGCAACAGGTGTGCAGGCGCATCCGCGACGATCGAGCGGATCGCGTCGAGGCCGTCACGGCCCGACGCGAGCGCGCAGGCCGGCTCGTGACGCAGGTCGCCTTGCGCGAGATGCGGATCGTCGGCGGCGATGTACGGCGGGTTCGATGCGACGAGCGCGAAGCGCGCATCCTCGAGCGGCACGAACCAGTCGCCATGCGCGAATTCGACATTGTCGATGCCGAGGCGCCGCGCGTTCGCGCGTGCGACGGCAAGCGCGTCCGCGCTCGCGTCGGTCGCGACGACGCGCTCGAAGTGCTCGGCGAGCCCCGTCGCCGCCTGACCGCTCCCGGTCGCCGCGTCCCAGGCGAGCGCGCGCCCCGGCGCGACATCGGCGAGCCAGGCGAAGAGCGCGTCCGGATAGCGCGGGCGGTGCAGCGCATACGCCGCGGAGCCGCTCGAGAAGTGGTCCTTGAACCCGCTCACGGGGTGTCGGGCGGAGCGTCCGCGT